>JAHCLN010000001.1:0-87500 GCA_026125215.1 Opitutaceae bacterium
ACAATATAGCGGCGGCACGTGAGTCCCCCCGCTCGTGCCTTCAGTCTGTCGCTAATGATGCGTTACATCATGGCTTTTGGGCTGCCGCACGACCGCGCCTGGATCGAGTTGGGACGTGCCGCGCGGGGACGAATATTGAGCGCTCCCAACAAGACCAGCGATGCTCACTTAAGCGGCTGGCGTGGCTGGTGAGTTGTTCGGTCCCGCTACCGGAGGCGGCGGATTGTCGGGTTTTTCGGGCATAGGTCCAAAGATAGGCGCTCTCCAGAATTCTGGTGGAATGGGACAACGGTGTTTGACGCAGGCGAGAAAAAGCACAGGCAGCGGCAGGGGCGTCTCCCGCCGCAGGGGGTATTTCTCGCGCGACTGTTTGATGAAATCGACCAAGCAGTCGGCCAAGCCCACCTCTTTCTGGTTGGGATAGCGCACGAAATTCCCGGTCGTGATGCAAATGCCGCTGTCGTCCTGCTCGAATAGCTTTCCTTCAAGCAGAAGCCTTTCCCAGCCCACTGGTGGCGCCCAACTGGCGAGTTCAACGTCCTCCTCGTATTCAAGTGACTCGCCCTTCGAGTTCACGCCCAGCGCCAGGTGGTTGTGGATGGAATCGAGCAATTGGTCTCGAACCGGATTGCCGAACAACAAGCACATCTCTTCGAGCATGAGGAACAGATATGAAGTCCGGCCGTAGGACTTAGTCTGCGGCGTCCCTTCGACAATCGTTTCAAACACGGACTCCCAGGTATTCTCGGTGGAAAGCACCCGCAAGGGCCCGGCGTCCCGGCGCCGAAGAGCGAGACGTTTCGAGAGGTTATCGAGCCAAGCGTAGATTTCGTCCTGACGGTCCGCGCCAACAAGGGCTGCCCAAACGAGAAACAGCTCGATGTGATGGGAATCCATCGTCGGCCGCCATGCGGCTGCGTTCGCCCGCTGGAGGCCGATGATCCAGTCGATGATTTTGGCCATCTCCTTCACGAAAAGCGCGTGCTCGGGCTTGCCTTCGGCCGGGCAAAGCACTGCAGCGCTCTGCCAGAGTAACCCGAGTCGAGCCAGATGCCAATATGCGAGGTAGCTTTCGGCTGCCGGTTCAAAGGAGGGGTCCATGGCCAACGACAAGCTATCCTCAACCCCCAACGACGGCCCATGCGCCGTGTAGAATCGCTCTAGTTCCCCGACATAGACCGTCATCCAAATTTCGAGCACCGCACCTGCGACATGCTTATCTGCACTGCGGAGAGCTGCGTCCCACAAGGCAAGAACGGCCCATTCGACCAGGTCGATCCAGCCTGTCTCGAAAGCGGGCTCCTTCTTCGCGTCCTTGGCAACAATCGCCATAGCGACCGCGACCATCCAAACCGACCGCTTCGACGGTTCGGCCAAAACCAATTGCAGGAATTCCTGCCAATCGGGAATCAACACTTCCTCCCACTGGGCTGAGCCATGGGAAAAGTCCTCCACCTGTAGACAGATGTAGGTGAACTTCCGGAAGAAATTCGATGGCAGGAGCGACGGATTGAAAATCTTCCGGTGGAACACATCGACCAAATGATCGAGGTTCCAGCGCTCGAACTTCAGCGCCACGGCATCGCCAATTTTGGTGCCCAACTTGGCGATGTGGTTGTTATATTCCTCCAAACCCTCCTCCTCCTCGTCCTTGTTGTAAGCGAGAATCACGCGCACCGTGTTCACTCCAGCAAGAACCGGGTCCGTTAGATTCGGCGATGCCGCCCGGCTCAGGTCGGTTCGGAAATTCTCGTGGTCGAAGTTATGATAGGTGAGCTTTTCGTCCTTCAGGACAAAGATGATTAGCTCCTTTTGATCGCGGGTGAGGAAGGCGTAATCCACGCCATGCTCCGCCTCCTTTTTCGGCTGCGGCAAATCCTCGCTGGTAGCCGGCGGATGGGAAGGCGCGCGGTGCAGAATCCAATCCTCTTGCCGGCCGAGCTGCTCGATCAGGTGGTCGAAACCGTAGTGGTTAACCTCCTTGATGCGCCGCGTCTCCTCTTTGAGCGATGCGACGTATTGCCGCAGGAAGGTTTTTATCGAATCGTCCGTCATTCGCCTGCCCCCTCGGTTTTCTCCAATCGCTTCAGCTCCGCCTGTGCGAACAGCCGGATGGCGCGGTAGCCTTCCGGGTCGATAAACACTTTTCGTGGAAATTCTGTCGCGATGGTAGATGTCTGCAAAGGTCCGGCATTGCTTAGGACCCCGCCGTTGAACGTGGCCCACCGACTACCGTAGAGGAGATAGGATTTTTTAGCAAACTGAGCGAACACGCTGTATTTCGCGGCATCCTCTTCCATCTTTTCCCGATCACGCACGCGCTTGCGGCGAACGGCCCGCCAAAGTCCCGGAATGCGCATGGCTTTAATAGGACTCTTATCAAGTTTGGTCAGCGCCGCGAAATAATCGTCCGCCTCCTGTATCGACTTGGCGAGCACAGGAAATACGCCACCCCTTTCCTTGAGTTGGGCTAGGCAGAGTCCGGGAAGGTTTTTGCACTGATAGAGGACCTCCTTTTGAAAGGCATGAACCATGGCTTCATGGGACGGGTCGATCCGCGCTGCCGCGTTCAGCAACTGCTGGGCAACCGTCTTGTAAACGATATTGAGGCGGAATTCCGCCAGCCAGATCGTGAACTCCTCTGCCGTGAAGGTGGTGCCGGGCTCTTTGGGCCCCGGTAATTGCAGGTCCTCGATCAAGAAAAAGCCAAAGCGCCGTTCGCCGGGGTGTGACGATGCGACTAATTTGGCTGCGAAGGCGGCCGTTTCTTCCCGGTTTTCGCTCAAGCGAACCATTACGCCGTAAAGCGGCCCGTTGTGATCGAGCGCTTTTTGCATCGCATTCCAATGATCACGTGCGAGCAACCCCAGCACCCGGTGAAGGCGGGCCACTTGGTGGTGTGAAACAGGGTAAAGCGCCGTTTCGATCTGTTGCCAGATTCCAGCGTGGGTCGGGTCAATGGGTTGGAGTTTTAGCAGTAGATCCAGCGGATCAAATCCGACTTCTTCCGGCGTCACATGCTCAACGGCCAACCACACCGCGCTGGCAGTGTTGTATTGATGCATGGGTTGTCGCGCGGGCTGGGTAAACTGTTCGGCAAGCCACCTTAGGAGACGGATCGTTTGCGCTTTCGGTGTGGGCTCCCGCGCACCGTTAACCGCAAGTTGGAAGCCAACGTCATACTCCTCGGGTGATCGGGCGGTGGCCGCCAAGGCATTGTCGAGTTCGGCATCTGGCAGCCGACCGAGTTCCAAAGAACGGTTCATGGTGCGCCAGTAATGGGCACGCTCCACGGGCGACGGACTTGTGCGCATCTCTTCCAGCAACGGAGCAAGTTGGTCATTTACCTTGGCCGACAAATCGCTGCGGAAGCGCAAGGAACCCAGTAGTGCGATTTGAAAGACTCGATTGTCATGTTCGCGCGCGAATGCTGGCATCCGCGCTAGGTCGAAGGCAAATTCTGGGGTCTTCTCGCCCAGCTTGTGCAGAAGCCCGAATAGTTCTCCGACCGCACGGTCTTCGCCATAGGCGGCGTGGCGCGACACCACCCAATTTGCGATAAAATCGACTGGGAAATATCCGGCAATCAACTCCGGTGTCAGCCATTGTGGGGCATTGAAAAACCATGATGCCTTACGGTCGTTCAGCCCTCTTAACAGGGTCTGGCGTGCCGTCGGTTCGAGACCCTGCACATGGCTGGCAGTGACGGTGCGAGTCAGCGATTTTACCGCTTTTATGAAACCGCCGCATAGCTGGACCGAAACCAGCCATCCCCAGAATTCTTCGCTGGTTGCCGGCGCGTAGTTCTTCAATATCTCAGCAATCGCCGCTTTATCGGTAACAACCGACGCCAATTCGTTCTCCCAATCCACCCGTTTGAGCTTTGTGGATTCCGGTTCGGTCCTCGGCTCCGCGCGTGCATTGCGCAGAACCTCTAGCAGAATCGGGTATTTGCTCAGGGCGGACATGTCTTGGTATCTAGGATGAATCACCCACCGGGGAAAGGCTGATTACACCCGGAAATAGGTGCCGGCTTTTCGGCAACCGTGCCGCTGTCCGCTGGCTTCGCTGTTGGAATTCGGTTGCAGCAAGCATCTCGCGGAGGAAAAAAGAGATGAGGCCCGCGCGGATGAGCGCGCTTCCTTAGCCGGTGGTTTTGGCCCGTTCGGTCCAGGTGTAGCGGTAGCTGTGCAGGCTGACGCCCCGGATGCCGATGCCCCGGCAGCGCTCGCGGAGATAGCCTGAAATGGTTTCGCAGCGTTAGCGGATGGATTGGTTCCCGTTACGTCCTGTTCCGGGCCAGCCTCTCCAAAATTCGCCGGTTACGCTGTTTGGAAATTAGAGGTGTGAGGCCAAAAATTGTGGTGGATTTTCCCCGGGGGTTGTGGCTTAACCCTCCCTCCCTGTCGGACGCTTAGCTCAGTTGGTTAGAGCACGTGCTTCACACGCACGGGGTCACTGGTTCGAGTCCAGTAGCGTCCACCATCTTGATGGGTCGGACCTGCACCAAATTCCATCCCCTGCATGAGGGTTGACGCTTGGTGACAGTTGGACTTGATTCCGGCCGGTGGAAATTGTCTTCCGAGTCAAATCCTGCACCGAGACCGGCGGCTTTGTGGCCCGGTGGGATGATCCTCGCGGCGGCGGCATCACCACACAGGGTGACACGCTTGCCGAGCTTCAGAGCATGGTTTCTGACGCCGTAACCGGATATTTTGATGCGGGCGAGGTTCCGGCAAAGATCCGCCTTCATTTCGAGCAAGATCCGGTGTTTGCGGTTGCGTGAAGACCCCGCGGGATGTTTCGGGGCCGGAAGCGGTGCAGGCTCTGCTCCGACTTGGCTTCGAAAGGCGTCGGCAAACCGGATCGCATGTCATCCTCCGCAAGGACAGCCGGACCGTGGTTGTTCCCATGCACAAGCCGATCAAACCGGGCACCCTGCGCGGACTGATTGAACAGGCCGGCGTGGATGTGGAAACCTTTGGGCGGGCGCTCTGATCGCTATCGTTTGGATCTGATTTGTTTTGGTTTGCCCGGCAGGGCCTTCGGGATGCCAATCCGGCCGCATGAGCGCCAACCGCATCACCCGGGTTGATTTCTTTGAGGCCGAGTCGCCGCTCTCGCGGCCCATTGCCGATGCGACGCATGCGATCCCGGCGATCAACTTTGTGGTCACGCGGGTGACGCTGGCCGACGGCACGACGGGCGAAGGGTATTTGCTGGCCTTTCACTTTAACCCGGCGGCGATTCGCGGGGCGCTGGCCGACGTGCGGGCGCTGGCGATCGGTCACGAGGCGGAGGACACGCGGGGCTTCGACCGCAAATGCGACCGGGAATTCGAGTATTTCGGCGCGGTGGGGCTGCTGCGCTGGGCGCGGGGGATCGTGAACCTTGCGATGTGGGATGCACGCGGCCGGCAGGCCGGAAAACCGGTGTGGCAACTGGTGGGCGAGGGTCCCAAGGCCGCGCGGGTGCCGGTTTATGGCAGCGGCGGCTGGTTGTCCTACGGCGACGACGAGCTGCTGGCCGAAGTCACGGGTTATGTGCGGCGCGGTTTCCGCGCGGTGAAGCTGAAGGTCGGCGCGCGCGAGGGCATCGAACGCGACCTGCACCGCATCGCTTTGGTGCGCGCGGCCGTGGGGCCGGAAGTGCGCATCATGATCGACGCCAACCAGGGGCTCGACCTGCCGCGCGCGCTGGCGCTGGCGGAGCAGGCGCGGGCGCACGGCATCGACTGGTTTGAGGAGCCGCTGGAGCACACGGATTTCGACGGCTATGCGCAGTTGAAGACGCGCGCCGGCATCAAGCTGGCGATGGGCGAGCGGGAGTTCGACTTCGTGGCGCTGCGCGCGCTGGCCGGGCGCAAGGCGCTCGATCTCTGGCAGCCCGACATCCTGCGGCTCGGCGGCGTCGAGGGCTGGCTCGACTCGGCGGCGCTGGCGAGCACGCACGGCCTGCCGGTGCTGCCCCACTACTACAAGGAATACGACGCGCCGCTGGCCTGCACCATCGCGGACGCCTACGGCGTGGAGTCGTTCGACTGGGTGGACGGGATCATCGACCACCCGCTGCGCATCGAGGGCGGCTTTGCCTACCCCTCGCAGCGGCCGGGCTGGGGGTTTAGTTTCAAACCGGAAGCGCTGCGCCCGCTCGGGGCTTGAACGGTGGTTTTGCCGCCTGTCCCGGGCTGGCAACCATTCGTCGCAGACGGCTTGGCGGGCGGAAAGACGCGTCATAGTGCTCGGTTATGACCCGACGCGATTTGCTAAAACTCGGCGCGCTCGCCAGTGTCGCCCTCATGACCGGCCGCGCCCAAATCCCCGCCGCGCCTGCGGCGCGCCCGTTGCGGATCCTCATCCTCGGCGGCACCGGTTTCACCGGACCGCATCAGGTGCGCTATGCGCTGGCCCGCGGCCACCGGGTCACGCTGTTCAACCGCGGCCGCCGGCCGCAGGACTGGCCTGGCGAGGTCGAGGAACTCACCGGTGACCGCGACACCGGCGATCTGGCCTCGCTGGCCGGCCGCGAGTGGGATGTGTGCATCGACAATCCCACCTCGGTCCCGTTCTGGGTGCGTGATGCCGGGGTCGCGTTGCGCGGCCGCATCGGGCATTATGTTTTTATTTCCACGCTGTCGGTTTACGCCGACACCAGCCGGCCCGGCATGGATGAAGGCGGGTCGCTCGCCGTTTACCGCGGCCGCGAGGTCATGGCGGAGACGCGGGCGAGCCTGCAGGCCGACATGGGGCTTTACGGTCCGCTCAAGGCCGCCTGCGAGGCGGAGGCGGCGCGGCAGTTCCCGGACATCACGACCGTGATCCGGCCGGGCCTGATCGTGGGGCCGGGCGACGAGACCGACCGTTTCACCTACTGGCCGGTGCGGATCGCGCGGGGCGGCGAAGTGCTGCTGCCCGGCGATGGCACCGATCCGGTGCAGTTCATCGACGCACGCGACCTCGCGGAGTGGACGATCCGCGTGGCCGAGCAACGGGCGTTGGATGTGTTCAACGCCATGGGGCCGGAGCACGAACTTACGGTGGCGCCGATGCTGGAGACCATCCGCTCTGCCGTCGGCGCGGATGCGCGCTTCACGGCGGTGCCGGTGGATTTTCTGCGGGCGCAACGTGTGGCACCGTGGAGCGACCTGCCCGTGTGGGTGCCGGCGCAGGGCGCCTATGCCGGCTTCGCCCGCCTCAGCAACGCCCGCGCCCGCGAGGCCGGGCTCACCTTCCGTCCGCTGGCGGCGACCGCGGCAGACACCTTGGCGTGGTTCAACACTTTGCCGGAGGCGCGCCGCACCAAGCTGCGCGCCGGGTTGAGCGCGGAGCGCGAGGCCGAGGTCTTGCAGGCGTGGCGCGAGCAGCAGGCGGCCCGCGCCTGAGTTTGCTCCGGGTTACCCGAACACGTGGGTCCGACCGCCGGCCAAGGTCGTGGCGGGCCGGCCCGGCAGGTGCAGCGTGGCGGTGATGCCGGCCGGCAGCACGACTTCGCCGCGCAGGCCGTTTTGCAGTTTGATGCGGATGTCACCCTGCGGCGTGGGCACGATGCCTTCGGCTGCGCTGAGATCGCCGAGCGCGGGGCGGAGGTCCACGGTGCGGTAGCCGGGCGAGGTCGGCGTGAGCCCGAGAATGTGGGCGGGCAGAAGATGGGCCGGGCCGGCGGACCAGCCGTGGCAGTGGCTGCGACCGGCGGGCTGGATGTGGTCGATGCCGGGTTCGCGGCGGTCCACAAGTTCCCAGGTGGTGGTCGCACCGCTGCGCAGCATCTGGCCGTAGTAGGAACGCATTTCGTCGAGCGCCTCGCGCACAAGCCCGGCGCCGAGCCAGGCCTGCAGCAGGTAAAATTCCATGAAACCGGCCATCGGTCGCCGCACGGCCGGGTCCGATTGCAAGCGCGGATAAACCGCCCGCAACTGCGCCGGATCCAGCGCACCGGCAAGAAAAGCCGCGGCGTGGGCATGCCAGCTGCGCGTGGCATCGGCCGGCAGGTCGTCGCGCAAGGCGGCCTGCGCGGGGTTGCCGAATTTCTCCGCGGTTTCCTGCAGGCGGGCGTCCCGCCAAGTCCGGCATCGGGCGGCGAGGGCGGCATCACCGAGATGGGCCGCGAGCTTCGCGGCATCGCCGAAGGTCGCGGCGAGCTGGTAGCCGAGGGCGGCGCGGCTGCCCCACCAGTCCTTGGTCTCGGGTTGGTTGTCGGTGATGAAGGTGCGTCCGGGCACGGCGGCGGCGAGGTCCACGCGGGCCAAATGGTCGAGCACGCCGCGGGTCACGGGCGCGAGTTCACGGGCGAGGGCGGTATCGCCGGTGTGAAGCACATATTCCCAGATGCCGCTCACAAAGTCCGCGCAGTAGTTGTCGAGCACCCACTCGTGCAGCCCGCCGTGGGTGCTGAGGTCGCCGAGGTAGGAAATGCGCGGGTAAAGATGTCCGCCTGCAGCGAGCGCGACGGCGGACAGGCTGCCGTTGGCGTGGTGGCATTGCGCAAACATTTCCAGGCTGCGGCGGGCGAGGGCGGTGTCGGCAAAGAGCGGCCACGCGCAGAGAAACTCCACGCGGTAGTCGCCGATCCAGAGCATGCCGTCGCGTTTCACGCCGTCCTCGTAGAACCCCTGCATGCACAGGCGCATCGTGCGCCGGCTGATGGCCCACGCATCGTTGAGCAGCGGGTCGCTGCAATGGAAATGCCCGCGGTCGGCGACCGGGGCGTGCTCCAGGATCGCGCGCGCGCCGCTCAGCCGCAGCGTGCCGGGGCCGTGCACGATGACGTTGACGTGGCGGAAGGCGCGGCGGCCTTGGTTGCGCAGGGTCTGGCGGCCGGGTTGCACGTGCAGGACATCGCGCGGCTGGTGATACCAGTGGTCCGGCGGGAACGGGTCTTGGGTGAGCAGGGCCTCCTCCAGGTCCTCGCCTTCGATGAGCTCGACGGTGGTGGCGCCGTCGGCCTCCGCCGTGAGTTCGATTACGCCGACGAGTTCCTCGCCGAAGTCGAGCACGAGGCTGGCGCCGGGCCGGAGCAGCGTCTCGCCGCCGGCCAGGCAGGCGGCGGGGTTGAGGGCGGCGACGGCATGGGCGATGGCCCGGGGTTCGCGTGGGGTGTAAACGAGCGCGGCGGGGGTGATGGCTTGGGCCATGGGTTGGCGGAGCGTGGGCACGCGCCGGCCGGGGGCAACCCCGTTCCGCCAGAGTGTCCCGCGCTGGGACAAGGGGATGGGCGGTTTGGCACAGGGGAGGACCGGACCGGACGGGCTCCCGAGGGAAGGACAGCCGGCGGCCTTGGCGCGCCGTATGCAAGGGGGGATGGCATCATGGATTTCAACCAACTCACCCAGATGTCGCGTCAGGCCGTCACCGACGCGCAGGCGACCGCCCGCCGCCTCCAGCACAACGAGGTGGACACGTGGCACCTGCTGTCCGCGCTCCTCGGTCAGGAAAAAGGCATCGTGCCCGGCCTGCTCGACAAGCTGGCCATCACGCCGAGCGCGGTGCAGCTCGCGGTGGACCGCGAACTCGAGCGGCTGCCCAAAGTGTCCGGCAGCGTGGACACGTCGAAGGTTTACGTGACCCAGGCCGTCAACGAGGCGTTGACCAAGGCCGAGGCCGAGGCCAAGTCGCTCAAGGACGAGTTTGTGTCCGTCGAGCACCTCTTTCTCGGCCTGCTCGAGACCGGCAAGCCGGAGGCGTTGAAGAAACTCTTCAAGAGCTTCGGGCTCGACCGCGCCAAGGTGCTCAAGGCGCTGAAGGAGATGCGCGGCTCCCAGCGTGTGACGACCGACAATCCCGAGGCCACCTACCAGGCGCTGGAGAAATACGGCGTGGACCTCGTGGCGCAGGCGCGCAAGGGCAAGATGGACCCCGTCATCGGCCGCGACGAGGAGATCCGCCGCACCATCCGCATCCTTTCCCGCAAGACCAAGAACAACCCCGTGCTCATCGGCGAGCCCGGCGTGGGCAAGACCGCCATCGTCGAGGGCCTCGCGCAGCGCATCCTGCGCGGCGACGTGCCCGAGGGGCTGAAGGACCGCACCATCTTCGCGCTCGACATGGGCGCCCTCGTGGCCGGCGCGAAATACCGCGGCGAGTTCGAGGAGCGGCTCAAGGCCGTGCTCAACGAAGTGAAGACCGCCGAGGGCCGCATCATCCTCTTCATCGACGAGCTGCACACCATCGTCGGCGCCGGCAAGACCGAGGGCGCGATGGACGCGGGCAACCTGCTCAAGCCCATGCTGGCCCGCGGCGAGCTGCACTGCATCGGCGCCACCACGCTCGACGAATACCGCAAGCACATCGAGAAGGACGCCGCGCTCGAGCGCCGCTTCCAGCCCGTGCTCGTGGACCAGCCCACCGTCGAGGACGCCATCTCCATCCTGCGCGGCCTGCGCGAGCGTTTCGAGCTGCACCACGGCGTGCGCATCCAGGACAACGCGCTCGTGAGCGCCGTCACGCTTTCCCACCGCTACATCAGCGACCGCTTCCTCCCCGACAAGGCCATCGACCTCGTGGACGAGGCCTGCGCGATGATCCGCACCGAGATGGACTCGATGCCGCAGGAGCTCGACGAACTCACCCGCAAGGTGCTGCGCCTCGAGATCGAGGAGACCGCCCTCGCGAAGGAGAAGGACGACGCCAGCGCCCGCCGGCTGGAGGCGCTCCGCAAGGAGCTCGCCGAGGCCCGCGAGCAGGCCAAGGGGATCAAGCTCCACTGGGAGAAGGAAAAGGCCTCCGTGGACAAAACCCGCCGGCTGCGCGAGTCGCTCGAGGCCGCGCGCCTCGAAATGGAGAAGGCCGAGCGCGCCTACGACCTCAACAAGGTCGCCGAGCTGCGCCACGGCAAAATTCCCCAGTTGGAAGCCGAGCTGAAGGCCCTGGAAAAGGCCGGCCGCACCACGACGCTTTTCAAGGAGGAAGTCTCCGAGGAGGAGATCGCCGAGGTCGTTTCGAAGTGGAGCGGCGTGCCCGTCACGCGGCTCGTCGAGGGCGAGAAGGAAAAACTCCTGCGGATGGAGGACGTGCTGCACGGGCGCGTCGTCGGCCAGGACGAGGCCGTCTCGCTCGTCACCGAGGCGATCCTCCGCGCGCGCAGCGGCATCAAGGACCCGCGCCGCCCCGTTGGCAGCTTCCTGTTCCTCGGGCCCACCGGCGTCGGCAAGACCGAGCTGGCGAAGACCCTGGCCGAGACGCTCTTCGACACCGAGGCCGCGATGGTGCGCATCGACATGTCGGAATACATGGAGAAGCACAGCGTCGCGCGGATGATCGGCGCGCCCCCGGGCTACGTCGGCTACGACGAGGGCGGCCAGCTCACCGAGGCCGTCCGCCGCAAGCCCTACGCCGTGATCCTTTTCGATGAAATCGAAAAGGCGCACCCCGACGTGTTCAACGTCTTGCTGCAGGTGCTCGACGACGGCCGCATCACCGACTCGCAGGGCCGCACCGTGGATTTCAAGAACACCGTCATCATCATGACCTCCAACCTCGGCTCGCGCTTCCTGCTGGACGGCGTGACCGGCAGCACGATCCCCGAGAGCGTGCGGGAGAGCGTCATGGCGGAGCTGCGCAAGTCGTTCCGCCCGGAGTTTCTCAACCGCATCGACGAGACCATCCTCTTCAAGCCGCTCACGCTGGAGGAAATCACGACCATCGTGGACCTGCTGCTGGCCGACCTGAACAAACGCCTGGCCGACCGCCGCGTGACCGTGACGCTCGACAAGAAGGCGAAGGAGTGGGCCGCCGAGAAGGGCTACGACCCCGTCTTCGGTGCGCGCCCGCTGAAGCGTTTCCTCCAGCGCCACATCGAGACCAAGCTCGCCCGCGCGCTCATCGGCGGCGAAGTCGCCGAGGGCAGCGAGGTGAAGTTCACCGTGAAGGACGACGCGCTGGTGATGAAGTGAGCTCCGATAAAGCGACGCGGCGAGGGCGCCGCGTCCCCAGCTAAGGCGAACGATGCCACTGGAGCCGCGGCGCCCTCGCCGCGGTCATTGGTTCAGAAGCACAGATCATGCAGCCGCCCTCTCCACGGCCAGTCCTCTGGAAGAGCGCACAGTCCTTTGCGCACGGAATTCATGGCGACGTAGTTCCACTTCTCGGCGTAATTATCTGCCGAGCGCAGAAACCGGTCGAAGTAATCCCGCTGCCAAAGCGGAGGTTTGAGCCCGATTGAAGCTTTGAGCTGGCGTGCGCTGAGTGACTTCCATGTCTCCATCCATCGCGCGAGTGGTTTGGCTTCTAACGCAGGGCGGGCGAAGAGGTGCACATGGTCTGGCATCAGCATGTAATCGCCAACAAACCAGCCGTCTCGGGTGGGTGATCGTTGCCAGATGGCGACGAGTGTAGCGAGGACTGTCCGGTCCGCCAGACAGGCCCGCCGGTCAAAAGTCACAACCGTCAAAAAAATGACCGGCTGGCCGGCGAACGGCTGCAAATGAGGCAGGCGGCGATGCTCGGGCATAGGCCGAGAGTGGCGATGAAGGGGAAACCTGGCAACCAAGACGCGGCGTGGGCGCCGCGTCCCCAGCAAGAGCGAACGATGCCACTGGAACCGCTGCGCCCACGCCGCGGTCGGCGCGCTAGCAGGAAATGCCGAATTTCCACACTATCGCGGCCTGTATCACCCCTTCGGGCTTGTGCTTCCGGATTTTGTGCGCACACTTTGTCACGTGAAACCGCTGCACCTAGTGCTGCCGAGCGCACAAGTGCTCACCTGACGCGGTCGCCCTGAAATTTTTCCGGCGACCGCGCGCGCTTTGCGTGGTCCCGTCGCACGGGCCTCGATCTTCCCCGGAATGCTTTCCGGATTAGCCCTGCCCATTTCGCGGACTTTGTCCGCTTTTTAACCGAAACCCAGAACCCAAACCCCATCCTTGCCATGAATACCATGACCGAAACCACCCTTCCTGTGCTCCGCCTTTCCAGCGCCGACCATCAGCGTCTGCGCCTGCTGGTGGACATGGTGATCAAGTCCCAGCCGCGCCTGCGCGCGACGTTGGAGCCGCTGCGCGCCGAACTGGAGCGCGCCGACGTCCTGCCGCCCGAACTCCTGCCGCGCACCGTCGTGGCCATGGGTTCGACGGTCGAGGTCGAAGACCGCGAGAGCGGCGAAGTGGACACCTACACGCTTGTCTATCCGGAGCACGCCGACGGTGCCGCGGGCCGGCTTTCGATCCTCGCGCCCCTGGGCATGGGGCTGATCGGCTTCGCCGAAGGCGATACGTTCGCGTGGCGCACCCCGGGCGGCACCCGCCAGCTGCTGATCCGCAAGGTCACGCCGCCGGCTTCGGCCTGAGCCGGTCCAACCGGCGTTGACCCGGCGGGATCAGCGATCCCGCCCTACAGTCCGCCATGATATTTGGAAAGCGCTGCGGCGCTTCATAACCTCAATCCACCCAAGCTATGATTCACGCATTGATCTTCGATGATGATGAGCCCCGGAGTCGGTCCGGGGCAAGGGGAGCGGTGTCCCGCGGCCGAAGCTGAAGTCCGGCGTCGGCGGAAGGACACGGCTCCGCCGTGCCCCGCGATTTCGGGGAGTTGATGCCCTCGCCACCGCTTCTGGCGGCGCAGAGGCCGGTGTGGTCGTGCCCGTGGCGCGGCCGCGACAGATCCAACCCGTAACTTCCTTCCGTCATGACTCTGCTTCACGTTTCCGATCTTCATTTCCGCCAGCCGTGGTTTCACTGGCTGCGCGACCAGGCGCCCGCTCACGAGGTGCTTGTTGTCAGCGGCGATCTTCTTGATCACCGCCTGCCCGATGTGCCCGCCCAGATGGCGTGGGTGGGTGCCTGGCTGCAGGCCAGCCCGGTGCCCGTGGTGGTGAGCAGCGGCAACCACGACCTGGAGTGGGACGCCGCGCGTTACCGCTGGCAGCCGGCCTACTGGCTGCGCGGCCTGCCGCCGCCGGTTTACCCAGACGGCGCCGTATTCGAGCATGACGGCCGGTCCTTCGCGCCGATCGCCTGCACGCAGCACCCGCGCAGCGCCGCGGCCGACAACTGGGTCGTGCATACACCGCCGGCGGGCACGGGGACCGCGCGCACCGTGGCGGGATTCGACCGCGGGGACCGGCTGCTGGCCGAGGCGGTGCGCGGGCAGGAGCCGGCCTATGTTTTCAGCGGCCACGTGCATGAGCCCGAACGCTGGCACGACACGCTGGGAGCGACGACGGTCTTCAATCCCGGGTGCAATCCGCACGGCCGGTTTCCGAACCACGTGCTGCTGGACGTCTCGTCCGGCGAAGCCCGCCGGTTCACCGACCGTCTGCATGGCGTCCATACCGAAAGGAGCATGACGGCCGCGCAACTGGTGCTCCAGTGAAGGCATCGCGAACGCCGGGCGGGCCCGATAGGGTCCGCCCGGCGTTTTCTCCTTTGCGCCGCAGCGGCTTTGCGTGAACCTGTGCGCTCATGCCCGCCGCACCGATCCAGTTTTACAACCGCTACACGCGCCAGCTTGAGACCGAGCAGGTTTACGGGGAGAAGTGGCTGCGCTTCGCCTACGAAAACCCGGTGGGCGAAGCCTTCGTGTGGCTGCTCGTGCGGCGGCGTTTATTTTCGGCGTATTACGGCATGCGGATGTCGCGCCGCTACAGCGCGGCCAAGGTCCTGCCCTTCGTCCTCGACTACAATCTCGACTCCACCGAGTTCGCGAAATCGCCGCTGCTCTACCGCACTTTCAATCAATTTTTCTACCGGGCGCTCAAACCGGAGGCGCGGCCGATCGCCGCCGGGGATCGCGTGGCCGTGCTCCCGGCGGACGGCCGGCACCTGGCGTTTCCCGACGTGGACGCGGCGGAAGGTTTTTATGTGAAAGGGGCGAAGTTCACCCTGGCCGAGCTGCTGGGCGACGCGGCGCTGGCGGAAAAATTTGCCGGCGGCGCGATGCTCATCTCGCGGCTGTGTCCGGTGGATTACCACCGGTTCCACTTTCCCGCGGCGGGCACGCCGGGCGAGCCCCGCTTGATCAACGGCTGGCTCTACTCGGTCAGCCCCATCGCGCTGCGACGCAACATCCGCTATCTCGTGGAGAACAAGCGCGTGCTCACGCTGCATGAGACGCCGGCTTTCGGCACCGTGGCGATTCTTGAAGTGGGCGCCACCAACGTCGGGAGCATAGAGCAGAGCCATGTGCCGGGCCGGCCGGTGGCCAAGGGCGAGGAGAAGGGCTACTTCAAGTTCGGCGGCTCCTGCGTGATCACGCTCTTCCAGCGCGGCCGTATCCGCTTCGAGTCCGACCTCGTGGAACAAAGCGCCCGCTGCGTGGAAACCTACGCGAAGATGGGCGACCGGCTGGGCGAGGCGGTGTGAGCCAGCGGCTGGGCGAAGACGGACGGCGGATCGGGTTTAGGCCTTGCGCAGGTCATTCCGAAATTCGCATTCTGCCCTCCGCAGTTCAACCGCCCGGGTGGTGGAATGGCAGACACGCCGGTCTTAGAAGCCGGTGCCGCAAGGCGTGAAGGTTCGAGTCCTTTCCCGGGCACCATGCTTCGCTCCGTTGGAGCTTCGCAGGGCACGGCCATGCATGATTTGCGGGTGGAAAGGACGAGAACCTGGGTTCGACGGAGTGAGCGCAAGCGAGCGGAGATGGGGCGGCGTTAACGCCGATCCCGCACCGCGGGATTTCGCGTCAGCGAAACCAGTCCTTTCCCGGGCACCATGCTTCGCTCCGTTGGAGCTTCGCAGGGCACGGCCATGCATGACTTGCGGATGGATAGGACGATAACCTGGGTTAGGCGGAGCACGCCGCCATCGGTCGGAGCGGCCGGCGGGCTATCGGCTTGCGAAGCGCCTGAGGCGTGCATCCACTGGCGGAATGCGTAATTCATTCCGTTGGTTGGCCGCCGCCGCACTGCTGGCGTCGGGGTTGCAGGGCGAAGTGCTCCGGCCGGGGGCGAACCTCGTGGTCGAGGGCATTCCCGCGGTGCCGCTTTCGCTGGTGCAGGACGTCAAGCGCTACACCGAGGCACGCTCGGCCGGCTTCGGCGGCTGGCATCCCGAGAAGCTGGAGATGCTCGTCGGCACGCGTTTTGGCAACACCGCGCAAATCCACCACGTGACCGCCCCGCTGGGCATGCGCCGGCAACTGACGTTCTTCGAGGAACCGGTCAGCTCGTTGGGCTACGATCCGGTGGACGCGGCCTTCTTCCTTTTCAGCTGGGATGCCGGCGGCTCGGAGTTCCGCCAGCTCTACCGCCACGACTTCGCCACGGGCGAATACACGCTGCTGACCGACGGCGGGCGCAGCCAGAACGGCGGCGTGAGCTGGAGCACGGCCGGCGACCGCATCGTCTACGGCTCGACGCGGCGCAACGGCGCGGACCGCGATCTCTATGTGATGAATCCGCGCGATCCCGCCACCGACCGGTTGTTGCTGGAGGTGAAGGGCGGCGGCTGGGGAGCCGGCGACTGGTCGCCCGACGACCGCACGCTGCTGGTCTTCGAATACATATCCGTCAACGAGAGCCATCTGTGGCTGCTCGACGTGGCGACGGGAGCGCTGACGGAGTTCACGCCGCGGAGCAACCGCGGGATCGCCTACGGCGGGGCGGCTTTCGCCAAGGACGGACGCGGCGTCTTTGTGAGCACGGACGAGAATTTTGAATTCAAGCGCCTGGCCTACATCGACCTCGCCACGCGCCAGACGCGCTACCTGACCACCGACATCGCGGCCGATGTGGAGGGCTTCGCCCTTTCCGAGGATGGCCGGCACCTGTTGTTCGACGTTTCCGAGGCCGGGCTCGGCCGGCTCTACCTGATGGAGCTGGAGAACTTCACCTACCGGCGGCTCGACGGGCTGCCGGTGGGCGTGATCGGTGCCGTCTCGTGGCACAAGGACAACCGGCACGTGGCTGTGACCGTGAACTCCGCGCGTTCGCCGTCGGATGTCCATGTGCTCGATGTGCAGACGGGTGCGGTTGTGCGCTGGACCGAAAGCGAGCTGGGCGGGCTGGTGGCCGGCGAGTTGAGCGAGCCGGAGCTGATCCGCTGGAACAGCTTCGACGGGCTGGAAATCACCGGCATCTACTACCGGCCGCACGCGAAATTCACGGGCAAGCGTCCGGTGATCATCAACATCCACGGCGGCCCCGAGTCGCAGTCGCGGCCCGGCTTTCAAGGGCGCAACAACTACTACCTCAACGAACTCGGCGTCGCGATCATCTACCCGAATGTCCGCGGCTCGACCGGCTTCGGCAAAACCTTCGTGACGCTGGACAACGGCTTCAAGCGCGAGGACTCGGTGAAGGATATCGGCGCGCTGCTCGACTGGATCGCGCAGCAGCCGGAGCTCGACGCCGACCGCGTGATGGTGACCGGCGGCAGCTACGGCGGCTACATGACGCTGGCCGCGGCCATCCACTACAACGACCGCATCCGCTGCGCGCTCGACGTGGTGGGCATCAGCAATTTCGTGACCTTCCTGCAGAACACCGAGGACTACCGGCGCGACCTGCGCCGCGTGGAATACGGCGACGAGCGCGATCCGGAGATGCACGCGCACCTGCTGAAAATCTCGCCGACCACGCGCGCGGCGGAGATCACCAAGCCGCTCTTCATCGTGCAGGGTGCCAACGATCCGCGCGTGCCGCGCACCGAGGCGATCCAGATGGTCGAGACGGTGCGCAAGAACGGCTCCCCGGTGTGGTATCTCGAGGCGAAGGACGAGGGCCACGGCTTCCGCAAGAAGGCCAACGCCGACTTCCAGTTCTACGCCACGGTGATGTTCATCCGCGAAAACCTGCTGCCCTGAAGGCCAGTGATTTTCCCGCGGATGGCGCGGATAGGCGCGGATTTCCCGACGGGCGATCTGCGTTGATCTGGGTTATCCGCGGAGAGGCCTGACTGGACTCATGCAATCGATGTAGGTCAGCGCGCTGGCGCGCGCGCCGGGAAAGCGCCCGCAAGCGGGCTGCCTACCCGGCATCATTTCAATCATAAGTCCCGTTAGAGCAGTTCAAAGAATATCATGGCCGCAGACAGCTGGGGCCTGACTCGCCAAAGGCGAGCGAGCCCTGGTGCGCCTCCGGTGTATCCGGGCAGGCCGCGGTCCGCTCGGAGAGCGGACCCTACCGGCGCTACCGCGCCTCAGTGCGATGGCCACAATTTTTTTAACCGCTCTAACGCGCGGACTTTGCCGCCCACGGCAGGGCATCCAAATCCACGTTGCCGCCGGTCAGGATGATGCCGGTGCGCAGGCCGGTGACGTTCACCTGTTTTTCCAGGATCGCGGCGTAAGGCACGGCGCAGGAGGGCTCGATGAGGATTTTCAATTCCTCCCACAGCAGACGCATGGCGGCGACGATGCCGGCTTCGGAGACGGTCACGACCTCGTCCACATGCTTCCGGATCAGGGGGAAATTGAGCGGGCCGACGGTGGTCCGCAGGCCGTCGGCGATGGTGTCCACCTTTTCGGCGGGAATGATGCGGCCGGCGCGGAAAGAGCGGGCGGCATCGTCGGCGCCGGCCGGCTCGGTGGCGACAACCCGGATGCCGGGGCGCAGGGCCTTGGCGGCAACGGCGGTGCCGCAGAGGAGGCCGCCGCCGCCGACCGGGCACAGGATAAGATCGAGATCGGGCACGTCCTCCAGCAGTTCAAGGGCGGCCGTGCCCTGGCCGGCCATGACCCGATAATCGTTGAAAGGATGGATCATCGCGGCGCCGGTGGCGGCGATGAGGCGGTCGCAGGCTTCCTGCCGGGCGCGGTCGTTGGGTTCGCAGAACGTGATGCGGCCGCCCTCGCGCTCGACATTGCGGATTTTGGATTTGGCGGAATTCGTCGGCATCACGATGTAGGCGGGAATGCCGCGGAGCCGGGCGGCGCGCGCGACGGCGGCGGCGTGGTTGCCGGAAGAGTGGGTGGCCACGCCGCGGGCAGCCTCGGGCTCGGTGAGCAAAAATACGGCGTTGGCAGCGCCACGGGCCTTGAAGGCGCCGATTTTTTGGAGGTTCTCGCACTTGAAGAAGAGGGTGCCGCCGGTGGCGGCGTCGAGCGCCCCGCTGGTCAGCACCGGGGTGCGAACGATGTGCGGCCGGATGCGGTCGTGCGCGGCGCGGATGGCGGCGAGGTCGAGGGACATGGGGGGATTTTCGATTTTTGAATCCCGATTTTCGAACCTATTCCGAAGTCGGGTGGGCCGGGATTTTTCCGCGGATCACGCGGATGACCGCGGATTTTTGGACAGAAGGGATCGGAGGTTTGGTCATCTGCGCTTTCTGCGCTATCCGCGGGCAGGATTGAGTTGTATTGCGGTGAGTCTGCAACCGGGCAATATGCCGCCATGGTCAAAAAGCTCCTCCACACCCGCATGCGCGTGAACGATCTGGCGCGCACCGTGAAGTTTTATCAGGACGCCCTCGGGCTGAAGCTGACGCGCCAGCACACCTCGCCGCGTGGGGCGCAACTCGCGTTTCTCGCGACGCCCAACAGCGACGAGGAAATCGAAATCTGCCAGATGCCGCCCGGCGCGCCGCCCGTGCAGGTGCAGCCGGACTTGATGCATTTGGCCTTCGAAGTCGAAGACATGGCGGCCTATGAGGCGGCCATCAAGGCGAAGGGTTATGCCCTGAGCGACGGGCCGACGAAAACCGGCAGCGGTTCGGTGATTGCTTTCATCGACGCGCCCGAAGGTTACGAGGTGGAATTGATTCAGCGGGCGAAATGAACCGGTCCGACACCACATTTCTGGACAGAAGTTCGGAATGAGTGCTGCAACTTCCCGCTGGAACGAGGCCTGGTGGGATGCGCTGGCCTTTGCCATCGGGCTGGGGCTCGCGTGGTTCCTGCGCTGGGAGACGGCGGATCTGGTCTGGAGCCTGTGGCTGTCGAGCCTGGTGGTGGGGTATGCCACGATTGTGTGGACCATCACGCGCGGGCTGCGGGAGTTCGCCGTCAAAGCCGCCGCGGACGCAACGCCGGGGCGCACGGCGGGGAAGGCCGTGGTGGGCGGGGCGCTGCTGTTCGGCGCGTTGTTCATGCTGGCCTTTTTCACCGTGCACTTCGGCGGGTTTCATTTCGGGCACTCGGTTTTCCTGAGCTCGTTTTTCCCGGTGCAGGGGGAGGGCGCTTCCTCCGGGGGCTGGCCCGGCTGGGAAACCTATGCGGAGGTCGTGCAGCGCTACTGGGTTTTCCTGCCGGCCGCCTTCATCGCGGAGCGGGCGGGTTTCCGGTCAACGCCGGCGGTGAAGGACGACGGAGCGGTGACCGCCGAGGCGATCGCCCTGCGCAAGGCCCGGCAGACCTTTGGCGACGGCAGCGGACTCATGGCCCCCTACAGGAACGTGGTGCGCATGCACCTGTTGATCTTTTTCTTTGCGGGAGCGCACTTTGCCAAGGCGGACAACTTCCTCGTCTATGCCGTGGTCTATGCGGTGTATTTCTTCCCGTGGCGACTGCTGCGCCGCAAGGCGGCGAAGGACCAATCTTAGGCCGAACCCCGGCGGGCTTCGGCGCGCTCCCAGGCGAAAAGATATTGCTGGGCGAGGCCGGCGAGAGGTCCGAAGTGGGTGCGGCCAAAATGTGCGACCTGGGCGGGCGACCAGCCGTCGAGGTCGTAGTGCCGCACCATGGCCTTGAGGATCCACGTGTCCACGGGGAAGGCCTCGAGCTTGCCCGCGCCGAAGAGCAGCACGCAGTCCGCGACCTTTTCACCCACGCCGGGCAGCTCGAGCAGGCGCGCCTTCGCGGCCGGGTAAGGCAGATGCTCGGTTTCCTCCAGCCAGCCGGGGCGGGCGGCGAGGAAGCGGGCGGTCTCCTTGATGTAGCGGGCGCGGAAACCGAGCAGGCAGACGCGGAGTGCGGGTTCAGGAATTTCCGCGAGCTCGGCCCAGGTGGGCAGGCGGTGAAGCACGGTGTCGCCGGTCTGCGCAAAAACCTTGCCGTGCCGCTCCGCGAGCAGCGCTACCATCTGCTTAATCTGCACGATTTGCTTGGTCGCGCTGCACAGGAAGCACAGCAGGGTTTCGCCGAAAGGCTGGCGTGGGATGAGCAGGCCGGGAAACGCTCGCAGGCACCGGGCGAGGTGGGCGTCGCTGCGCCAGGGCAGGGTGTCGGCGAGCGCACCAAAATCGCGTCCACCGGCCAGGTAGCCGGGCAGCATTTTCTCCGCGCGCACGACGAGCTTGGCCGGAGCGGACCATAGCAGGCGGCCGTTGGCTTGCAGCTTAAGCCGGGCCACACAATCGGACCAAACACCCTGCCACGTTCCGTCCGTCCGGGCGGTCCAGCGGAAGGTTTGGCCGCCGTCGAGAATCTCGGCGAGCACCGGGGCCGTGAGCGGCGGCTGGCCGGCGAGCGGCTGCCAGTCGGACCAAGGGTCAGCGGGCATGCGGACGGTGGGCGCCGGTCACTCGCCGTCCGGCTTGGCCCACAGGAAGCTCTGCTTCACGGCGAGTTCACGGCCCCCGGCGTCGAGGAGCCGGAGCTGCCACGCGACAGGGTGGGTCTTCCGGTCGGGCCAATCCTCGCCGGTGAGCCCCAGGTTGAAGGCGTGGCGGCCGGCGGGGATGATCGAGGCAAACAGGTGGGTGCGCGGATACGGCGAACCGGGCACAATGACCTTCAGCTCGAAACGCGCATCGGGAATGGCGGCGCCGTCGTTGTCGAGCCGCACGAGGAAATAAAACCCGGCGCGCTCGCCCAGCCGGGTGCGCAGCACGGTTTGCCGGCCGGTGTTTTCGCTGCCGCCGAAATACTCCGAAATCCGCAGGAAGGAGTCCGCGTCCCGCCACGCCGGCCACACGCGCACGAAATCAATATCCGCCGCACCGGCGGATGAGGTCGCGATGAGCGCCAAACTGAGCATGCAGCCACGGATAGCACGGATAACCACGGAGGAAGTCATTGGCCGGGGTGGCGGCGCAGGCAAGGGCGGATTGCCGCTCAAGGCTCGAGATAAAGGTGTTTGTAGCGGTGAAAACCGAGCAGGGCGGGCTCCCAGCCGCGGACGGAGGGATGCACAAGGTGAATCTTGGTGCCAAAGAAGACCGGTGTCATCGGCGCGGCTTCGAGGAGGAGGGCCTCGGCTTGTTGGAAAAATTCCAGGCGCGCGGTCGGGTCGGTCTCGGCGGTGGCCGCGGCGATCAGCGCATCGTAGGCGGGGTCGTGCCAGCCGGTCCAGTTGTTGCCGCCGCCGCCGACAAACAGGTCGAGGAAGGTGAGCGGATCGGCGAAGTCGCCGATCCAGCCGGCGCCCGAGACCATGTAGTCGAGCGCCTGCTGGTTCTGGATCCAGGTCCTCTGCTCGAGGATGGTGATTTCCGTGCGCACGCCGAGTTCGCGCTGCCACTGGGCCTGCAGGACTTCGGCCATGGCGGGCTGGAGGGCGTCGGAGCGGACCTGCAGCGTGATCACGGGCAGCCCGCGTCCTTCCGGGAAACCGGCCGCGGCGAGCAGGCGGCGGGCCTCGGCGGCATCGGTGCCCACGGTGGCGCGGGCGGTGTAGCCGGCGAGGTCCGGCGGCGTGAAGTGCGGGGCGGGCCGGTTGGCGCCGCGCAGGACGCTGCCGGTGATGGCGGCACGGTCAATCGCGAGGGCGAAGGCGCGACGAACCTCGGCGCGGTCGAACGGCGGGCGCGTGGTGTTGAAGCGCAGGAATATGGTCTGCAGGAACGGATCGATGCGGAGCGCGGCGGTCTGATCCGCGCGGTAGGGCGCAATCTTGGTAACCGGCAGACCGTGGGTGATGTGCAACTGGCCGGCGCGGAAATTGCGTTCCTCGGTCTCGGGGCTTTCGACCGGATGGAAAACGAGCGTGTTGAGGCGCATGGCGGCGGCATCCCAGTAGTGCGGGTTGCGGCGGACACTCACGTGGGCGTTGGCCCGCCACTCGTGCAGGGCGAAGGGACCGTTGCCCACATGGCTCTCAGGCCGGCTCCAGGTGTTGCTGCGTTGATCGGGCGCGCCGCCGGCTGCGACCACCCGCGGGTTGAGGGGAAACCAGACGGGATTGACCGTGAGCGCGGGAAGATAAGGCGTGGGTTGCGCGAGCGTTAGCCGCAGCGTGCGATCATCCACGGCTTCGGCCCCGAGTTGCGTGAAATCGGTGAGCTCGCCGGCGTTGAGTGCGGCGGCGTTTTTCAGCGGGAAAAGCAGGTAGGCGTATTCGGCGGCGAGCGCGGGCGAGAGCGCGCGCCGCCAGGCGAAGACGAAATCACCGGCGACCAGCGGATCACCGTTGGACCACTTCAGGTTTTCGCGCAGGTGAAAGGTGTAAACGAGGCCGTCGGCCGAAACTTCCCAGCGCGCGGCGGCGGCCGGCAACGGTTCGGAGGTGCGCTCGTCGAGCGCGCAGAGCCCCTCGAAGAGCGCCAGCATGATGTTGGCGTCGGTGAGCGCGGTGACGAGGTGCGGATCGAGCGACTGCGGTTCGGCGCCGTTGCCGAGGTGGAGGGTCTGGGTGCGGATGCCGGCTTCGACCGGGGTTTCGCGCCGGGCGCAACCGACGACGAGCAGCAAGAGCAGGGCGGAGAGAAACAGACGGCGCATAGAGCGGATGAGAAGCAGGCCGGGCCGGCGGCGCAAGGCCGGGGTCAGCCGCCCGATTCCAGCACGGCCTCTTCGCGCTCGCGGCGGAATTGGTTCGTGTAGAGCTCGTGGTAGTGGCCGCGGTGCCGGAGCAGTTCCTCGTGGGTGCCGCTCTCCTCGATTTTCCCGCCGGTGATGACGAGGATGCGGTCGGCGCGGCGGATGGTGCTGAGCCGGTGGGCGATGACGAAGCTGATGCGGCCGGCGAGCATGTTGGCCATGCCCTGCTGGATGAGCTGCTCGGTCCCGGTGTCGATGGACGAGGTGGCCTCGTCCATCACGAAGATCTGCGGGTCGGCCAGCAGGGCGCGCGCGAAGGACACGAGCTGCCGCTGGCCGGTCGAGAGGCGGTTGCCGCCTTCGCCGACGGGCGTGTCGTAGCCCTGCTCCAGTTGCAGGATGAAGTCGTGGGCGTTGACCATGCGGGCGGCGGTCTCGATCTCGGCGTCGGTCGCCGTCAGCCGCCCGTAGCGGATGTTTTCGCGGACGGTGCCCTTGAAGAGATGGGGCGTTTGCAGGACGATGCCGAGTTGGGCCTGCAGCCAGCCGAGGGGGAGTTCGCGGTAGTCGGTGCCGTTGATCAGGATTTCGCCGGCGACCGGTTCGTAGAAACGGCAGACGAGGGAGACGATGGTGCTCTTCCCGCCGCCGGAGGGACCGACGAGCGCGATGGTCTGGCCGGGTTGCACGGTCAGGTTGAAATTCTCCAAAACGACCGGACCGGTGCCGTAGCGGAAGGTAACGTTGCGAAACTCGATCGTGTCGATGCGGGCCGGATTGCCGGCCGCACCGCGGGCGAGGACGGCGGGGCGGTCCTTGATGGCCGGTTCGGTTTCAAGCAGGCCCATGACGCGCTCGCCGGCGGCCTGGGCGGCCTGGATTTCGGTGAGGCGCTGGGCGAGCTGGTTGATCGGGTTGAAGAACATGCCGGCGAAATTCACGAACGCGACGAGCGTGCCGAGGCTGATCTGGTCGTGGGCGGCCAGCCAGCCGCCGCGCCACAGGGCGAGGCCGGCGGCGAGACTGCCGAGGGTGATGACGATCGGGTAGTAAACGGCGTTCTGCCGGGCGTTGAGCACGGCGGCCGCGAACATGCGGGAGGAGAGGGTCTGGAACTCGGCGAGGTTCCCGGCCTCGCGCACGAGGGTCTTGGTCGTGCGCACGCCCTGGATGGACTCGTTGTAGGCGGCGGTGATCTGCGAATTGTATTTGCGGATGTCGCGGGCGCTGAAGAGCAGCTTTTTCTGGAAGTAGCGCGAGACAAGGGCGAGCGGCGGCACGACGGCGAGGATGATCAGCCCAAGCCGCCAGTTGAGGACGAGCAGGCTGACGGCGATCATGACCACGAGGCTCAGGCCCCAGACGATGTCGAGGAAGCCCCAGCCGATGGTGCGGGCGAGCCGGTCGCAGTCGCCGGTCAGCCGCGTGATGAGCCAGCCGACGGGCCGCGTGTCGAAGAACGCGAATTCAAGCTGCTGCAGCCGGTCGAAGCCGTCGCGCCGGATGTCGTGAGCGAGCCGGTTGGAGATGTTGCCGGCCAGCCAGATGAAGAGCCACACGCAGGCGCAAAGGACGAAGGTCACCGCAAAGTAAACGGCGGCGTAGAGCGTGAAATTGGCGCCGGTGCCGTCGCGGACGACGCCGTCGATCACCCAGCGGGTGATCAAGGCGAAGCTGGCGTCGCACACGGCGAGAACCAGCGCCGCGAGGAAAAGCGGGATGAGGTAGCGCTTCAGATGGAACGCGCGACGGAGGAGTTTCCACCACAGGCCGGCGTCGAGCCGGGCCTTGAAATCATCTTCCTGGTGAAAGGGTGCGGGCATGGGAAAAGTTGCGGAGGGGGTGGCGGGTGGAGGGAAGGGTCAGGCGGGAGCCCTGAGTTCTTTTTGGAAATCGGTCTCGACGCTGGTCTGGATCTGCCAGAGGCGGCGGTAGAGGCCGTCCCGGGCGGCGAGTTCGGCGTGGGTGCCGCTCTGGATGATGCGGCCGTGATCGAGGACGAGGATGCGGTCGGCGTGTGCGAGGGTGGCGAGCCGGTGGGCGATGACGAGGGTGGTGGACCGGCCGCGGCGGGCGCGGAGCGCGTCGATGATCACGGTCTCGGTCTCCGCATCCACCGCGCTGAGGGCGTCGTCGAGGATGAGGACCGGCGCTTCCTTGAGGACGGCCCGCGCGATGGCCACGCGCTGGCGCTGTCCGCCGGAGAGGGTGATGCCGCGTTCGCCGATGACGGTTTCGTAGCCGTGTTCGAAGGTCAGGATGGTGTCGTGGATGCAGGCGGCGCGGGCGGCATGCTCGATCTCCTGGTCGGGCGCGCCGCCGCGGCCGAGGCGCAGGTTGTCGCGCAGGCTCTTGGAGAAAAGGAAGGGCTCCTGCATGACGACGCCGATCTGCCGGCGCACCCACTGGCGCGGCAGGGAGGACAGCTCGCGGTCGTCGAGGCGGATGGAGCCGTGCCGGTAGTCGTAGAGCCGGAGCAGGAGGTGCATGAGCGTGCTCTTGCCGGCTCCGGAGGGGCCGAGGATGGCGAGGGTCTCGCCGGGGCGGACGTCGAACGATACGCCGTTGAGGGCGCCGCGGCCGTCGGCCGGCAGGTCGCTGGCGGCGTGGTGGAAGTGCAGGTCGCGCACGGTGATCCGCCCGGCCAGCGGGGCGGCGGTGAGCGCGGGGTCGGCGGGCGGATCGGGTTCGCGGGCCACGCCGAGAATTTCGTGGATGCGGCCAAGGGCGACCGTGGCCTTGCCGAGGTCGGTGAGGATGCGCCCCATCATCCGCACCGGCCACAGCATGATGCCGAGGTAGGCGAGGAAGGCGAAGAGCACGCCGACCGTGAGTTCGCCGGTGGCAACCCACCAGGCGCCGACGAGCAGGGTGAGGCCGAGCTGGCCGAGGGCGACGAAGTCGCTGACCGACCAATACCACGACATCAGCCGCAGCATGCGGAGGGCGCGGTCGCGGTAGAGGGCGTTGGGCCCGGCGAACTTGGCGCGCTCGTGGTCGTGGCGGGCGAAAGCCCGCACGACGCGGATGCCGGTCAGGTTTTCCTGCACGACGCCGGTCAGCAGGCCCTCGGCCTCGTCCACCTGCTTGAAGACATGGCGCACCTGGCGGAAGTAAACGTAGCCGTAGACGACCAGCGGACCGATGAGGGCGAAGGAGACGAGCGTCATCGGCACGTGGAGCGCGAGCATCAGGGGCAGCGCGGTGCCGGCGAGGATGACGGCGTTGCCGATGTCCATCACCTGCGAGGCGAGAAAGAGCCGGGTGGTCTCGACATCGCTGGTGCAGCGCTGCACGAGGTCGCCGGTGTCCGTGCGGTCGTGGTGCCGGGCGGGCAGGTGGTTGAGATGGTCGTAAAGTTCTTCCTTGAGGCGGCGGGCGATGCCGTCGCTGGCGAGGGAGGCCTGCCAGCCCTTGAGGTAGCTGAACACGCCGCCGACGGCGCTGAGCAGCACCATGGCGACGGCCGCAAGCCAGAGGTTTTCGCGCAGGTGGTCGCCGCCGCCGAGCAGGCCCAGCAGCCAGCGCATGGGGGCGGAGGTGCCGGGGCCGGGTTCGCGGCCGCCAACGGCAAAATCTATGGTCACGCTGCCGACCAGCGGCACGCCGTAGTTGAGGAGGGTGGCGGCCAACAGGCAGGCGAGCGCGAACCCGTAGCGCAGGCGGTGGCCGCGCATGAGGGACCAGATAAGTTGAAAGTGGGAAGACATGGAAAGGGGATGGACAAGGACACGAAAAAACCCGCTCGGGCGGAGCGGGTTCGGAGGATTGCTTTCGATGCTTCCGGGGCCCGCTCAGGATTCGCGGGCCGTGACCGGCTCAGGTGGCCGGGATGCCCGCGGGCGCGACGAGGTCGATGGGGAGGTATGCGCGGGTCATCATGGAAAAAAGGGGTTAAACGAAGCGGGCGGAGCGAACGCTCCGCCCGTTGCCGAGGCAAGCAGGAATTTCAGGCGCGGCGCCGGCGCCACACGCTCCAGCCGACGAAGGCCAGGCCCAAGGCCATGAGCGCGTAGGTGGAGGGCTCGGGGACGGCGGTGAAGTTGAGCATCAGATTGTCGCCCGCAAGGGAGAGGGAGAAATCCCCGGCGGCGAGCCCGTCGCCCAGCGCGGTCTGGAACAGCGAGAGATCGAGCGCGAACTTCGCGGGATCGAAGCCGCCGCTGAGGGCGTCGAAGCTGAAGACCGTCCAGCTGTAGCTTTCCCCGGGGGTGAGGCCGGCCAGCAGGCCGGCGCTGCCGCCGGTGTTCAGGGAAATGATCTTGAGGGAGAAGGGGTCCCCGCTGGTGGCGTTGATCACGAGGGTCTCGGCGTGGTTGAAGATGTTGATGTGGTCGAAGCCTTCCCCGGGCGCGCCGGTGGGGTTCTGGATGTGCCATTCGAGGGTGCCGCCGGGGTCGAGCTCGAGGTGATGGAAGCCGAGCGAGCCGATCTCGTCCTTGCCGGGCAGACCGGGTGACAGCACGGCACCGGTGCCGATAGCGACGGTATCGAAGCTGCCGTGACCGGCCAGCCGGCCGCCGTTGTCCACCACGAGATCGTTGCCGAGGTGGCGGTTCTCCACGGCCAAGGTGCCGCCGTGGACCCAGATCGTGCTGTCGCCCTGAACGCAAAAATCATTGCTGATAACCAGCGTGCCGGCGTTGACCTGCAGCCCGATGCTGGTGCCGCCGAGGTCGGCATTGGCGACGCCGTAGGCATGGTAACCGCCGTTGTTCAGGCGCAGGGTGCCGGAACCGGCCTTTACGATCCGGAAACGTTCATCATAATCGTTCGAATAAAAGGCTCCGGAGAAGGTTGAGTCGAGGGACTGATTGATTGTGAGAATCGTGTCGGGCACCTCGGCGTCGAGATAGCTGTAATCCCCGGGGCCGCTGACGAGCCCGCCGATGACGGGGTTGGCGGTTTCAAAATAGACATAGCTGTTGTTGCCGCCGCCGAAGGCCAGCGGGCCGGTGCCCGTGGCCTGGTCGGCGCCGACATACAGGTCGCTGTAGCTGCTGATATAGACGCCACCGGAGAAGCCGGGATTGTTGTTGGCAATGGAAACGGAGGCGTCTTCCCGCAGGTAAAGCTGGCCGGAGCCGCTCAACTGACCGGTGAGTTCAAAACTGGCATAGTCGGATACATCCAGCCGGGAGTTCAGCACGATGTCGTTGGCGAGGGTCATGCTGCCGTAGGTGCTGAGGACCGGGGCGGGCGGATGGCCATCCTCAAACTGCCATTCCACGGGCAGCGTCATGCTGTTGACCACGAGGTCGCCGGTGCCAAGCGCGTTGGCATGGCCGAGAAAGAGCTCGCCAGCAAACAGGGTGACGTTGCCGGTGAGGCTGCTGTTGTCGCCCATCAGGGCCACGACGGACATCTGCTCATTCAGGTAATCGCCAAAGGTGGCGGGGGAATAGGGGTCGCCAACATGGACGCCGGCGCTGCCGGAGAGGATGCTTTCCACCCGCAGCATGGCGCCCTTGTAGGCGCCGAAGCGGTAGGGATCGGTGCCGTCGTTGCCGGTGGTGATGGTGCCGGTAAGCCGCAGGCCGCCGTAAGGTGGGCCGTCGAACCCGCCCTGTTCGGTCGTGCCCAGATAGACGGGACCAGTGAAGTTGCTCAGGTCCAAGGCGGCCGATATGGTGCCGCCGTTGAAACCGATCATACCGTGGGCGGTGTCTGTGGGAAAACGGTCGATGAAGGCCTGCGGGTCGGCGACGTCTTCCTGGCCGATGTAGCCGCCCTGCTGCAGTTCCAGGGTGGCGGCGGCCGGGAGGCTGGAGGAGCCGAAGATAAAGGCGGTGTGCGCGGCCCGGACGAAGCCGGAGAAGTCGTTGCCGCCATGGCCGAGATAAACAGTGAGAGGCAGGGCGGAAGGGGAGGCGCCGACGAGATTGCGGGCGGATTCATTCGGGGCGTCGCCGAGATGTGCGCCCACGCTCAGGTAGCCGCCGCCGCCGCCGAAGCGGTAATCCGCACCCTGCGGTGTGATGGTGCTGTCGCTGCCGATCGCGGCATGGGTGGCGGAGCCCAGCCGGGCCGTGGCGGAAAAGCCGGTGAGGTCAATCGCACCCTCGAACACGTTGGTGCTGTCGTAAGGATCGGTGTCGAAACCGATCGTGCCGTGGGTGGCGGCGGGAGTAAACTTGGCGATGAAATTGGAGGTGCCGTAACCCGGGGCGGCCAGGCCGGCGTAACCGGTGTTGGCCACGGTGATGGCGCCGGTTTCAGGGATGGCGTCTTCGCTGCCGAAGATCAGCAGGCCGTTCTGCACATGGGTGCCACCGTCATAGGTGTTGGCGCTTTCGGTCGCGCCCGCATCCAACACGACCAAACCGGCTGCATTGATGGTAAGCGATTTTCCGCTGCCGGAGATACCGCCTTCGATGAAGAGCGGCCGGCCGACGGTGGAGATGACCGCGCTGGACTGAAGCGCGACCGGGCCGGTGAGAAACAGCTGCGTGTGGTTTTCCGTTCGCATCGCGCCGATGATGGCGATCGGATTTTCGACGATCGCTTCGAAGCTGTAATCGCCGTAGTAATCGAACCGGCCGGCCACCAAGGTGGGAGTGCCCCCGCCGGAGGCGTCGAACGTCAGCGTGCCGGAGCCGAGCGAGCTGACAGGCATGACCGTTTCGTGATCCAAATTCACCTTGGACTGCACCACCACCCGGCCGTCCCTGATGACAAACCCGCCGCTGAAAGTGCTGTCATCATAATAACCCGGCTCCAACACGAGTGTCCCGGCGCCGGTCTTGGTCAGGGTCCGGGATGTTTCGTCTTCGTAGATGGCGCCCTGAATCGAGAGCCCTCCGCCCGTGATATTCCAAGTCTGGTTGGCGGTCAGGACGATGGAGTCGTCGATCTTGGAACGCACATCGCCGACGGGCGAATAAACAATGCCGCCGGCCCCGAGGTAAATGGTGGCACCGCCGAAGGCCTCCAGTTTATAGGGGCGAGTATGGCCGGTGAACTGGAGCTGGTGGGCCTTGATTGCGTCGTAGCGCACCAAGGTCTGCCGTGCGTTGCCGAAGATAATCGTGTCGTTGCCGGGGTTGCCCTCAAAGAGCGCCGGGCCAACGCCGCCCTGCCAATTGGCACCATCGTAGTAACCGTCGTAGAAGGACGTGCTGCCCAAGCCCGTCCAGACGTAGGTCTGGGCCTGCAACCCGACACCGCAACCGAGCAAGAGGGCGAACACCGTGGTCAAGGGGCGCAGTTTCATGCGCCAAGGCATGGCAGGCCGAAGGGCGGGCCACAAGACCAGATATGCAAACAAATGGCTAACTTGGAAATTTCCGGTCACGGGCGTTTTGGTCGGGGAATGCCCGTTTATCCTCGGCGAAAGCGACTTAAGTGTTGCTGCCCGACAAAGTGCCCCCGCCCCGGCGGGAATTCATCCTCCGTGGGTAAAATCCCTGGTCCGACCGATCGGCCCGTCCAGCGCGTGGATGGCGAGGGTGCCGGTGCGCCCTTTGACCACAACCGTGCCGAGCGGCCGCGTGGACCAAGGCCGGGCCGCGGCCTGCAAGGTGGCGGCGCTGAGAATGATGTCGGTGCCGTGCGCGGGATCGCGGGTGAGGGTCTGCAGGCGGGCGGCGATGTTCACCCCGTCGCCGATGACGGAGTAGTTGAGCCGGCGGTGGGAGCCGATGTTGCCGGCGATGACGCGGGCGGTGTTGAGCCCGATGCCGAAGGCCAGCGGCGGCCGGCCTTCCGCGGCGAACTCGGTGTTGAGTGCGGCCAGGGCATCGCGCATGGCCAGGGCGGCGGCCAACGCGCGGTCGGCCGAGTCGGGCTGGGCGACGGGCGCGCCGAAGAGCGCCATGATTTCGTCGCCGATGAATTTGTCGATGACGCCGCCCTGCGCCTCGATGGCGGCGCTCATCCGGTCGAGGTAGCGGTTGAGGAGGGCGACGACTTCGCGCGGGGGCAGGGTTTCGCTGAGGGTGGTGAAGCCGCGCAGGTCGGCGAACAGGACGGTGACCTCGCGTTCCTCGCCGCCGAGGGCGGAGCCGTCGCGCATGAGCTGCGCGGCGACGGCGGGGGAGACGTTTTTGTCGAGCAGATCGCGCACGCGGTCGCGCTCGGCCAAACCTTCGCTCATGCGGTTGAAACCTTTGGCGAGCTGGCCGAGTTCGTCGGTGCGGTCGAGCTGCAGGCGGGTTGCGTAATCGCCGCGGGCGATGACGGCGGTGTGGGCGGCGAGCTGTTGCACGGGCCGGCTGATACCGCGGGCCATGCCCAGAGCCGCGAGGGCGGCGGCCGCGAGGCTGGCGAGGGTCACGGCCAGGATGATGTTTTCCAGGGCCCGGGCCGGCGCCAGCTCGGCCGCGAGTGAACGCTGCAGCACGATCCAGACGGGTTCGCCGCCGGCTGTCGGCAGCCGGCGGAAGGTCGAGAGGTAGGGCTCGCCGTCGAGATCGAGTGCACGGCCAGCGGCGGCCGAGTCCGGGCCGGCGCGGAGCAGCTGCGCGGCCAGCGCGGGTGGCAGGGTCGAGGCAATGAGCCGGGGCTCGGCGCCACCGCCGAGAAAGGAAACCTCGAGCGCGGAGTCCTGTTTCAGCTCGCGCGCGGTGGCTTCGTCGATCGAGAAGGCGAGGCCGACCCAGGCCACCACCTCGGGCGGCGGGGCGAGCAAGGGCACCATGACGAGCTGGCTGAAAGTGCCGTTGAGAAAGCCGTAGCCGGTGGCCTCCTGCAGGTCGCTTTCGTCGGCCCGCTGGCGGAGCACCTCGAAAGCGCTGCGCTGTTCCGGGGTGGTGCGGCCGCGGGTGTCGGCCAGCAACGCACCTTCCGGCGACAGCAGGACGATCACCGGCATCTGCAGGCGCTGGATGCGGTCCTGATAGGATTCGAGCGCGGAGCGGGCGGTGGCGGGGCTGAATTCGTCGATCAGGAAAAGCTGCCGCATGGCGTAGTCGGCGGCCATGAGCCTGGCGGCCAGCAGCAGGTCGGCCTCGCGCCGGGCGGAGATGGCCTCGAACTGCTGCACGCCGCGGGCGAGGGCGGCGTTGATGGCGGTGACGGCCGTGGTCCGGTTGGCCCGGGTGACGATGAGGTAGGTGACCGCCTGCGTGAGCCCGAGCAGGCCGAGCATCAGCACCAGCAACCGGGTGCGAAAGCGCTGGAAGCGGAAAACTCCGGCGGCCATGGCAGCGCGGTTCAGTAGCCGCCGGTTCTGTTCTCGGGGGCGCGCCGGATGCGGCGGTCGGGCCGGAGGTTGAGCTCCACGGCGACCGGCGCGTGACCGGCCGCGGACAATTCGAGCTCGCGGGTCTCGGTTTTCGCGAGGCGCGGATGCCAGATTTCCAGCCGGTAGCGGCCGGCGCCGGGGCCGGCCAGCCGGGCGCGGCCGGTGGCGTCGGTCTTGGCAAAATGCGGCGTGGGCAGGACCACGACGTAGGCGATCATCCAGTCGTGGATGTTGCAGCCGAGGACGACGACGCCGGGCTGGTCGAACACCACGGATTCCTCGGCGCCCCCGCCGTAGAGCGGTTTTTCAAAACGCTTCGGCCGCGAAACGGAGTAGATGTGGTGCTGAATGCTGTCGCGGTTGGGGAAGCGAACCTTGGTGCCGACGAGGACGGGGGTGACGTAGGGATCGTATTCTTTGTCTTCCTGCGCGATGACGGCTTCTCCCGGCACCGCCGGCGCCGGTGCGGGGCCGAGCGGGTGCAGGGAGACGACGGCATCGGCGACCGGCCCGCCGCGCGCGTCGCGCACCGTGAAAGTCACGTCGGCCGCGGGCAGCGCGCCGGTGGTGACGAGCAAAAGGAGGCAGGACAAACCGGCCGGCACGGGCAGTTTCATAAGCGCAGGAGCAGGCCCAGGGTCCAGCGTTCCTGCCGGTATTTGATGCCGACCCGGTTGACGGCGTCGGCCCGTTCGTAACGCAATGTCAGGGTGCTCCGGGGGCCCAGGGCCGGAGCGAGTTCCAGCCACCAAAAATCGGCGTGGCCGCTCACGGGATAAGTGACCCAGCCCGGACCGTAGAGATCGGTGATCCGCCAGGGGATCGAGTTGTAATACTCCTGCACCACCGGGCCGAGGGCGCCTCCCAGCGCCGCTCCCCACACGGGCCAGGAGGCGTTGGCCGCAAAAACGCCATCCAGCCGCCCACCGCCCGCCGCGGCCTGCCAGCGATCGGTGATATCCCACGTCACGGCGCCATGCAGCCGGCGGTGGTGGACATCGAAAGCGGGGCTGCGCGCGGCGTGGTCCGACCAGTCGGTGGTGGCGGACACCCGCCAGGCGGGGTTGAGGCGTTTGGCGAGGGTGAGGCCGCCTTCCGTGGTGGTGCCCCGATCGCCCGGTGCGCGGGCGAAGCGTTGGGTTGCGCCGATTTCGGCCTGAAGCACAGGCGCGAGCGGGCCGAGCCCGAACTTATGCCGGGCCGACACGCGCGGGCCAAAGGTGCCGCGATTGTTGAGCGAGTGGCGGTCCACAACGAGCGCGGCAGCTTCCAGACCGGCGGTGGCCTGCACGCTGCCGCTCAACTGCCGGCTCCAGCCGGTCGCAGCGGTGACCTCGTAGAGCGCGGACGCTTTCTGGTCCGTGGGAATGACGGAGCGGCTGAGATTTTCCGCCCAGCCGGCGGTGGTCCGCACGCGGAGATCGCCGACGGGTCCGGCATGGCCGACGACAGGCAGCAAGGCCGCAAAGACGAACAGCAGGCGGTTGGGGGAAAAACTCATCGGCCGGTCAAAGTTGTTCGCGCGGTGCCGGCCTGCAACCAGAACTTTCCCGCAATGCTCATCGTGCATGGCGGATTTCCAGACTTACGATGCGGTTGCGGTAAGGCACCACGCCCTGGCGGGTGAGACGGTGTTCCCAGCCCAGGGCCAGGCGTGTGGCGGAGGAGAACCGGTGCACCAGCCCCACGCGCCCGCTGCGGGTCACGGCGTCAAAATAATACGCGACCAGTTTTTCCGCCCGGTCGAAGGTCGCGACCTTGAACGGCGTCTGGCTCTTGTCCACCAGCGCCGGGTGCGAGGCCGGCAGGTAGGAAACGACATCACCATGCCGATGGCGGACTTCCAGTTCCACGCTCCAACGGTCGCGCCACGCATGGTGCAAGGTAAGCGCTGACTCATGCGCCGTGCGGTCGAAGGCCAGTTGCCGCGCATCATGCCGGCTGATTTCATGCTGCAAGCGCGCCCGCCAGTGGGCGGCCAGGCGTTGCTCGGCCAGGAGCCACATGCGTCCCTCCGGTCCGCTGCGGGCGGATTCGCGGGCCGAGGTGAATCCCGCCGCCAGTCCGGCGCCCAGGACCGGCCGGTAGGGTCCCAGCCCGAACTTGTAGGTCCACTCCGCCTCGCCGCCCAAGTGCAGCTGGTCCAGCCCGTCGTAACGCGGCCAGACCTCGGCCTGCACGTGGAAACCGGCGCGCCACCGATGCGGCGAGGTGGCCGCCGCGAGCCGGTTGTAGTGCAGCCCGACGAGAGTCTGGGCGGCGGGTAGGACCTCGCCGCGCGCATCGGCGTTGGTGGCATTGTCATGCCAGTGCAGCCCGGTGTGCCGTTCCCAGCTTGCGCCGGCGGCGACCGGCAGGAGCAGAAAGAGCAGCGGGGTGCAGCGGCTCACAGGACGGTTTGCAACCATGGCCACACGTTGTCGGCGATGCGTTTTTGCCCCTCGGCGGTGGGGTGGATGAGATCCGGCTGGTTGAGGGCGGGATCGGCGCCGACGCCTTCGAGCAGGAAGGGGATGAGCGCGATATTGTTGGCCTTGGCGAGCTCGGGAAAAATTTCCCGGTAGGTGCGGGTGAAATCCTCGCTCATGTTGGCGGGCATCTGCATGCCGGCGAGGACGAGCCGGGCGGCCGGGTATTTCGCGCGCGTGCGGTCGATGATGCCCTGCAGGTTTGCGCGGGTGACGGCGGGGTCGAGGCCGCGCAGGCCGTCGTTGCCCCCGAGCGCGATCACCAGCACGTCCACCGGCTGCCGGAGCAGCCAGTTGAGCCGGCGCAGGCCGCCGGCGGTGGTGTCGCCGCTGATGCCGGCGTTGACGACCCGGTGGGGGAGGCCCGCGGCATGCAGCTTTTCCTGGATCAGCGCGGGGTAGGCCTCGGCCGCGGGATTCTGCAGGCCGTAGCCGGCGGTGAGGCTGTCGCCGAGAAACACGATCGTGGGCCCGGCGGCGGCCAGCCCGCCGCCGCAGGCGAGGAAGAGGAAAAGGAGGCGAAGACGATTCATGGTGAAAATCGACCGCTCAAACTGGAGTTCGTGCCAATTCGCGGTTTGTGTGAAGGCTTTGCCTTATGAGTGATGACATCATGCTGAAAGTCGAGCGGCTCACCAAAACATACGCTTCGCACGCCCCGACGGGTGCGCTGACCGTCCTGCGGGAGGTCAGTTTTTCCCTGCCGGCGGGCGCGAGCCTGGCGATCGTGGGACCCAGCGGCAGCGGCAAGACCACGCTCCTCGGCCTGTGCGCCGGTCTCGACACGCCGACGGCCGGCGAGGTTGTGCTGGCCGGGCGGAGCCTCGGGACGCTCGACGAGGACGCGCGGGCCCGGGTGCGCAACGACCATGTCGGGTTCGTGTTCCAGAATTTCCAGCTCATCCCGACGCTGACGGCTTTGGAAAACGTGCTCGTGCCGCTGGAGCTGCGCGGCGAGGGCGGCCGGGAGGAGAAGGCGCGCGCGCTGCTCACCCGGGTCGGCCTCGGCGAGCGCTGCGATCATTATCCGGTGCAGCTCTCGGGCGGCGAACAGCAGCGGGTGGCGCTGGCCCGGGCGTTCATGAACCGGCCGAAGCTGCTGTTTTGCGACGAGCCGACCGGCAATCTGGACGGGGAGACGGCCGCGGCCATGGCCGAGCTGGTCTTCGGCCTCAACCGCGAACACGGCGCGACGCTGGTGCTCGTGACGCACGACCTGGAGCTGGCGAAACGCTGCCAGCGCATCATCCGCCTGAAGAGCGGCGCGGTGGTCAGCGACGAAACGACATGAGTTTTGTCGTCTGAAAAACAACCAACCCCACTGCCCGCGAATAACGCGAATACACGCAAATAAGGAGGGAGTCATGAGTGAATTGATCCACGCCAAGGAGTGCTATCAAATCGTCGGAGCCTGCTTTGAAGTTTATAACGAAAAGGGATGCGGCTTTCTGGAGCCGGTCTATCACGACTGCCTGGAGCGGGAGTTCGGCCTGCAGGCCATTCCGCATCGGCACGAACCTCCGTTGCGGCTTACCTACAAGGGACAACCTATCAAGCACACCTATTCTCCCGATTTCACCTGTTGGGACAAAATCGTGGTTGAGTTGAAAGCGGTGGAGAAGTTGACCGATGAACACACGGCCCAGGTGCTGAATTATCTGCATGCCACGGGCTATGAACTCGGCGTGCTGGTTAATTTCGGGCACCATCCGGGCTTGGAGTGGAAACGCATTGTGAGGACGGGGAAATGATTCGCGTTTATTCGCGTCATTGGCGGGCAAAACCATGAACTTCATCCTCAAAATGGCCTGGCGGGATTCGCGTGCCTCGCGGCGGCGGCTCGCGTTGTTTTCCCTGAGCGTGGTGCTCGGCATCGCGGCGCTCGTCGCCATCGGCTCGTTCAGCGCGAACCTGCGCGTGGCGATCGACGGCCAGGCCCGCGGGCTGCTGGGGGCGGATTTGGTCATCACCTCGCGGCAGGCGATTACGACCGAGGTGCAGGCGCACCTTGACGGCCTCGGCGGCGAGCAGGCGCGGGAGGCGTCGTTTTCCTCCATGATGGTGTTTCCCTCGCCCGGGGGCGACCGCACGCGGCTGGTGCAGGTGCGCGCCGTGGAGGGCCGCTTTCCGTTTTACGGCGAATTTCTCACGCGGCCCGGCGACGGCCCGGAGCGGCTGGCCGCCGGCGGCCCGGTCGTGCTGCTCGAGGAGACGCTGCTCAGCCAGTTTGGACTCAACCCGGGCGACACCGTGCGGCTGGGCAAGGTCACCTTCACCGTCATCGGCGCCGTGCTCAAGGTGCCGGGGGATTCCGTGGCCATCACCCAGCTGGCGCCGCGGGCCTTCATTCCGCTGGAGCAGCTGCCGGCGACGGAGCTGGCCGGTCCCGGCAGCTTCGTGCGGCACCGCATCGCGCTCAAGCTGCCGCCGACGGTGGACCCGCTCGCGGTCGAGCGCGAGATGCGGCAGAAGTTCATCACCGAGCGGATGGGCTACGACACCGTCGAGGAGCGCAAGCGCGACCTCGGCCGCGCGCTCGACAACGTTTACGGCTTCCTGAGCCTGGTTGGTTTTGTGGCCCTCTTCCTCGGGGCGATCGGGGTGGCGAGCGCGATCCACGTCTACATCCGCCAGAAGATCACCACGGTGGCGGTGCTGCGCTGCCTCGGGGCCAGCGCCCGGCAGAGCTTTGCGGTTTATCTGGTGCAAGGTTTGGGGCTCGGTCTGCTTGGGGCCGTGCTTGGGGCCGTGCTCGGCATCGCGGTGCAGCTGGCGCTGCCGCAGCTGGTGGCGGGCCTGCTGCCTTTTGACGTGGAGTTCTTTGTATCCTGGGCGGCGGTTGCGCGGGGCATGGGGGCGGGTCTGGTGATCTGCCTGCTTTTCACCCTGCTGCCCCTGCTGGCCGTGCGGCGGGTTTCACCGCTGGTGGCCCTGCGTTCCTCCTTTGCGGAGCAACCGGCCGGGCCGGACTTCTGGCGCATCACCCTCGGCGTGGTGATTGTGGCCGCGATTGCCGGCTTTGCCGTGGCGCAGACGGGCAGTCTCCGCCTCGGGCTCGGTTTCACCGGGGCGCTGGCGGTCGGCTTTGCGGTGCTCGCCGGGCTGGCCCGCGCCGTGGCCTGGGCGGCCCGGCGCTGGCTGCCGCGGGGGTTGCCCTATGTCGTGCGGCAGGGCGTGGCCAACCTGCACCGGCCCAACAACCGCACCGTGCTGCTGCTGCTCGCGCTCGGGCTCGGCACCTTCCTGGTCACCACGCTCTATCTCACCCGCACGACGCTGCTCGCGCAGATCCGGGACACCGGCGGCGCCGGCCGGCCGAACCTGCTGTTCTTCGACATCCAGGACGACCAGATCGGGCCGCTCAACGCCCTGCTGGCGCGGGAGGGCCGCCCGGCGGACCAGCAGGCCGCGATCGTGACCATGCGCGTGCGCTCCCTGAAGGGACGCGCCGTCGAGGACATCCTGCGCGAGCCGGGCAACCGGATCCCCGGCTGGACGTTGCGGCGCGAATACCGCTCCACCTACCGGGCGGGACTCACCGACACCGAGGTCCTGCTGAGCGGGGAAATGGTGCCGCGCGTCGCGCCCGGAACCGAGCCCGTCCCGATCACCATCGAGGAAGGGCTGGCCCGCGACATGCAGCTGCAGCCCGGCGACGAGGTGGAGTTCGACGTGCAGGGCGTGGCGGTGCCCACCCGCGTGGCCGGCATCCGCAAGGTGGACTGGCAGCGGTTGCAGCCGAATTTCTTCATCGTGTTTCCCGAAGGCGTGCTGGAGGAGGCGCCGCAGTTCTTCGTCACCGCGCTGCGGACGGACACGCCGGCCGAGTCGGCCCGGCTGCAGCAGGCGGTGGTGCGGGAGTTTCCCAACGTCTCCGCGATCGACCTCACGCTGCTGCTGGAAAGCTTCGACACGATTTTCTCCAAGGTCGCGCTCGTCGTGCAGTTCATGGCCTTCTTCACCGTGGCGACGGGCATCATCGTGCTGGCGGGTGCCGTGCTGACCGGCCGGTTTCAGCGCATCCGCGAGACGGTGCTGCTGCGCACGCTCGGCGCCACGCGGCGGCAGCTCGTGCAGATCCAGCTCGTGGAATATGCTATCCTCGGCGTGCTGGCGGCGTTCGTGGGCTGCCTGCTGGCCGTGGGCGGCAACCTCATGCTGGCGAAATTTGTCTTCAAGACCGCCGCCACGGCCGATCCGCTCACGCTCGGCCTGGCCGTGCTGGCGGTCAGCGCGATCACCCTGCTCACGGGCTTGCTTTCCAACCGCGGCGTCACCGACCATCCGCCGCTCGAAGTCCTCCGTCAGGAAACATGAACCGCCGCGTCGTCACCTTCCACTACACCCTCCGCGATCCCGCCGGCCGCGTGCTCGACACGTCCGCCGGGGCCGACCCCATCGTTTATCTCGAAGGCGCGGGGCAGATCATCGACGGGCTCGACGAGCAGCTGCGCGCCCTGGCGGCCGGCGCGAAGTCCCGCGTGCAGGTGCCGGCGGCCCGGGCCTACGGCGAACGCGACCCGGCGCAGGTGCAGCAGATCCGGCGCGACCAGCTGCCGGTGGACGGCGAACTCAAGATCGGCGACCAGTTCCAGACCGACCGCGACCAGCACGCCCCCATCGTCACCGTGGTCGCCATCGACGGCGACCACGTGACGCTCGACGCCAACCACCCGCTCGCCGGGGTGGACCTGACGTTCGACGTCGAGATCGTGGCCGCGCGCCCGGCCACCGCGCCCGAGCTGGCCCACGGCCACGCCCACGGCGCGGACGGAACCGGACATTGCCAATAACGCGGCCGTCTGCTGGGCTGCCGGCGCATGAACGCACTCGGCATCGACATCGGCGGCTCGGCGCTCAAGGGCGCCCCCGTGGACACGAAGACCGGCCGGCTCCTCGCGGAGCGGCACCGCATCGCGACGCCGGAGCGGTTCACCCCGGCGCGGATGGCGCGCGCGGTGGCCGCGATCGTGCGGCATTTCGACTGGAACGGTCCGGTCGGCATCGGTTTCCCGGGCGTGATTCAGGGCGGGCGCATCCGCACGGCGGCCAACCTGCACCCGGCCTTTGTCGGCCGCGACGGCCGCGCGCTTTTCGGCCGGGCCAGCGGTTGTCCGGTCGCGCTCATCAACGATGCGGCGGCGGCGGCCCACGCGGAGATGAAATTTGGCGCCGGGCGCGGCTTTGCGGGCAAGACGCTGCTGCTGACGCTCGGCACCGGCGTGGGTTCGGCCCTCGCGCAGGACGGCGTCATCATCCCCGCCGAGCTGGGTCATTTGCCGTGGAAGGGCGGCCGGCCGGCGGAGAAGCATGTCGCCTCCTCGGTGAAGGAGCGCAAGGACCTCTCGTGGCCCAAATGGAGCCGGCGGCTGGACCGTTATCTCGCCGTGCTGGAAACCGTGTTCTGGCCCGAACTCATCATCATCGGCGGCGGGGTGAGCGCGAAGCACGCGAAGTTTTTCCCGCACCTGCGCACGCGCGCGAAGCTCGTCCCGGCGGAGTTTTTCAACGAGGCCGGGATTGTCGGGGCCGCCCTGCACGGGGCCGCGCAGCGCTGACGGTCCGCGGGTCCGGTGAACACGCCGATCCTTATCGTCGGACAGGGACTGGCGGGCACGGTGCTGGGCCTGGCCTTGGAGCAGGCGGGGATCGGTTTTCGCATCGTGGACGCCGGGCATGCCGGTGCCGCCTCGGCCGCGGCCGCCGGGATCATCAACCCCATCGCCGGCCGGCGGTTGGTGCGCACCCCGCGGATCGGGGAACTGCTGCCGCTGGCGCGGACCGCCTACCGCGAGCTGGAAGTGCGGCTGGGCGTCCCGCTTTGGCGCGAGCTCCGGGTGCGGCGGCTGTTTCGGGATGAGCGCGAACGGAGGATTTTTTTGGCCAAGCAGGCGGGCGGGGAACTCGCGCCGTTTGCCGGCGAGGCGGATGCGGCGGGCTTTTGGATCGCGCCCGCGGCGCGCGTGGATGTGCCCGCCCTGCTGGCGGCGGCGCGGGCGCGCTGGCTCAAGGCCGGCCTCCTGCGGGAGGCCGCGTTTGACTGGGCGCGACGGGATCCGGCCCATGAGCTGGTGATTGACTGCACCGGTGCCGCGGCGCGCCGCGGGCCGTTTGCCGGCCTGAAGTTCGAATGGAGCAAGGGCGAAACCCTGCAAATCGCGCTGCCGGGGCTTGATCCCGATGTGATTGTGAACCGGGGCCACTGGCTCCTGCCGCTCACCGCCGAGACTGCCTGGGTGGGCGCGACGCACGAACCGGGCGTGGACGATACGGCCCCGCCCGCGGCGGCCCGCGCCCTGCTGCTGGATGCGGCCGCCGGACTGGCGGCCGCACCGGTGCAGCCGCGGGCCCAGTTTGCCGGCGTGCGCCTGACCACACGCGACAAGCTCCCGGTGGCCGGCCGGCATCCCGCCGATCCGCGCCGGGGAATTTGCGCCGCCCTCGGCGGACGGGGCGCACTCTTCGCGCCCTGGCTGGCCCGGCAGTGGGTGGAGCATCTGCGCCATGGCCGGGACTTCGATCCCGCGGTTGCGGTGGTCCGACCCGTGGCGGCGGGTTGACGGAAGAAGCGGCCGGGATTGGTCGCGGCCGAAGCCCCGTTCGTCGCACCAAAACCGCCTTTCATCGAAAATATCCGCACCCGGGGGCGGCCGGCGGTGTTAAAGGAGCAAGGTGTTGTTCAAGCCAGACCAGGGCCGTTGGAACCGGGTGCTGCTCATCGCCGCCGGCTGGATGCTGGTGGGGTTGATGCTGGCGCTGGAGCTTTATTTCAACGAGCGGGCCTGGATTCACCGCACGGGCGTGACGGGCGAGGTGGATGTGCTGGGGCTCGCGTGGCCGCAGTTTGTGCGGACGCTGATGTGGGCGGCGCTCGCGCCGCTGATTCTCAAGCTGCGGGAGCGGGTGTCCCTGCGCAGCGGCCGTTGGGTTGGCGGCGTGGCCTTTCACCTGACCTTCAGCTTTGTGGTGATGGCGGTGTATTACAGCGGCCGCTGGCTGGGTTATTTCCTGTGGATCAAGCAGGCCTGGCCGCCCGACGGTTTCTGGGTCGAGCTGGTCCACGGGTTTTACGGGCGCAACCTGATCGACATGGTTTACTACTGGGGGGTCCTGGCCTTCGGTCACACCCTGGAGATTCACCAGCGCTACCGGCACCAGGAACTGCGGAGCGCGCAGCTGGAAGCGCGTCTGACCGAGCTGGAGCTGAAGACCCTGCGGCAGCAGCTGCACCCGCATTTTCTGTTCAACACCCTGAACACCGTCGCCGTCCTCGTGCGCGAAAAACGCAACGACGAGGCCGTGGGCCTGCTCTCGCGGCTCGGCGGGCTGCTGCGCATGGCGCTGGACCCCGCCCGCAAGGCCGAGGTCACCCTGCAGCAGGAGATGGAGTTTCTCGAGGCCTACATCGGCATCCAGCGGCTGCGCTTTGCCGACCGCCTTGCGGTGCACATCGACATCACCGAGGAAGCGCGCCGGGCGCTGATCCCGAGCCTGCTGCTCCAGCCCATCGTCGAAAACGCCGTGCTGCACGGCGTGGCGCCCAAGGCCGGGCCGGGCCGGCTGGAAATCCGCGGCTGGGTGCGGAACGATGTCCTGTATCTCGAGGTCCGCGATGATGGCGCCGGACTGCCCCGGTCCGGTCCCGACCGGGTGCGCGAGGGCGTCGGCCTGACCAACACCCGTGACCGGCTGGTGAAACTCTACGGCGCCCGCAGCCAGCTCACGCTCCGCAGCGAACCCGGCCGCGGAGTTGCCGTGCAAATTTTCCTTCCTTACCGCTCATGAACCCCGCCCCGCTGCCGCCGTCCCGCCCCATCCGCACCCTGATCGTCGACGACGAACCCGCCGCGCGCCGCGGCGTCCGCCTCCTGCTGCAGCAGGACGGTGACATCGACATCATCGGCGAGGCCGGCGACGGCCCGCAGGCGGCGGAGTGGATCCGCCGCGAACGGCCCGAGCTGGTCTTCCTCGACGTGCAGATGCCGGGGTGCGACGCGTTCGAGACCCTGCAACGGGCGGGCCCGCCGCCGCTGCCCGTCGTGGTCTTCGTGACCGCCTACAACGAACACGCGCTGCGGGCCTTCGAGGTGCACGCGGTTGATTACCTGCTCAAGCCCTACGACGACCAGCGTTTCCTCTCCGCCCTGCAGCGCGCGAAGGAGGCCGTGCGCCAGCGGCACCACGAGGCGGCCGGCTCGCGGCTCAGCCGGCTGCTCGACTACCTCCAGTCGCGCGTGGACCAGCCGGCGGACGCCGCGGCGGACCGCATCTTCATCAAGTCCTCGGGGGAGATTTTTTTCCTGCGGACGACGGAGATCGACTGGATCGAGGCCGAGGGCGACTACATGAAATTCCACGCGGCGGGCCGCTCGCATCTCATGCGCGAGACGATGGCGCGCCTGGAGGCGCGGCTCGATCCGCGGCGCTTCATCCGCATCCACCGCTCGACCATCGTGAACATCGACCGGGTGCGGAAGCTGAGCCCCGTTTTCGGCGGCGACTACGTGGTCATCCTGCAGGACGGCACGAAACTGAAGCTGAGCCGCGGCTATCAGGACCGCATCACGCCGCTCCTGCGCGACCAAGGCTGAGCCAGGTCGCGCCCCGGCGTGAGTTCGGCGCAAAGTTGGCGCGCTTCATCGCATAACCGAAACCCGCGGGGCGCCGCGTGGGTTTCAGGCGGTGATGAGACGCCTCCTGGTCCTGGGTTTTCTGCTGGGATTCGCGTCCGCCACCGATGCTTCACCGGCGGCGGCGCGGCAGGCGCGCGCGTTGCTCGGCCCCGAGGTCTGGTCGCGGGTGATCCGCATCGAGAACGAACGGCCGGGCGCCTACCCGGCCGAGGTTTATGCGACGGTCTTCGCCTTCGACGGCATCCTGTGGTTCTACACCGGACTGGAAGGCACCCAGAGTCTTTCGTTGCGCCGGGGGCGGCTCGAACGCGATCAGGCCGATCTGGCGCCCCTGCTCGCGGCGATTGATCCCGGTTTTGTGCGGCACGAAATCCTGCCGGAGCAGAACGGGAACGCGGACTCGCCGGATGCACCGCTGCCGCACGGGTGTTTCGTCAACAGCGTGGTCGCGTTGCACCGGCTGCTGGCCGGGGACCGGCCGCTCACCGGAGCCACGCTGCTCAGCTATTACTTTGACGGCGGCCGCCGGGTGAAGGGTCACACGGTCCTCGTCTATGCCACGCCGGAGGGCTGGTTTTATCAGGATGCGGATCTCGGGCCCGGACCGCGGCCCCTGGCCGGGATGCCGGGGGAGCCGCCCGCCCTGCTGGCGGCGCGGGAAATCCAGCGCACCGGCCCCGGGCGGTCGCGGGTGACCGGTGCGCGCTGGGTGGGGGAGCCGCCGGCCCTGTGGCGGTATGCCGGGGAGCCGCCGGCCCGGGCGGATGGCCCGGGCTGAGACATCCCGCCCATCCGCCCTACAATCGACGCTTTCTCTTACTACGTTTTGGTGGATTCCATTCCCGATCACTTGACGGACTTGCGACGGTATAGGCCGTCAAAAACCGGAGTCCAAGTGAGGCCTCCATCGTTGGAGCTTTCCCAGAATTGGCGGACGTTGCCATCTGACCGGGGCGTCCAAGTGATGCGATGGCGCCGCACGGTCCCGTCGTGCCCTGTGGTTTCACCGCTCAAAACCATGTTGCCTAGTAGGTCCAAACCACCTTTCAACTCTAGCACGCCTCCGGCTCCGACCCAAAACTGCCGCCAGACGCCGCCGGATGCTTGGTAAGTGTTGAGGCTATGGCCGGTGACGCCGTTGGCCCCGGTCCAATTCTCCAGCAGACCCCAGCCGCCGGAGATTTTCACGACACGGTTTGTGCCCGCGTTTTTGCCGTCAGGCGCCATGACAATCCATTCGCCCAACCAGAAGTCGAATTGCGAGGCTTCGGGCGGTGGGAGTGGTGAGGCTGACAGTGAGAGCCCTAGGCCAAGGAAAAGCAGCGGGCGGACGTTGAGTTTCAACGTCCTCAACATGGCGGAACCGGTCGTGAATAGCGAGCACTAGACGGCAAACCGTGCTAATCTGAGTTTATAACCAACGGTGCCGCGCCAAGCCGTGCGAGAGCCGATTTCATCGCGACGCAGAGCGGTTGGGCGCGGCTGGGAACATCTGGGCGCGGGCGACTCGCTCGGTGTTGGAGGGAACATACTGCTGGCCTGGCTCCGCTCCCTTTCTTAGCCGCCGCTTGCCCCGGATTGATACTATCTCATCATCCCTTCATGTCTCCAACCCTACCGGTTGTCCCAGCGGCCCGAGACTTTGATGGTCCGCCTCGGGTGGCCTGGCGGCTTTTGCTGCTGGTCTGGGCTGTGGCCATGGGCTTGCTGCTGTTTCAGGTGCTGACCATGTTGCCGCCCGGGCTCAGCGGGCGCCAGCAGGTCTGGGTAATGGGACAGCAGATCATGCGCGCGATTTATTGGGCGCTGCTGACCCCGCTGGTCCTGCGGCTGTTGTGGCGATGGCCGATGCGGGGCGCTTGGCGCTTCGCCCATGTGTTGGGGCACCTGGTGGCGGCGGTTTTTGGCATGGCCCTGTTTGTTGGGGTGCGCGTGCCGGTTTTTAAGCTGCAGTTGGATCTGCCAGACCATCAGAGCATCTGGCTGATTACGATCGCGCGTATGCACCCGCGCAACCTTATCGATATTCCAATATACGCTGCGATTGTGTTTGTGGGCCTGGTGATCCGGTCTCACCGCCGTCGGCAATACTTGGAACTGGCGGCGGCGCAGTCGCGCGAGCAGGCGGCGTTGGCGGAGTTGCATGCGCTGCGACAGCAGGTGCAGCCACACTTCCTTTACAATTCGCTCAACGCCGTGGCCAACCTCGTGCGGGCCGGCCGGCAGGAGCAGGCCGTGCGCACGCTCGGCCATCTGGGGGCCATGCAGCGCCGCCTGGTGGAGGACAGCGGTCGGGCCGAACGCACCCTCGCGGAGGAAGTGGCTTTTCTGCGCGATTACCTGGCGGTGGAACAGATCAGGTTTGGCGATCGCCTGCGCACGGAATTGGAGCTGCCGGCACCGTTGCAGGCTGCGTGGGTGCCGGCCCTGATCTTGCAGCCCTTGGTGGAGAACGCTGTTAAGCACGCGGTGGCCCGCTGCGTCAACGGTGGGACCATCCGCTTGCACGTCACCGCGGCAAACGGCCGGTTGCAGCTCGCGCTCACTAATGATCTACCGCTCGCGGAGCCGCAGCCGCCTACAGCCGGCACTGGCTCGGGTCTACGCCTTACACGTGAACGACTGAGTCGACACTTCGGCGACGCCGCGCGGCTTGACGTGGCACGCACACTGCGGACTTTCACGGTCACACTTAACCTGCCGCTACGACTGGCGGCTATGTCCCATGCCGATTGACACGCTGATCATCGACGACGAACCCCTTGCCCGCGAGGGCCTGCGGCTGCTGCTGGCGGCGGATCCTGAGATCCGGCTGGTCGGCGAGGCAGGGGACTCGCGGACTGCGAGCCGCCTTTTGCGGCAGCACCGGCCGGCCCTCATTTTTGTGGATGTGCAGATGCCGGACCGCAGCGGCGTCGAACTCGTCGCCGCGCTGGATCCGGTGGCCCGGCCGGTCGTGGTCTTTGTCACCGCGCACGAGGAGCACGCCCTGCGCGCATTCGACCTTCATGCGACGGACTATCTCCTAAAGCCTTTTACCGACGAGCGTTTCCGGGAAGCGCTCTACCGTGCCAAGGCGGCTGTCGCCGGTCGTCGCGAACGGCGCGTAGAAGACCGCCTCGAGGACTTGGTCAAACATCTCGATGCCGCGCCGTCTGGAGCAGCGGCGCGCGCGCTGGTCGCATTTCGCAGCGGCGGTGAATACCATGTCTTCCGCCCCGCCGAGATTCGTTGGGTTGAGGCGCAAGGCGATTACCTGAAGCTTCATGCCGAGTCGGGACCGCGGCTGGTGCGGGAAACCCTGCAGGATTTCCTGCGGCGCCTGCCGGACGAGGGATTCGTCCGCGTGCACAAGTCCGCCATCGTCAATCTGGTTTGGATCAAGCGGCTCGAGCATGTGTGCGCCGGGGACTATTTGGTGGAGCTGCTCGATGGTGCGCGGGTGCGCGTGAGCCGGCAATACCGCGACGCGCTGCTGGCCCGGCTGGGCTGAACGACGGTAGGCGCGGGTGGGCGCACTATAGGACGCCTCATCGCCAAGCGGTTGGCGTGAGGGCGTGTGGGGGGCTGCTTATGTCAAAACGCGGATTCACCGCGCACCGAACACCAAACCGATCCACCCTATGAACCTGACTGACCTCCTCACGATCCGCGACGCGGGTCGGCGCGGCCTGCCCACTTGGGCGGTCGCTTGTCTGCTGCTTGTCACGGGCCTCACCGCCCAGACCAATCCTGAGCGGGTTGACGACGAAGAGACCGTGACATTGGAAAAGTTCACTGTCACCGGTTCCCTCATTCCAATAGCGGCCGACACACCGGCCATACCCGTCTCGGTCATCTCTGCGCTCGACATCCGGCAATCCGGCGTAGCCGGGGACCTCTTGCAGGTTCTCAAGAAGACCGAACCGTTCTTCTATGGTGCGAACAACATCGGTTCTGAGAACGGTAACATCGGTTCCGGTGCTTCCATCGGTGGCTCGGCTGTGGCGCTGCGCAACCGAGCCACGCTTGTCCTGATCAACGGTCGGCGCGCCGCCGTCTCCCCGGTTACTGCCTCCGGCGGGGCCACCTTTGTGGATGTGAGCCTCATCCCCGTCTCAGCAGTCGAGCGCATCGAGGTGCTTTCAGACGGCGCCTCTGCCACCTACGGATCGGATGCTGTATCCGGTGTGGTCAACGTTATTCTCAAGACCAACTACCGTGGTGCGGAAATCGGCGGTCGCTACGGCTTCAGTCCCAATGACGGCGACTACGCGGAGCGCAGCTACCATGGCGTGTTTGGTGCAGGCACCGACAAGACCCAGATTACCCTTTCCACCGAGTGGAAGCGTAGCGACCCGCTGATCCAGAAGGACCGGCCTTTTTCTACGCCGGTCTTTGTCTCCCCGACCTTTGCCGGCTCGGTTAACATCGGGAATGATTTTTACTTGCTTAACCCGAGCCTCAATGCGCCTCCGGCTAACCTCAATCTGACACCTTCGGAGCTGGTCGTCCAAGGCATTTACCAGGGGCCGATGGGGCAGGGTGACATCCAAAACTTCTTCGATGTGTCCCAGTATCCGACAATGCTCATCGACGCCCAGCGCCGTAGTATTGTGGCCGCCATCGATCACCGGTTCACCGACACAATCTCACTCTTCGGGGATTATATCTTTACCACCACACGCACCAAGTCCGTGCTCAACGCGCAGCCGTTGGCGCTGGCGGCGGCCGCGACCAACCCGAACAATCCCTTTAACGGCACCGTCATCGCCCGCAACCGCCTGCTGCCCTTTCCGCGTATCTTCGACACCGAAAACTTCGCCCAGCGTGGCGTGGTCGGGGCCAAGGGCGCGCTAAATGAAAAGTGGGCCTTTGAGGCTGCGGCCAATTTCAACCGCACTGTTACCAAACTGCGCACATTCAACCTCATCGACGCGGCGGCCTACACGGCAGCGATTAACAATCTCACCTTCAACCCATTCGCCCGCACCCAGGCTCCAGGCGTAGTCGAGAGCTTCGTGGGCGTTAGCTTCCGCGATTATGTGAGCGAGCTGATCGGCTTCGATCTGCGTGTGACCGGCGAACTGCTTGATCTCCCCGGCGGACCCCTCACCGCCGCTTTCGGGGCGGATACCCGGCGCGAGGCGCTCGACTTTAAGAATGACCGCTTCGACTCGGCCGGCGGCTGGCTTGGTGCCACTCCTCGGCAGCCCTACGCGGCTACCTCCACAACTGATGGATTCTTTGCAGAGTTTCGCGTGCCGGTCTTCGACCGGGCTAACGCCATCTCCGGATTTCACCGGCTCGAGCTCTCGATTGCCGCGCGCAAGGAACTCTACAATCTCACCACCGACCCTTTTGTGCCCAAATACAGCCTGCGCTGGCTGCCCTTCAGCGACGAGTTTGCGCTTCGCGGCACTGTCTCCGAGTCGTTTAGTGCGCCTACGCTGTTCAGTCTTACCGGCCCTGTCGCCGTGGGATTTAGCGCGCAAACGAACATCTTCCGCTTCGACTACAATGGCAACCCCCTCAACGTGCAGACTGGTCCGCGCCAGTATCGCACCCAGTCCGGCTCCAACCCCAATCTGCGGCCATCGGAGTCCCGCAACTGGACGGCGGGCGTCGTGTGGTCGCCAGCCGGCAAGCTGCGTGGCTTGGAACTCTCGGTGGACTGGTTTGAAGTGGATGAGCGCGACCTGATCGGCAACATCCCCGTGGGTATAATCATCAACTCGGTCGAGCAGCTCGGCCCGGCCTCGCCCTACGCTTCGCAGGTGCGCTTCGGCGTGAGCCAAGCAGGCGAGACCTACTTTGGCACCGGCACACCGGTCACCACCCCCGGACAGATGTCGGATCGGGCTTCGGATTCGGTGTGGATTACTAATCAATTCACCAACATTGCCGGGGTCTGGCAATCTGGCGCCGACCTCAAGGTTGGCTACAGCCACGACACCGGATCTTGGGGAGCGCTGAGCGGCCGGCTGTCTCTGATTTACCTCAACGAATATTTTATTCAAACACTTCCAACCTCCGCCCCATTTGATTTTGCGGGTTCATATTCGGGCACGAGCCTATACCCGCGCTGGCGGGCATTTTTAAACTTGGGCTGGCGCTATAAGGGCTGGACTGTGGGTCTGAACGGCTCCTTTGTGCCGGGCCTAGACGATGTCGCCTCTCCTGGCACCCCGCGGGTGGCATCTTACCGTGCCTTTGATGCCCGCGTGGGCTACGACTTCGGGGGGTCGGCCAACCGTTGGCTGGCCGGGCTCTCGCTCAATCTTGGTGTGAACAACGCCTTCAACAAGTTCCCGCCTTTCATCGCGTCGGAGGCGGACCAGCAGGCCGACATCAATTCCTACGATCCCATCGGCCGATTCCTCTACGTCGAGGCGAATTACAAGTTCTGAGCAGGCAGTTGCGACCTTTCCAAGCCGGGCTCCTCGGGAGCCCGGCTTTTGTTTCCACCTATCCCCCGGTCCCGCCGTTCATCCAAGTTTGGTGTAACTTTTCTCCCATCGCTGTGTTGTGGGTTCATGTGCGCTCCTTGCTGGCACCTGTCACGTCTTGCCGCTCTCTGGCTGCGATTTATCGTCGCTGGACAGCGTTTGGTCGCAAACCGGTTTTCAGCTCCGCGGACACCGTTAGTTGTCAGCACCGTTAGTAGTTATCAGTTGTTGTGTTGTGGAGGGGCCGTTGTGGGCCCCTCCACGTTTTTTTGGCGCGGCCCGGCTGGCTGCTTGCCAACGCGGTGCTGAATCCGAAGCCTCCCCGTTTTGAACCCAGCATCGCGTCCCATGAACCAAGCCAATCCCTCCGCCGCCGCGCCCCGCAAGAAATCCAAGCTGAAATGGATCATCATCGGCGGCACCGCCTTCTTCGTCGTGCTCGTCGCCGTCGGCGTGGCCACCAACCGCAACAAGGACCGCGGCATCGCGGTCACCACCGAGAAGGCGGTCGTCAGGACGATCACCCAGATCGTCACCGCCACCGGCAAGATCCAGCCCGAGGTCGAGGTGAAGATCTCCCCCGAGGTCGCCGGTGAAATCATCGAGTTGCCCGTGAAGGAGGGCCAGGCGGTGCGGCGGGGCGACCTGCTCGTGCGCATCAAGCCGGACTTCTACCAGGCCCAGTTGGAGCAGCAGGAGGCCGCGCTCAGCTCCGCCCGCGCCGCCAGCCTCCTCAGCCAGGCCCGGCTCACCAAGGCCGAGCAGGATTTCCGTCAGGCCCAGGACCTCTACGCGAAGAAGCTGCTTTCCGACGCCGACTTCCTCAACGCCAAGACCAATTTCGAGGTGGCCGGCGCCGATTTTGCCTCCTCGCAGGCCCAGATCCGCCGCGCCGAGGGCTCGCTCAGCCAGGCCGCCGACCAGCTCAGCAAGACCGCGATCTATGCGCCGATGGACGGCACCGTGAGCTCGCTCTCCAGCGAGGTGGGCGAGCGCGTGGTGGGCACCGGCCAGTTTGCCGGCACCGAGATCATGCGCGTGGCCAACCTCGACAGCATGGAGGTCCGCGTGAAGGTGAACGAGAACGACATCGTCAACGTCAAGGCCGGCAACGCCGCGCGCATCACCATCGACGCCTTCCCCGGCCGGCGTTTCGCGGGCGACGTCAAGGAGATCGCCTCCGCCGCGCTCACGACCGGCATGAACACCCAGGAGGAAGTCACCAATTTCGAGGTCCGCGTCCGCATCCTCGACAAGGATGCCCGCATCCGGCCCGGCATGAGCGCCAACACCGACATCGAGACCCAGACCGTGGAAAACGTCATCGCGGTGCCCATCCAGGCGGTGACCGTGCGCTCGCGCGAGGGCGACAAGACCATCGAGCAACTCGCCCAGGACCGGGAAAAGAAGGCCCGCGAAACCAAGGGCGAGGGCGCCGCCGCGGCCATCAACGAGCGCCAGCAGCGCGAGGACGAGCGGGCCGACCGCGCCGCGCTCCAGCGCGTGGTGTTCGTGCGCGACGGCTCCAAGGTCAAGCAGGTGCCAGTCGAGACCGGCATCGCCGACTCCACGCACATGGAAATCAAGTCCGGCCTCAGCGAGGGCGACGAGGTGGTGAGCGGCAGCTTCAGCGTCATCACCCGCACCCTCAAGGACGGTTCGGCCATCCGCATCGAGCGTCCGCGCGGCGGCGACCAGGCCAAGAAATAACCGCCATGACGCCGCCCGCCCCCGCCGCGGCCACGCCGCGGACCCTGCGCCCGCCCGGCCCCCTCGTCATCGAGATCGAGGGCGTCACCAAGCTCTACAAGATGGGCGCCGAGACCATCCACGCCCTGCGGGGCGTGGACCTGCGGATCCGCCGCAACGAATACCTCGCCATCATGGGCCCGTCGGGCTCCGGCAAGTCCACCCTCATGAACATGCTGGGCTGCCTCGATACGCCCACCGCCGGCCGCTACGAGTTTGCCGGCAAGAACGTCGCCGGCATGGACGACGACGAGCTGGCCGACATCCGCAACCGCGAGATCGGCTTTGTCTTCCAGAGTTTCAATCTCCTGCCGCGGTCCGACGCGCTGCACAACGTCGAGCTGCCGCTCATCTACGGCGGCGTGCCCGCCGCCGAGCGCCACGAACGCGCCCGCACCGCGTTGGAGAACGTGGGCCTGGGCGACCGCGTGCACCACCGGCCGAACGAGCTTTCCGGCGGCCAGCGCCAGCGCGTGGCCATCGCCCGCGCCCTGGTCAACCGGCCCTCCATCATCCTGGCCGACGAGCCCACCGGCGCGCTCGATACGAAGACCGGCATCGAAATCATGGCCCTCTTCGAGCAGCTTTACGAGCAGGGCAACACCCTCATCATCGTCACGCACGAGGAGGACGTGGCCCGCCACGCCCGCCGCATCGTCCGCCTGCGCGACGGCCTGATCGAGTCGGATGCGACCGCATCCTGATTTTCGATTTTGGATTCTGGATTTTCGATTTCCGTCATGACTGAAAAGGAGCTCAAACAACGGACGAAGGCATTTGCGCTGCGAATGCTGAAGTTGATTGATTCCCTGCCGGAAACGCGATCCGGGCGCGTGTTGGCCGGGCAGTTGGGACGCTCGGGCACATCGGTCGGGGCGAATTATCGGGCCGCTTGCCGCTCACGTTCCACGGCAGAGATGATTTCCAAGTTGGCGGTGGTGGAGGAAGAGGCCGACGAATCGGCCTTCTGGTTGGAATTGGTGACGGAGCACGGCCTGATGACCCCGGCTCAAACCGCGCCGCTGAGCCGGGAAGCGGAGGAACTTACGGCCATCATGGTGGCGTCCCGGCGGACGCTGGCGCGCCGCGGGTTCCAATCGAAAATCGGGAATCAAAAATCGAAAATCCCGTGAGGCGCATTCTCTACGAGTTCAACGAGTCGGTGCGCATCGCGGCATCGCAGATCCGCGCGAACAAGATGCGCTCGGCGCTCACCGCCCTCGGCGTGGTCATCGGCATCGTGGCCGTCACGCTCATGGGCACCGCGATCAAGGGCATCGACGTCGGCGTGGACCGCAGCATGGCCGGCTTCGGCGACGACGTGCTCTACGTGGGCAAGTGGCCGTGGCGCGACGTCGACGACTGGTGGAACTACCGCAACCGCCGGCCCATCCAAACCACCTACGCGGCGCAGATCAACCAGTGGATCGCCGCCCACCCCGACGGGCCGCTCAAGCTGGCGGTGCCCACGGCCAACCGCGCGAGCAACATCGTGCGCGGGGAATACCGGGTGAACAACATCTGGACCCTCGGCACCTCGGCCGACTACCCGCGCATGTCGAAGTCCGACATGAAGGAGGGCCGCTTCTTCAGCGAGTTCGAGGCCCAGTCCGGCCGCAATGTGATCGTGCTCGGGTTCGACGTGGCCGACGCGCTTTTTCCCAACGAGTCCCCGATGGGCAAGACCGTGCGCATCCAGGGCCAGAGCTTCGAGGTCATCGGCGTCGCGGCCAAGCAGGGCAGTTTTCTCGGGCTGTTCAGCTGGGATTCGATGGTGGCCATGCCGCTGACGACCTTCCGCCGCTATTTTTCATCGCGGGATGACGGCGAAATCCGCGTGCAATACGACGGCACCCGCATGGCCGCGGCCAAGGACGAACTGCGCGGGCTGATGCGCCGCATCCGCCAACTCGGTCCCGAGCAGCGCGACGACTTTGAAATCAACGAACAGGGCACCATCCGCGAGCAGCTCGACCCCATCAAGAACGGCATCGCGCTGGCCGGCCTGTTCATCACGGGGCTGGCGCTCTTCGTCGGCGCCATCGGCATCATGAACATCACCTATGTGAGCGTGAAGGAGCGCACCCGCGAAATCGGCACCCGCAAGGCGCTCGGCGCGCGCCGCCGCACCATCCTCCTGCAGTTCCTCATCGAGGCCGTGTGCATCTGCTTCATCGGCGGCCTGGCGGGCCTCGGGCTGGCTGGCGGCCTGTCCGCGGCGGTCGGCGCCATGGCGCCCTCGTTCCCGCTCGTTTTTTCCGGCGGCCTGGTGGTCACCGGCCTGGTGATCTCGGTGCTGACCGGCGTCTTCAGCGGCTTCGCTCCCGCCTGGCAGGCCAGCAAACTCGATCCGGTGGAAGCTTTGCGCTATGAGTAGCGCAAAGCTGATTTTCGATTTTGGATTCTGGATTTTCGATTTCCGTCATGACTGAGAAGGAACTCAAACAACGGACGAAGGCATTCGCGCTGCGAATGCTGAAGTTGATTGATGCCCTGCCGGAAACGCGTTCCGGGCGTGTGTTGGCCGGGCAGTTGGGTCGCTCGGGGACATCGGTGGGGGCCAATTATCGCGCCGCCTGCCGCTCACGTTCCACGGCGGAGATGATTTCCAAATTGGCGGTGGTGGAGGAAGAGGCGGATGAATCGGCCTTCTGGTTGGAGTTGGTGACGGCGCACGGCCTGATGAGCCCTGCTCAAACCGCGCCGCTGAGCCGGGAAGCGGAAGAACTTACGGCCATCATGGTGGCGTCCCGGCGGACGTTGGCGCGCCGCGGGCTTCAATCGAAAATCGAGAATCAAAAATCGAAAATCCGATGAATTTCCTCGAGACCATCAAGCTGGCCTTGGCCGCGCTCAAGTCGAACAAGCTGCGTTCCAGCCTCACCATGCTGGGCATTGCGGTGGGCGTCTTTTCCGTGATCGGCGTGATGACGGTGATCAGCGGCCTGCGCGCCAACATCGAGTCGGGGCTGAACGTCCTCGGGGCGAATTCCTTCCAGTTCTCGAAATACCCCGCCATCAACTTCAGCGACCCGCGGGCGCGCTTCGCGAACCGGCGCGACATCAGCTTTGCCCAGGCCACCCGCTTCAAGGAGCTGATGGGCGATGATGCGACCGTGGCGCTCACCATGGCGCGCCGTGGCGTGCGCGCCTTCTACGCCGACCGCTCGACCAATCCGAACGTGCTGCTCGGCGGTGCCGACGAGAACTTCCTCAGCGCGCGCAACTTTGAGATCGGCGCGGGCCGCAACATCGGCACGACCGACGTCGAGCTGGGCCGACCGCTGTGCATCATCGGCGACGACATCGTGAAGCGGCTGTTCATCAACGAGGATCCCCTCGGCAAGCAGATCCGCATCGCCGGGCAGAGCTTCACCATCATCGGCATCACCAAGTCCAAGGGCTCCTCGTTCGGCCAGAGCCAGGACAACATCGTCATCATCCCCATCACGCGGTGGCTGCAGACCTTCGGCAGTGCCGGCCGCTCCATCGGCATCAACGTGCAGGCGCCCAGCCAGGAGCTGCTGTCCGCCGTGCAGGACCAGGCCATCGGGGCGATGCGGCTTGTGCGCGGCCTCGATCCGGAGGACCCGAACGACTTCGAGATCTTCTCCAACGAGTCGCTGATCGAGGCCTTCAACAACATCGCCGGCGTCGTGGCCGTCGGTGCCTTCGTGATCAGCGCCATCGCGCTGCTGGCCTCGGGCGTCGGCGTGATGAACATCATGCTCGTGAGCGTGACGGAGCGCACCAAGGAGATCGGCATCCGCAAGAGCATCGGCGCGAAGAAGCGCAACATCCTGCAGCAGTTCCTGCTCGAGGCCGTCGTCCTTTCGCTCATCGGCGGGCTGGGCGGCGTGCTCGTGGGCATCCTCGGCGGCAACGCCGCGGGCATGATTCTCAACGCCGCGGTGGTGTTCCCGCTCGGCTGGGCCGTCACCGGGCTCGTCGTCTGCAGCGCCATCGGGATCGGCTTCGGCCTCTATCCCGCGTGGAAGGCCGCCTCGCTCGACCCGATCGAGGCGCTGCGTTACGAATAAAAAACCGCGCACCGGGTGGGTGCGCGGTCGGGCAGGGAGTCAACGGCAGGATCAGGCCGTCCGCACCGGTTGGGTGTAGGTGGCGCTGCCGAAGCCGAGGATGGGGTAGAAGATGAAGCCGAGCAGCGCGAGACCGATGCCGAAGCCCGCGCCCTTGCCAAACGCCTTGGCCACATCGATGGCGACGATGATCGCGATCACGAGGTTCACGAGCGGGATCAACATCAGCAGCAGCCACCACCACGGCCGGTTGGCGATCTTCAGCAGGATGTAGACGTTGTAGATCGGGATGATGGCGGCCCAGCCGGGCTGGCCGGCCTTGGCGAAGGTTTTCCAGACGCCGGCAATGACGGCGACAACGATGGCGAGCTGAATCAGCAGGATGATGATTTCCATGGGTGGTATGGGGTTGGAGTTGGACCTAAGACCCGGTGACCCCGGGCAGAGGGAGGGTTAGGCGGTTTGCCGGGGCTCGACAAGCGCGCAGTCTGCCCGGCAGGCTGCGGGGCATGGGCAAGGTTTACGACCGGATCACCCCCGAACTGCAGGCCTGGCTGGGCCGGCAACGGATGTTTACCGTGGCGACCGCGCCGCTGGCGGCGGAGGGGCATGTGAACTGCTCGCCGAAGGGCGGCGACACCTTCCGCGTGCTGGGGCCGCATGAGGTGGCCTATGCCGATCTCACCGGCAGCGGCATCGAGACCGTGGCCCACCTGCGGGAGAACGGCCGCATCGTCCTGATGTTCTGCGCCTACGAAGGCGCGCCGCAGATCGTGCGGCTGCACGGCCGCGGCGAGATCGTGGAGCCGGCGGCGGCGGACTTTGCCGCGCTGCGGGCGCATTTTCCGGCGCTGGTCGGCCTGCGCTCGATCATCCGGGTGCGGGTGACGCGCATCGCCGACTCCTGCGGTTTTGCTGTGCCGCAGTATGAATTCGTGGCCCCGCGCGACGTGTTGGACCGCTACAGCGAAAAGTTGGGTCCGGCAGGTCTGGCCGAATACCGTGCGAAAAAGAACCGCACCAGCATCGACGGCCTGCCGGGTTTGTCGTGAACGGGGTCATTTTGGTAGCATGAGATACAGCTCTGCTCAAATGCCCCTAATTTGCCTCACCTTACGGCCTTGTTCTCATGGGATTGTGTGTTGAGACCGAGTGTCATGCTACGGCCTGTGTATGAATTCTTGTCTACCATAAACTGCTTCCCCAATCTGCTTCTATGTCTTTACCGCCACCGCCTACTACCGCGCAGCTTGCCGTGGCATTTCCCGAGGTGGTTAATCCCCAGCAAATCGCGGTAGGCGGTTTCAAGTATGTTTATCGTGCTACGGTCAACGGCGCCATAGAGGCCTTCAAATTATTAGCCTTGCCTGCTGTCGGGGTAACCGAAGCCGAGAAAGCTGCACGGCAGGAATACATTGGACGCGCCCAGCGAGAGGTCGAGTTGTTGGGAAAATGTGCCGCGCCAGAGCTGGTGAAATTGGGCTCTCTTGCTCCGCGGGAAGTGAACATCGGTGGTTTGGACTTTCTAGGCTACAGTGAGGAATTTCTGGCGGGAGAGGGCCTCCACCAATATATTCAACGTAAAGGACCGCCTCCGACGGAAAGGGAGGCCAAGATGTTATTTCTGTCTTTGTTGCGAGCGATCAAGCAGCTCTGGCAGTTCGAGACAGTCCACCGCGACATTAAGCCGCTCAACGTGGTCATGCTGGGCTCCGCGGGTCGTCCGTTTGTTTTGCTCGATCTGGGCATCGCTTATCAAACGCGCGAGCCGGGCCTTACCGTCGATCCGGCAATTCGTCCTGCGACATTGCCCTATATGGCGCCAGAGATGCTCCAAGCTAACTTCCGGCAAGCGCTCGATTACCGGGCGGACATCTACACAGCGGGCATCACCACATTCGAATACGCCACCTTTGTTCATCCGCTCCAATATCAACCGGAGCACCCCGCTAAGACCCTCAGTCGCGTTTTGCGGCAATCCCCAACGCCACTGCGGTCGTTGCGGGCAGACTATTCTGAGGCGTTCTGTCGCCTTATCGACCAAACGCTGAAGAAATCACCGCCGTTGCGGCCGGGAAATCTCGACGCCATCATCAAACGGTTGGAGGCTGAAGTATGAAGCTCTTCGTACAACATGGGTATGGCGAAGGTCAGAAAGTTCAGGCTGGTATCGATGCCGGTTACATCGACGGTGTGATCTATAGTCCCAAGGATATTGGATTGGGGCGCCTTCAAGGTTCGCTGGATGACTTAGCGAAAAGAAAACCAGCGGCGGAGCGGCTGTTTGATCCGCAGTATTACGCCACATTGGTAGCCAATGCTCCTAATTCGCGTTGCGGACTACTGATGTCGGAATACGCCGAATATTTTTCGGCTCGGCGGCGTGGCCAATTGGAACAGGAAGGGCGAGTGCGTGATGATTTGAGAGACACCTTGCGATTCACAAAGAAGCTGAATCTTTCTTCAGTAATCACCCCCGGAATCTTTGTGCCGCGGTCGCTCAATTCTATTGAGGCGGTGATCGCGAAGAATTTTATTCGGTTTTCCAAGACCACCGCAAAGGAGGTGGGCGAGAGCCGCCCTGTTCTAGCAACCCTTGCGATCAGTTGTGAGGCCTTACGACGACACCAAGAGTTGATCGAATTTCTGACTGACCTGACTCTCCTCGAGAATCCGCCAGATGGTTTTTACTTGCTGGTTGGAACGTCGGGAACGGATGGGCGCCAGGAAATTTATCACGCAGATACGATTGCGGGCTGGCTCTTCCTCACTCACACCTTGGCCCTGAATGGATTGAGAGCCGTCAACGGCTATTCAGATCGGCTGACGCCGTTTCTAGGCGCATGTGGGGCCGCGGCGGGAGCAAGCGGTTGGTGGTCCAATCTGCGTAATTTTGGCTTGGGGCGTTTCGCCCCAGAGGCATCCGGTGGACGACTACCCACACCGCGTTATCTTAGCTGCGCTTTGCTCAATCGCATTACTTTTGACGAGTTGGAGCGGCTGCGTGGAGTCGTTCCGGATGTGCTCAACGGTCTTCCAACCGATAAGCTTTACCCGGTTGAGGATGGTTCGGAACCCGAACGCAACCAAGAGGTGTTGCAAAGCTGGGATGCAATCCGAGAACTAAACCGACGCTTGGTTGCGGAGGGGGACACGGAGGCGAGTCTCGCGAATTGTCGGAAGGGCATTGCTGACGCTGCCGGGCTCTACCTCGAAGTTCAGGGGGCACTGTTTTCTCCGCTGGACTCCAAATCGGATGACAGCCACCTCGCGCCGTTGAGCGACGGCTTAGAGCTTTTTGCGGAGCTGGCTGAACTTGATTCGCCGTAGGATAAGCTGAACCGCTCGTGCCTTCGCTTTTTCGTTTCGCGCCTTGAGAATGCGTGGCGTATAGACGCGCCGGATTCTTCCGCTGTCGGAGTCAAAGCCCCACAGTCCAATCCGTAATCTTTTGAAAAGGTCCAGATGCACTCGTGCCAAGCGCAAAGCCTGCGGAGGAATCACCACGATCGCCCTATCCGCAAAATAGCTATAGCGGAAAGCCTGTGAGAGAGCCCTTCTCCAATCCGAGATCTTAAGCTCGAAAGCATGTATCCGTAGCGACGGAGGCAATTTCTCCAAGGAATAGGCGGTGGCATCTTCACCGGTCGCACGACGTCGCCAGCCAATCCATACCCAATCGGCGATACCATAGCCCGAAACCTCCAGGTCACGGCCGACAATACCACCCGGGTTGACCGAGGTGCGGTAAGCGCGTTCAAAAGCACAAAGGAAATTCGATTCCGTCCGCTTCCGAGAGAATCGTGGCGGTAAATTACGGCGTGGGTTCGCTCCACGGATAACTAGCCCTGAGTTAACCATTTCCATAATTTGGTAATTCACATTTGTGAGCTTTGCGAGCCTATACTGTGCCGTAGTTTCTTATGGCCAGAGTTACTGGAGTCGAAGAATGAAGGGTTGTCGCAGCGAATAATTTAGGACGGTGCGTAAAATAATGGCGTGGTCGTTCACCCGCGGCGGATCTCCGAGCCTTGGAAGCGGATCTGGATGCGGAAGACTTTTTTGAAGCGGCAGGTGATGGCGCCGGTCTTGAGGTCGAACTTTTCGGGCACCTCGATGCGGTGGATGTCCACGACGGCATGGTAGCCGCGCTCGGAGAACACGTCGATGAGCATGGCGAGGGCGAGGGCGTCGTCGAGGAGCGGGTGCTCGGTGTTGATGAGCGCGACGCCGGAGATGGCGTGCTTGATGACGATGGGCATCACCTTGCCCTCGATGAAGGCGGTGACCTTGGCGAAGAGTTCGTTGTGCTCGAGCTCGTAGCTGTCGAGCCGTTTCACGAGTTCCTGGCGGGCGTGGATGATGATCTCGCTGGCGACCGGGATGCTGCGGAGGCGGTCGTGGGTTCGGGGGTCGAGCTCGAGGGTGCTCTGGTATTGGAGCTCGTTGAGGATGTTCTGCTCGACCTCGGCGAAGGAGCCCTGCGCATCAATGAAGTGGTAGTGGAAAATCTCCTTCAGCGACTGGAGGGCGTCCCAGGTCTGCTCCTTGAAGACCCGGTAGCGGCGGCGGGCGAGGGCCTCGTCGTGGTCGGTGGGCCGGTCTTCGCGCGGCTGGCCGATGCCGGTGCGTTTGACCTCTTCGTTGTGGGCGCGGGTTTCCCGGCCGCGCTTCAGCTGGCGCGCGACGGACTCTTTCTCGTCCACGAAGAGCACCATGATGTGCACGGTGGGCTGGCGGAAATGGATGCTGAGCGGGGTGTCGTAAAATTCGCGGCGCAGCTGGTGCATCTTGCCGACGAGGAGCTTGAGGCACTCGACCTGCACCTGGGTGCGCGGGAAGCCGTCGAGGATGACGCCGTCGCGGTAAACGGGCTTCAACAGCTCGCGGAGGAGGAGGCCGACGACCTCGCGGTCGCCGACCATGTTGCCCGCGTCCTTCAGCCGCTTGGCCTCGGGAGAATCGAGCAGGGCGCTCATGACGATGGGCGGGCAGGTGAGCCCGCGGGAGCGGGCGATGAAGGCGGTGTTGGTGCCCTTGCCGGCGCCGGGGGCGCCGCCGAGCAGGATGATTTCCTTGGGAAAGCGCAGGTTTTCGCGGCCAAAATCCGCCTCCAGGTCATCCCAAGCCGAGTTGAAGATCAGCTGGGCATCCTTGATCTCCAGGTCGGTGATTTTGGGGGATTGGCCGTTACCGGCCGGGGGCGTGGGGGTGGCGGTGGACATGAAAGTTACGGGCTTATGACGGTGGTTGGAGCGGGTCGCGACAACAGAATTCGGCGCGGCCGGCGGTGCGCCGGGGCGGAACCTGACGGTGCAGGGCGGGTCGGTGAAGCCGGGACAGGCGCGTCGGCCAAGCCGGCGCGAATGTCCGTTGAAGCTGGACCTGGCGGGGTCGCGCGAGCGGCCCCGCCTTGGCTTTGAGACTGGCCCTGAATCCCGGGGCCGGGCATATCCCAACCCATCGAAACCATGCGCGTCCTGATTGTAGATGACGAAGCCGGCATCCGTAAGACCACGCGCATCGCCGTGGAAACGGCGGGTCACGAGGGCGTCGAGGCGGCCAACGGCGCCCGGGCGCTGGCCCTGCTCGGCGAGGAGCCGTGCGACGCGTGCTTTCTCGATCTCAACCTCGGGCGGGAAGACGGCCTGGAGGTGCTGGCCGCGCTGCTCAAGGCCCAGCCGGCGCTGCCGGTGGTGATGTTCACGGCCTACGCGAGCATCGCGACGGCCGTAGAGGCCATGCGGCGCGGCGCCTGCGATTTCATTCCCAAACCTTTCACCCCCGAGCAGGTGCGGGCGGTGTTGGCGCGGATCGGGCAGACCCGGAACCTCCAGCGCAAGGTGCGCGCGCTGGAAACCCAGCTGGCCGACGAAGTGCCCGTGGTGGATCTCGATTCGCCCGAGCCGGGCATGCAGCGTGCGCTGGAGATCGCCTTCAAAGCGGCGGCCACCCCGGCCACGATGCTCATCCTCGGCCCCAGCGGCACCGGCAAAAGCGTGCTGGCCCGCGAGGTGCACCGGCGCAGCGAACGGCGCGACGCGCCGCTGGTCACGGTCAACTGCCCGAGCCTTTCGCGCGAATTGCTGGAGAGCGAGCTGTTCGGCCACGTGAAGGGCGCGTTCACCGGCGCCATCGCCGACACGACCGGCAAGGTGGCCGCGGCCGACGGCGGCACGCTCTTCCTCGACGAGATCGGCGAGCTGCCGCTGCCCATCCAGCCGAAACTGCTGCGGCTCCTGCAGGAACGCGAATACGAGCGCGTCGGCGAGACGAAGCCGCGCCGGGCGGACGTGCGCGTGATCGCCGCCACCAACCGCAACCTGGCCGAGGAGGTGAAGGCCGGCCGGTTCCGCGAAGATCTCTACTACCGGCTCAACGTCATCGCGGTCACGCTGCCCGGCCTGCGCGAGCGGCCGGCCGACCTGGCGCGGCTGGCGGAGGGTTATAGGAAACATTTTGCCGCACGCCTGGGCAAGCCGGTGCAGCGCTTCGCCCCCGCGGTGCTGGCGGCTTTCGGCGGTTATGCCTGGCCGGGCAACCTGCGGGAGCTGCGCAACGTGATCGAGCGCGCCGTCATTCTTTGCACGGGCGACAGCATCGAGCTGCGCGACCTGCCCGAGGAATTTGCCGGCGGGCCGGACGCGCAGATCACGGTCGGCGCGCACGTGACCCTTGAGGCGCTGGAGGCGGAGCACCTGCGCCGCGTGGTGGCGACGGCCCGCAACCTCGACGAGGCCGCCCGCATCCTCGGCATCGACCCCGCCACGCTCTACCGCAAGCGCCAGAAACTCGGCCTGGCCTGAGCCCATGCTGCGCACCCGCCTGCTGCTCGGTTTCCTCGCGGTTCTCGCCCTGCTGGCGGCGGTGGGAGCGCACGCCCTGTGGACCACCCGGCAGCTCGGCCGGACGGTCGCGGACACCATCACGGTGAGCGCCCGCGGCCTGCTGGCCGCCGAGCAGCTCAAACAGGCGGCCAACCGGCTCGGCAACGGACTGCGGCAGCTGCGCAGCGTCGAAAGTTTTGCCCACCGCGAGGAATTCCAGCGGTCCCGCGATGCGCTCCAACGCTTGCTCCAGGCCGAGGCGGAGCTCACGCCCGCGGCTGCCGAGCGCGCCCGGCGGCTGGAAGACATCGAGACGGCGGTCGCCCGGCTCGCGGCGCGGGCGGAACAGCTCGATGCGACGGGCCGTCCCCTGGAAACCCTGCAGGCCGACGAGGCGGCGCTGTTTGCCGTGCTGCAGGCGGTGGAGCAGCTGGCCGGCTACGATGCGCGGTTGCTGCGCGAGGCCGAGACCCGGACGGCGCTGCTGACCGAACGCTCGACCGCGATTTTTTCGCTGGGCCTCGGCGCGGCGGTGCTGTTGACGCTGGCCCTGGCCTGGATCCTCGGCGGCCTGTTGCTGCGTCCCATCCGGGCGCTGACCGCCTCGGCGACGGCGCTGGGCGAGGGCCGGCTGGAGCAGGACGTGCCCGTGACCTCGCGGGACGAGCTCGGCGAGCTCGCGCGCACCTTCAACACGATGGCGGCGAGCCTGCGCGCCTACCGCGATGCGATGACGGCGAGGGCGCAGCGGGCGCAACGCACGATGGAGGCGACGCTGACTTCCGCACCGGATCCGCTGTTCGTGATCGGCCGCGACGGCACCCAGGAAGTGCGCAACCCGGCCGCCGAGGCGCTGGCCGCCGGCCCGGAGTTCGCCGCAGGCCTGCCCGAGGAGCTGGCGGTGCCTTTGCAGCAGGTGCTGACGACGGGCCAGCATTACCTGCCGACGGATTTCTCCCGCGTCGTCACGCTGCGCGACCGGCACTACCTCCCGCGCATCCTGGCCATCGGCGACAAGCTGACGGATTTCCGCGGCGCGGCCATCGTGCTGCAGGATGTCACGAAGCTCCGGCTGCTCGACGATGCGAAGAGCAACCTCGTCGGCACGGTGAGCCACGAGCTGAAGACGCCGCTCACGAGCCTGCGCCTGTCGGTTTACCTGCTCCTCGAGCAACAGGTCGGCGTGCTGAGCCCCGCGCAACGCGAGCTGGTGGAGACCGCGCGCGACGAGGCCGACCGCCTGCTGCGGATTCTCAACGATCTGCTGGACCTCAGCCGGATCGAAAGCGGCGTCGCGGCGCCGCGCCTTGAACCGGTGCCGGTGGCGGAGCTGCTCGACGACATGGCGCGGGAAATCCGGCCCATCCTCGAGGCCGCGGACCAGCGCCTGACGGTGGAGGCGGCGGCGGACCTGACGACGGTGCCGGTGGACCGCGACAGCCTCCGGCATGTCTTCATCAATCTCCTGACCAACGCCTCGAAGTATGGTCCGGCCGGCGGCGAAATCCGGCTCGGCGCGGCGCCGACCGACGACGGGTTTGTGCGCTTTGCCGTGCGGGACGAGGGGCCCGGCATCGCGCCGGAAAACCAGGCGAAGGTGTTTGAGAAATTTTACCGCGTGCCCGGCCAGAGCAAGAAAGGCGCGGGCCTCGGGCTCGCCATCTGCCGGGAGATCGTGGTCGCACACGGCGGCAGCATCGTCTGCAGCAGCGCACCCGGCCGCGGCAGCGAATTTTCCTTCCTGATTCCCCTGCGCCCAACCCAAAATCCCTGAACCCATGAACAAAACCGTTTTCGCCTGCCTGCTGATCGTCCTCGGGCTGATCATCATCATCCTCGGAGCCCGCCGCGAGGATTCCGTCGTCGGCCTGTCCGACGCCGTCGGCACCACCCTGGCCAACGCCTGGGACGGCAAGGTCCGCCAGCCCGGATACGTCTGGTATTATGTCGGTGGCGGCGGCCTGATGCTGGCCGGTGCCGTGCTGCTCCTCCGGCGAAAAGCGGGCTGACTCAGCCGGGATCATGCAGTTTGACGGATATTATCGGGACGAATCGTTCCACAGACCATTCACGGCCAACACTTGAATCCCCGAATCCCGGCTGCCATGCAGTTAAGCCAAATGATGCCGCGGTAGGCAGCCCGCTTGCGGGCGCTTTCCCGGCGCGCGCGCCAGCGCGCTGACCTACATCGGATTGCATGAGTCCGGCTCAGCCTTTGCGGAAAATCACCTGCGGCGCGGTTTCCATCTGGCCGCGGGTGACGCCGAGCTGGTTGAGCAGTTTGAGCTCGCGCCAGAGTTCCGCGCCCGTGAGCTCGCCGCGCAGCAGCTGGCCGTAACGGGTGAGCGTGCGGGCGACCTCGTCGGCGCCTTCGTTGACAAACTCGACGCGGAAGCTGCGGGCGCCGAGCTCGCGGAGCCGCGCAACGTATTCGGCCCCGGTCTGCGCGCGGTTGTTGAAAACGGTGTTGCGGCAGCCGGCGTCGGCCTTGAGCGGGAGTTCGGCGCCGACCCGGTCGCGCAGCGCGACGCGGTGCCGGTCGCAGGGCCGGCCGCAATCGCGGTAATCCTTGCCGCTGGAGAGAAACGCGCAGAACACACAGTGCTCCATGTGAAACATCGGCATGTGCTGGTGGATCGTGATGTCGAACCAGTCTCCGGGGGCGGCCTGCAGCAGGGCCTCGAGCTGCGCGATGTTGAGGTCGTAGCTGGCGGTGACGCGCTCCAGGCCGTGCCGTTCGCGGAAATGCGCCGCGGTGAGCGGATTGGCGACATTGAGGGAGAAATCGCCGCGGCGGCGGTCACGGGCGAAGAACGCGAGGTGCTCGTGGTTGCGCACGAGGTAGCCGTCGGCCCCGCAGGAGCGCACCTGCTTGAGAATCCATTCCTCGCCCGGCTTGTAGATGCGCGGCGGGGCGCCCCAGATCGTGCCGGCATTTGGGATTTTCGATTTGGGATTTTCGATTTCCGCGGTTTGGAGCGTGCGGAAGCGGGTGACGGCGTCGCGGTAATGCTTCGGGTTTTCGAACTCGCAGTAAATCGTGCGCACGCCGGCGGCCCAGGCAGCGTCGAGCTGGGCCAGCTCACGGATGACGGCGATGATTTCGGGCGGGGCGGGCGGGGATGGCGGGGTTTCGATCCGCAGGCGGGGCGCCGTGGTCCGCAGCTGCCAGCGCCGGGGGGCGGCGCGGAGTTGGTCGAGCGCGGAGGCGGTTTCACGGCGGAGACGGTTGATCTCGCTCAAGGGCAGGATGACCGCGCCTTCCAGGAAGGATTTCAGTTCGCCGAGCCGGAAGGGCGTGCCGCCGAGCCGGCCGAGCTGGTCGCGGAGCCGTTCGGGCGTGAGCGGCTGGTTTTCGGCGGTGGCGAGCGGGACGCTGGAATCAAGCCGCACGACATGGCCTTCGCCGTCATCGGTGACGAGCGTGAGCGGGGTGCCGGCGCGGCCGTGGACTTCCATTGCGACGGGGCGCTGGAAGCGGATCTTGTCGCCCTCGAAGGTGGCGCGCACCTCGCGGTCGAGCGCGGGGTCGTTGGTTTTCCACACGCGGTCGCCGACATGGAGCCGGCGGAAGTTGAGGTCGCCGTCGCCGAAGCGGAGCACGGTTTCGCCGGCCTGCGTTTCGACCTGATAAACCCGGCCGCCTTCCTCGCCCGCTTCGGGCGAACCGGCGTCGAAGACCACGCCGTCGCCGGGCTTGACCGGGGCCGCGGTGTGAAGATGCACGCCGGCCCGGGCGCCGGACCCGATGCGGGTGACCGTGCCGAGGAAGACGCCGCGCTTGGTGCCGAAGCGGCCGTGGGCGAGTTCCTGGTTGTTGATCCCCCGGAACCAGCCGGTGTAGAGCCCGCGGGAGAAACTCATCTCCAGCTCGTAGCGGGCGGTCTTGGGTTCGAAGGGCGGCGGGGGCACGCCGGTGAGTTCCGCCATCACCTTGTCCAGCGCGGTGCGATAGACCCGCGTGATGCTGGCGACATACTCGGGGGACTTGAGGCGGCCTTCGATCTTCAGCGAGGCGACGCCGGCCTGGACGAGCTCGGGGAGGACCTCGAGTCCGGCGAGGTCCTGCGGGCTGAGCAGGTAGCGGCGGTCGCCGAGGTCCACCGGCCGGCCGTCGGCGATGAGATCGTAGGGCAGGCGGCAGGCCTGCGCGCATTCGCCGCGGTTGGCCGAACGGCCGCCGAGCGATTCGCTGGTGAGGCATTGGCCGGAGTAGGCGACGCAGAGCGCGCCGTGCACGAAGACCTCCAGCGGCAGCGGGGAATTTTTCTGCGCCGCCTGGATGGCGCGGATGTCCTGCAGGGAATTTTCCCGCGCCAGCACAATGAGCTGGGCGCCGAGGTCGCGCACAAACTCCACGCCGCCCGCGCTCGTGACGGTCATCTGCGTCGAGCCGTGGATGGGGAAATCCGGCGAGAGCTCGCGGATGAGCCGGCAGATGCCCACGTCTTGGACGATGGCGGCGTCCACGCCGCTGGCGATGATGGTGCGCAGGTAGTCGGCAGCCTCGGCCAGCTCGTTGGCAAAGACGAGGGTGTTGAAGGTTACGTAGCCGCGCACGCCGCGGCGGTGGAGAAATTCCATCAGCGCCGGCAGGTCGGCCTGCGTGAAGTTCTTCGCCCGCATGCGCGCGTTGAAGCGCTCGAGGCCGAAGTAGATGGCGTCGGCGCCGTTCTCGACCGCGGCCCGGGCGCACTCCCAGTCGCCGGCGGGTGCGAGCAGCTCCGGCCGGCGCAAGGCGGGCAGGACGGCGGCGGGTTGGGCGGCGGGAGCGGGCATGACGTCAGACTGGGGTGCGGCGGGCGGCTGGCAATCCGCGAACGGGTTTACCGGTGGCCGTTGTGCCGGATGATGTTCCAGATGACGTAGAGGCCGAGCAGGGCGGAGATGAGATAGCCGATGATGCCGAGCGCGGGATAGCCGAAGAGATGGGGGCTGATGCCCGTGGTGATGATCATCGAGGAGCCGATGATCAGGGAACCGATAATCACGCCGATGGTGAGGCGGTTGGCCGCGCTCTGGAGAGCGTCCTCCATCTTGCCGAGGCCACGATGCTGGAAGTTGATGGTGAAGTCGTCGTGCTCGATCCGGCGCACGAGCCGGTGCAGCTCGGCGGGCAGCTCGCGCAGGCCGCCGAGGGTGTCGCGCAACATGTCCCGCAGGCGCCGGCCCACGGCGCGCGGGCTGGCCTGGCCGAGGTAGAGTTCGCGCAGGACGGGTTTGGTGTGGACGCGCAGGTCGAAGCCGGGATCGAGCGAACGGCCGACTTCCTCGATCGAGAGCACGGCCTTGGCCATCAGGGTGTAGTCCTGTGAGAGCGAGATGCCGTGGCGGCCGAAAATGTTGAGCAGCTTGACCATGGCGCGGCCGAGTTCCTGGCGGCCCACGGTGAAGTTGAGCTCCTCGCGGAGGGCGATGGTGACGTCCTTCTCCATCACGTGCAGATCCACCCGGGCGTTGGGCGGGGCAAGCCGGGCCGCGATCTGGACAATGCGTTCGGCATCCTGGGTGACGGCGGCTTCCCAGAATTCCGCCAGCGCGAAGCGGAGGCGCCGGGTGAGGTGGCCGACGAGACCCCAGTCGAGAAAACAGAGCCGGCCGTCGGGGGTGACGAGCACGTTGCCGGCGTGCGGATCGGCGTGGAAAAATCCGTCGATGAGCACCTGCCGCACGAGCGAAAGGGCGCCGCGGCCCGCGATGGCGCGACGCAAGGATTCGTCGAGCGCAACGGCGGCGACGTTCTCCCCCTCGATGCGGTCCATCACCAGCACGTGTTCGCCGGAATAACGGGCATAAACGGTGGGGGCAAAAACCTGATCGGAGTGGGGATTGACGATGTTGAAATACTGCTGGTTCCGCGCCTCGTTGCGGAAGTCGAGCTCGGCGAGCATGCCCTGGCGGGCTTCGGCGACAACGGCGGGGAGGTTGAAAGGACGCAGGGTGTCGGAACGCTGGTGCAGCTGCTCGGCCAGCCAGGCCGCGAAATCGAGGTCGATTTCCATGATGCGCCGGATGTCGGGCTTCTGGATCTTGACGGCGACGGGCCGGTCGCCGTCGCGCAGCCGCGCCGCATAGACCTGCGCGAGGGAGGCCGAGGCGAGCGGCGTTTCGTCAAAGGCGGAGAACACCTCCCCCGGTTCGCCGCCCAGCGTGGCGACGAGCACGGGCTTCATTTTCTCGAACGGCAGCGGGCTGACACTGCTCTGGAGTTTGCGCAGCTCGAGGATCAGCGGCTGCGGCAGCACATCGGGCCGCATGGAGAGAAACTGGCCGAGCTTCACAAACGCCGGGCCCAATTCCTCGGCCGCGAGGCGGAGGCGCTCGTGGGTGGTCAAAACGACCGCGGGCTGCGGGAGCAGCCGCTGCCAGCCGGCGGGCAGGTCCAGATGGCCGATCAGATCCGCGAAGCCGTGCTTCGCCAGCACGCCGAGGATGTCCTTGGCCCGGCCGGCGTGGCTCAGCAGATCAAACGTCTTCACGCGGACTTGGCGGAACGCTTCGTCCGCGGGGCCCGCGGCTTGCGGCCCTCGAGCTCCGCGATGCGCGCCTCCAAGGCGGCGATGCGGGCCCGGGTGGCGGCTTCGGAGGATGACGCAAGCTGTTTGACCCGCGTCTCGACGTCGGTGCGGACCGCATCGAATTCGCGCCGGCCATCGCGGGCGAGACGGCGGGCCATGGCCCGGGCGTCGGCGGCGTTGATTTTTCCCGACTGAACGAATTCGGCGAGGGCGGCCTCGGCTTTTTCCTTGGTGACCACGGCGGCGCCCACCCCGACCAACAGGGTTTTTTTGAGTGCGTTGATCATGACGACACCATGGGGCAAAAGCGCCCTGAGCGCAACTGCACTCAGACAGGTTCCGCCGGAGCGGGCGTCGCGGGCGCCGGGTTGCGGGCGGCATGCGGCGCACCGGACCGCAGCCAGGCCGCGAGCACCACCGTGAGCACAAACGCCACACCGGCCACGAGGCCGGCGCGGGAATAGCCCACGAGCCGGCCCGATACATCCTGGGTGACGAGAAGGCCGGCCGTGAGATTGGCGAGACCGCCGGAGGCCTGTTGCACGGCGGAGTTCACGCTCATGAAGCCGCCGCGGTAGCGCGCGTCCACGGCATTGGTGATCATCGCCATGGCCGGGGCGAAACGGCCCGACATGGCGATGAAGAACAGCGTGGTGACGGCCAGCGTGTAGGGCAACGGACCCGGACCGAGGCGGGTGATGAAGGGCACAATGGCGACCGCCAGCAGGGACACGGCGACGAGCACATGGAATTTGTCGTGCCGGTCGGCGAGACGGCCCAGCCACGGCATCGTGAAAAAGGCGCAGGCCCCGCCGAAGAGATAAACGAGCGGCAGTTCCCAGCGTTCATCCAGCCCCACGTTGGTGATCAGCGACGGCGCCATGAAGGGCACGACCGAGGCGCCGGCGAACACGAGCACCGCGCTCAACAGGAAACAACGCCGGTGGATGCGGTGCGTGAGAATCTCGAGCATCTGCCGCACGGGGTGGTTTTCGCTGCGGTGGCTGGGCACGTGCGGCAGCACCCGCCGGGCGTAGAGCAGGATCGCCGCGCTGCAGAGGGCGAGCAGCTGGAAGGGAGCGTGCCATTCCAGCCAGCCCGAGAGAATGAGGCCGGCGGGCACGCCGAAAACCGAGGCGATGGGAAAAGCCGTCATCACCACGCCCATGCCCCGCCCGCGGCGTTCCGGCGGGATCACGTCGCCCACCATCGAGGTGACGAGGGACCCTGCCACGCCGCCGCAGGCGCCGGCGGCGATGCGCGCGCCCATCAGGATTTCATAGGTGGGGGCGAAGGCGCACGCGAGCGTGGCCAGGTCGAAGCCCGTGTAGAGCGTGAGCAGCGCGGACCTCCGGTCGAACCGGTCGAGCACGAATCCGCCGAGGAAACCGCTGGCCGCCGCCGCGAAACCATAGGAGGCCACCAACAGGCTGAACTGGGCCGGCGTGATGCCGAACACCTGCATGAGCCGCGCACCCAGCGGCATCATGATCATGAAATCCATGATGTGCGTGAACTGCACCGCCGCCAAGGTGAAGAGCAGTGCGCGTTCATTCAGCGCGGGGCGGCGGGCGGCGGTTGACGGCATGGACGTTCCAGCGTCGCCAGTCCCGGGCCAAGTGCAACCCTGCGCTCGGCTTCAGGAGGCCGGACGGTGGGACACCGACTCCTGCAGCAGTTTGAGAAACAGCGCGGCGCCGCGGCTCTGGTAGCGCTGCAGGTGCCGGATGACGGCCAGTTCGCGGCTCGGTTCGGCATCCGCCAACTCGCGGTAAACCAGCGCGTGGTCGTCGTCGGCCCGGGCCACCCGGGGCAGGATGGAGACTCCGGCCCCGATGGCGACGAGCGCCTTCACGGTGGCGACCTGAGCGCAGCGAAACCCGATGTGCGGGGTGATCTTGTGGTCGCCGCAGAAATTTTGCACCTGCTCGGCTAGGGAGCTCGAGCTGCCCAAGATCACGAACGTCTCCTCGGCCAGATCGCCGGCAACGATGCGCGGCCGTTGGGCGAGGCGATGCTCCCGGCCGACCACGAGAAGCAGCGGTTCGGTGAGCAGCGGCTCCACCGCCACCTGGGGGTTGGTGACCGGCTGGGCGGCGATGGCGAGGTCGAGTTCGCCCTCCAGCACGCCGCGCACAAGCTGGGAGCGGAAATCCTCCCGCACCTGGATTTGGAGATTGGGGTGCTCCACCCGGCAGCGGGCGATGAGACCGGGCAGCAGATAGGGTGCGACCGTCGGGATGGCGCCGACGTTGATCCGACGTTCCAAGCCGGGATCGTCTTGCAGCTCCTTGGTGGCGTTGTCGGCCTCGAAGAGGATGCGGCGGGCGCGTTCGATGAAGACAAGACCGGCTTCCGTGAGAACGGCTTTGCGGCCCAGCCGGTGAAAGAGTTTCCGCCCCAGCTCTTTTTCAAGATTTATAATCTGTTGGCTTAAAGCTGGTTGAGTTACAGCCAGGCGCTCGGCGGCTTTGGTAAAATTTTGGGCCTCCGCCACCGCCATGAGATAGCGCAGCTGGTATAATTCCATAATAATTAATGATTATATTTATAGAATACCTCTATTTTTATTATTGTAAAGTTGGGTTATGATAGAGGCACCGTCACCAAACGGACTGAATAAAATGAACTACAAAATCATAACTGCCAAAATGATAGGCGCCTTTGCGGCGCCCGTCGCCCTGATTTCTTTCCTCGCGAGCTCGCCTGCCAGTGCCGGAGTTTTCCTCGGCTATCTTGCGGTGCTCTCCGTGGGTGCCATCGGAGGTTTGGAATACGGCCTGCAAAGGCAGTATTCCCTCAAGAAGTAAGCGCGAGGTAACAGATTTGTTGTTACGTTAGGACGAGGCCCGGGTTGGAAAACCCGGGCCTTTTTGTTTCCGCGACGGGAAGCGGAAACTTTCCGGCCGCGATTTAGACAAAATTCCGGTCCGATGACGCTTTGGAGCAAAACCCACCCTCAACTCCGCATGGCGGATGCCTCCTCCCATGATTCCTGGAAAGAATGGTTTCAGCTCCACGGCCCGAAACTGCTGCTGTGCGCCCGGCAGTGGACCCGCTCGTTGGCGGATGCGGAGGATGTGGTGCAGGAGGCCTTTGTCCGTTTCTGGCGGCACCAGCGCGGACTCGCGGGTGAGCCGCAGGCGCTGCTCATCACTTCCGTCCGGCGGGCGGCCATCGACCTGGCCCGCCGCAACGACCGCCGCCAGCGTCGCGAAGAGCAGGCGGATGAACCGGAGCCCTTTTTTGAGCCCCTGGCCGAAGGCGACGACCGCCGGCAGGCGATCGAATCCGCCCTGCGCCGGTTGCCGGCCGAGCAACGCGAAGTTCTCACGCTCAGGATCTGGGGCGAATGCACGTTCGATGAAATCGCGCGCCAGCTCGACATCCCGCTCAACACCGCCGCCTCCCGCTACCGCTATGCCCTTTCGGCCCTGCGCCGGGAACTGACCGCTGCCGACTGCCATGGATGAGGAACTCCAACAGCTCGAAGCCGAACTGAAGCAACTGTGTCCGCGCACGGTTTCGCCGGACCTGCGGCAGCGGCTGGCGCGGGAGCTCGAGCCGCTTGTCCGCCCGCGCTGGGTGTGGACGGCCCTGCCAATCGCGGCCGCGCTGGCCCTGCTGCTGACCCTGAACCGGTCCGACCATGAAGTGCCGACTGCGGCCGCACCGGCCGTGGTCCAGACCACGACCCGGCCTACGGCCGAGGTTTACCGGCCGGTATCCGTGGAGAACGTCCTCTACGCCAGTGAAGACGAAGGCATCGTCACGCTCGAAAACGGCGCGCGGGTGCACCGGGTGCGCGAGGCCTACGTCGATACCGTGACCTGGCGCAACCCGCAGACCAACGCCTCGCTGCGGTGGTCGGTTCCGCGGGAAGAAGTGCGCGTGGTGCCCGTTTATTTCCAGTAAACCATCAACCCAACCGAGATCCATCCCATGAATCCAAAAATCCGATACTTCATTCCCCTGGCCGGCCTCGTGCTGGTCTGGCCCGTGCTCCAGGCCGCCGAAGCGCCCGAACCGAAGAAGGAAATGCGCAAGGAAATACGCGTGCTGGCCGCCCCGGGCGCGCCCTCCGCGCCCACGGAGCGGCGCCTGCACTGGGTGGCGGCGCAACCCGCGGAGCTGGAGAACGTCACCTTCCTCGGCGTGCAGACCGCGCCGGTCGGGCCGACACTGGCCGCCCAGCTGGGCTTGGCCAAAGACCATGGACTGGCGGTGGCCGAAGTCGTGCCCGAAAGCCCCGCGGCCGGCGTCCTGCAGGCGCACGACATCCTGCTCAAATTCAACGACCAGATCCTGGTGGATGTGCGCCAGCTCACGGTGTTGGTGCGAAGCGCGAAGGCGGGCGACGAAGTTGCGCTCACCTACCTGCGCGGCGGCAAGGAGGCCACCGCCAAGGTGAAGCTCGGGCAGAAGGAAATGCCGAAGCGGCTGGCCTTGGACATCACCCCCGCGGCCCCGGGTTTCCACTGGCAGAGCGGGTCCTTCGCGGTGGCCCCCGGCGCGCCCGTGGCGCGCGGTGAGGCGGACCGGCTGCTAAACCTGATCGAGTTGGGACGGGACGGAGCTCGCCGCGTGGTGCGGCACAACGAGCTGGGCGGCGACCGCCTGATCACCATCACCGTCAACACCGGTGACAACACCATGAACTACAGCGACGAGGAAGGCTCGCTTGAGGTCACCACGAAGGACGGAAAAAAGGAGCTGGTGGCCAAGGATGCCAAGGGCGAGACCCTGTTTTCGGGCCCCATCAACACCCCGGAGGAGCGGCAGGCGCTGCCGCCCGCCGTCGCGGGCCGGCTGGAGAAAATCGAGGGCATGCGCGGTTTCAGCTTCAAGACCGACGAGACCTTTGAAGGGAGCGAGACGAAGATCGTGCGCCCGCTGGGCCGCGGCATTGCCCTGCCGGCTCCGGCGGTCAAAGCGGAGGGTTCCCGGCTGCGGGAGCTGTAATCGGCGCTGAGGCAGGCGGGCACAAAAAACGCGGCGCCTTGGCGCCGCGTTTTGCAGACCGGATAAATTTACAATCAGGCCGTGGCGGCGGGACGGTTCCGCACGAAGGCCGCCACAATCAGCGAGATCACGACGCTCCACAGGAAACCCATTACCAGCCCCATCACCGTCATGACGCCCGGGCTGGAGAATTTGCGGATCATGGGCTCGGCACCGTCGATATGCGCGGCCGGGATGTTCTTTGCTTCCATGGCCGCGAGCTGGGCCTCGACGACGATGTCGCTGAAGCCGGGATTGATGAAGGCGAAATAGGCGTAGTTGTAGACCGCGCTCAGGATGCCGGCGAAGAGCGCGATCATCACGCCGGTGCCAAGGGCCGATCCGTAGCCCCAGGGCTTGTCGGCCGGAGTGCCGGCGCGTTTGTCGCGCATGCCCAGCAAGAGCCCGGTGATGGTGATGACCAGCCCGCCGACGATGCCGACGTTCTGTGCGGTCTGGAATTTTTCGGGATCGGCGTAAAAGCCGCTGAAATGCAGGCCCAGGTTCACAAAGGCGCCGGCAAGGGTCATGATAAAACCGTAGGTCAGGTAGGTCTTCATGGCAGCGCAGACTGCCGGGCCGGGGGGAAAATACAACCCCGCCGTGACCAGCGGGTGAAAGGCAGGAGCAGCGGCGGGTCGCCGCGGATTGACGGCTCAGGCCGCGGCCGTGAGGGCCGGGACCCGACGGCGGATCACCTGGGCGCGGGTCGGGAAGCGGACCAGACGCGCGGTGCGGCGGGGCTCCCAGGCCGCGCGGCGCGGCGAATAATCGCGCACGACGGCGGCGAGCAGGAGCGAACTGACGGTGATCACGAAGCCGGCGGCGACGCCGAGGCCGAGCGTGAACCCGAAGGTGATGCCGCCGAGACCGACAAGCGCGGCCGAGGCGAGGAGGGAGATGGCTTTCATGGTGAAGGTGGAGTTGAGCATGATGGTTTTGATGCTCAAAGAACGCGGCGGGCCGGGTGAAAGTTACAAAAAAACCGCTCCCCATGGGGAACGGTCGTGCAGCCGGATGAACGGCGGGAGCAGTTGGCCCCGCAGCATCAGGTGGCCGGGGGATCGGGCGGCGGCTTGCGTGCGGGTGTGCGGGGCGGCGTTGCCGGATCGGGGGTTTCCTCAATGGCGCGCTTGAACTCCTCCTCCACGCCGCTGGCGGCCTTTTTGAATTCCCGCATGGATTTGCCCAGTCCTTTGGCCAGCTCGGGCAATTTCTGGCCGCCGAAGAGAATGAGCACGACAAACAGGATCATCATCAGCTCGGGTCCGCCGATGCCTTCGATGAATGCGAGGATGCTGGTGCCGGTCATGGTGCGGTGAATCTGACGGACTTCACCGCCCAATGTAACGGCAAAAACACGCGGCGCAATGGCCGCCTGCGGAGACCGGCCGGCCGGGATCCGAGGCTGCAGCGGAGGAACTCAGATCACGAAATCGCCGTCTTCGGGCCGCACAACCTCGCGCGGCGCGTGGAGCATGCCGGCGGCAACGGTCGCGTGGGCGCCCGGCTCGATGAGGATGAACGAACCGGTCAGCCGGTTGGTGGCGTAACCGTCGAATACGAGCGGGCGCGAGGTGCGCAGGCGGATCTCGCCGATGTCGTTCAAGGCCAGTCCGGCGGGTGCGGGCTCCTGCTCCAGGGTGGTGACGTTGATGCGGTGGGTGATTTCGGTGACCACGGCCTGCACGCTGTGCGTGGTGTGCTTGAGCCAGAGTTTTTTTCCGGGCTGCAACACCCGCGGGTGCATCCAGCAGACTTTGGCCTGCAAATCGGTGCTGGCGCCGGGCAGGTCCTCCAACCCGATGATCATGTTGCCGCGGCTGACGTCGATGTCGTGCTCCAGCAACAGGGTGACGGATTGCGGGCAGAAGGCCTCCTCACGGTCGCCGTCATGCGTGTGAATCCGCTTGACCGTCGTCGTCAGCCCGCCGGGGAGGGTCATGACCTTCTGGCCGACCTTGACGATGCCGCCGGCGATCTGGCCGCTGAAGCCGCGGAAGTCATGGAGGCGCGCGTCGGTCGGGTTGTTCGGGCGGTTGACCCACTGCACGGGCAGGCGGAAGCCGCTGAGATTGTGGTCGCTCGCGATGTGGACGGTCTCGAGGTGGGCGAGCAGCGTGGGGCCGGCATACCAGGGCGTGTGCTTCGAGGGCTCGACGACGTTGTCGCCGTTGAGCGCGCTGAGCGGGATGAACTTCACGTCCTTGATGTCGAGGCGCGGCAGGAACTCCTCGAACTGGGCGCGGATCTCGTTGAAGCGCGCCTCGCTCCAGTCCACGAGATCCATCTTGTTGATGGCGACGACGAGGTGCGGGATGCGGAGGAGCGACGCGATGGCGGTGTGGCGGCGGCTCTGCTCGATGACGCCGGCACGGGCGTCCACGAGCACGATGGACAGGTTGGCCGTCGAGGCACCCGTGACCATGTTGCGCGTGTATTGGACGTGGCCCGGGGTGTCGGCGATGATGAACTTGCGCTTCGGCGTGGCGAAGTAGCGGTAGGCGACGTCGATCGTGATGCCCTGCTCGCGCTCGGCGCGCAGGCCGTCGGTGAGATTGGCGAGGTTGATCTGGCCGCCGCCGGTGATGTCGGCGGAGCGCTCGAGGGCCTCGATCTGGTCCTCCATCAGCGACTTCGAGTCGTAGAGGAGGCGGCCGATGAGGGTGGACTTGCCGTCGTCCACGCTGCCGCAGGTGTTGAAGCGGAGGATATCGACAACGGGCACGACCGGTCGGGAGGAAAGGGAGGAAGAGGTGGCGACCACGGACATGAAAAGTTGGGGGTTGGCGGAATTTAGAAGTAACCGGCCTTCTTGCGGTCTTCCATGGCGGCCTCGGAAGCCTTGTCGTCAGCGCGGGAGCCGCGCTCGGTGACGCGGGCGGCAGCGACCTCGGCGATGATGTCGTCGAACGAGCTCGCGGGGCTTTCGACCATGCCCGTGCTGATCATGTCGGCGATGGTGCGCACGCGGCAGACCATCGTCTTGCGCTGCTCAGTGGGCTTGGGCCGGGCGCCGGCATAGGGATCGGGCTTGGTGGCGTCGGTGTGGGCCGGCGGCACGGGCAGCCACTGGCCGCCGCGGCGGAAGCACTCGCGGGTGTGGCTGAAGTAAATGCTCGGGACCTCGAGCTTTTCGCGCTTGATGTATTCCCACACGTCCATCTCGGTCCAGTTGCTCAGCGGGAACACGCGCATGTTCTCCCCGGCGTTGAGGCGGCCGTTGTAGAGGTTCCAGATCTCGGGCCGCTGGTTCTTCGGATCCCACTGACCGAAGCTGTCGCGGAAGCTGAAGAAGCGCTCCTTCGCGCGGGCCTTCTCCTCGTCGCGGCGGGCGCCGCCGATGGCGCAGTCGAAGCGGAACTCCTCGATGGCGCCGAGGAGCACGGGGATCTGCAGCTTGTTGCGGCTGACCTCGCCCGGCGCCTGCGTGGCGGCGCCGCTGGCGAGGGCCTGGTCCACGGTGCGGACGATGAGCTTGGCGCCGAGCTGCTTGGCGCGGCGGTCGCGGAACTCGATCAGCTCGGGGAACTCGTGGCCGGTCTCGACGTTGAGGAACGGCATCGGGATATCTGACGGGCGGAAGGCCTTCTCGGCGAGGCGCAGGAGGCAGATGGAATCCTTGCCGCCGGAGAACAGCAGCACGGGGCGCTCGAACTCGCCCGCGACCTCGCGCATGATGTGAATGGCCTCGGTCTCGAGGAGATCGAGGTGATCCAGATGGTAATTGGTCATCGGTAGGACGGGGCGGACGAACAACGGCCGCCGGGCTTCAGGCGGAAACGGCCTTGCCGCCCCAGGAGGCATGCAGGCCGCATTCGCGTTTTTCGTCGGCTTTGGCCGGGTCGAAATAATCCCACTCGTTGGGCAGATTGTGCGCGGCGAGGTATTGCTCCAGATCGGCATCCGTGGCGTAAAAGAGCGGGCTGACCTTGAGCGTGCCGAAGTTGGGATCGTGGCTGACGATGTCGAGGCCGGCGCGGTTGGGGTTTTGCACCTGGCGGAGCGCGGTGATCCAGACCCGGGGGGCAAGCTCGCGCATGCCGCGCTGAAAGGGCTCGAGCTTCATCTGCGCGCTGAAACGCTGCAATCCGGCCTCGTCTTCCGGCCCCGGGATCGGGCCGTGGACGGCGTCGCGATGGGCGGCGCTGAGGCGCGGCAGATAGGGCTTCAGGTTGAGGTGCAAACGCGAGCGCAGGGTCTCGGCATGACGGTAGGTGGCCGGCCGGTTGTAGCCGTGATCGACCCAGAGCACGGGAATGTCGGGCTGGGCTGAAACCGCCAGGTGCAGGATGACCGCCTCGTAGGGACGGAAGTTGGTGGAGACGAGCGCCCGGCCCGGGGCCTGGGCCAGGGCCCAGCGGGTGATCTCAAGCGGAGTCTTGCCGCGCAGCGTGGCGTTGGCGGCGGCGATTTGTTCGGCGTTCATGGCTCAGTTGGCGGCGGGTTGCGGTCCGCCGGCCGGGGCGGCGGTCAGCTCGGGCCAGAGCACCCGGGCGGCGAAATCGCCGAAACGCTCGCCGGGCTGGCGCTCCTGCTTCCACCGCAGGAGGACCGGACGCAGCTCGGTCTCAATGTCGGCTTCCTTGACGGTGTCCTTGTAGACGCGGTTGAGCCGGGTGCCGGCGGCGTTGCCGCCGAGCCAGAGCTGGTAACGGCCGGGGGCTTTGCCGACGAAGGCAATCTCGGCCATGTAAGGGCGGGCGCAGCCGTTGGGGCACCCGGTGGAGCGGATGATGATTTCTTCGCCGGCAAGGCCGAGTTCGCCGCCGAGCTTTTCGATGCGGTTGATGAGGCCGGGCAACATGCGCTCGGATTCCGCGAGCGCGAGACCGCAGGTCGGCAGCGCGGGGCAGGCCATCGCGGCAGCGTGCAGGATCGAGGCCTGCTGGTCCACTTTCACGCCGTGGCCGGCGAGCACTGTGGTGATACCCGCGCGGTCGCGTTCGGGCACATTGGCGAGGATCACATTCTGGTTGGCCGTGAGGCGGAATTCGACGTGGGGGAATTTTTCCGCGACCTCACGCAGGGCGGTTTTTTGGGCATGGCCGGGGACGTCCTTGATGCGGCCGGTTTCGACATAAAGGGTGAGGAACAACGAGCCGTCCACGGCGCGATGCCAGCCGTAGAGATCGCCAGTCGTGGTGAATCCGTAGGGGCGGACAGGGCCGAGAGCGAAGCCGGCGCGGCGGTTGACCTCGTCGCGCATCCAGTCGGCGCCGCGCTCCTCGAGCACGTATTTGAGCCGCGCATGTTTGCGGTTGGTGCGGTCGCCGAAGTCGCGGTGAACGGTGAGCACGGCCCGGGCGGCGGCGACGATGTTTTCGCGCGGCACGAAACCGATGACATCGGCGAGGCGCGGGAAAGTCTGCACGTTGCCGTGGCTGCGGCCCATGCCGCCGCCAACCGCGAGGTTGTAGCCGAGGAGTTGGTCGCCTTCGACGATGGCGATGAAGCCGAGGTCGTTGGTGAAGATGTCCATGTCGTTTACCGGGGGCACGACGAGGGCGGCCTTGAATTTCCGCGGCAGGTAGGTGCGGCCGTAGAGCGGGTCCACGAAGTCCTTGTTGGCGGGGTCGTCGAGATTGAGCTGGACGCCGTCCACCCAGATGGAGTGGTAGGCCTTGGTCTGCGGGGCGAGGGCTTCGGCGAGCCTCACGCTGTCGGCGTAGACCAGCTCGCGGGCCTGCGTGAGGGCCGGCGTGGGCGAGGCCATGACGTTGCGGTTGACATCGCCGCAGGCGGCGAGGGTGGAGAGCAGCGATTCGTTGATCCTTTTGATCAGCGGGCCGAGCCCGGACAGGAGCACGCCGTGAAACTGGATGCTCTGGCGGGTCGTGACACGCAGGGTGTTGTTGCCGTAGCGGGAGGCGAGGTCATCGAAGGTGAGCCACTGGGCCGACGTCATCACGCCGCCGGGGATGCGGCCGCGGATCATCATCATGAATTTTTTGCCGGTCTTGCGCAGATCGCGGTCGTCCTGCTGGTAGATGCCGTGAAACTTGATGAACTGCTGGTCATCCTCGGAAAAGCGGTCCGCGGCCGGATCGGCCATCGTGGCGGCGATGTTGCCGGCGAGCGTGGGAACGGCGGCCTTGATGACTTCGTTGTGGGTGAGCTTCGTGGGATCGGGGGCGGACATGACAATCTTTATAGTTGATAAATATAGTAATAAACTAAAGATTAAAACTGCAAGATGAGTAAAGCCGTAAAGTCGGATTATGACAGGCTGCCGCCGACCGGCCGGGTGACCCTTGTGGGAGCCGGGCCGGGGGCTGCCGATCTGTTGACGCTGCGCGGACAAGCCGTTCTCAGCAAAGCGGATGTCGTGATCTACGACGATTTGGTCAACACGGACCTGCTCAAGCATTGTCCCGCGGGCGCGACCCGCATCTACGTGGGCAAAAGAGCCGGGATGCACTGCATGCCGCAGGAGCAAATCGGTGAGATTTTGGTGAGGGAAGCGCGGAAAAATCTCCGGGTGGTGCGGCTGAAAGGCGGTGATCCCCTGATATTTGGCCGCGGCGGGGAGGAAATGCAGACCCTGACGGCCGCCGGGATACCTTACGAAATCGTGCCCGGGGTAACGGCCGCACTGGCGGCCGGTGCGGCGGCGGAGATTCCCCTGACCCACCGCGGAGCGGCTTCGGCGGTGGTTTTTGTCACCGGACACGAATGCGCCAACAAGAGTGACCAGACGGCGGTGGATTGGGCGGCGCTGGCGCGGACGGGAGCGACGCTGTGCATCTACATGGGGGTGCGGCGGCTGCCGGAGATCGCGCGGGCATTGGGCGAGGGCGGGCTGGCCCATGATACACCGCTGGCGGTCGTGGCCAACGCGACCTTGCCGCAGCAGAGCGTGCATCTGGCGACCTTGGAATCGGCGGAAGCGGTGAGCGAAAGGCTGCGGGGCCAGCCGGCGCTGATCATCGTGGGCGATGTTGTGCGTTGGCGCGAACTCAGCCAGGCGGCCCGGCCGATGGCGGCAACCGCATGAGTGACGGCGGACCGAAGCGACGGGTATTGTTGCTCGACAACGGAAGTTTGGAACCGGCAGCGATCCTGCGGTTGAGAGAGATCGCAGCCGCACTGGGCATGCGATTACGGCATCCGGTCGAGCCGGTGTCGTTGCTGCATTCGGACCGGGTGGCCGTGGATTTGATCGGCGGACGGGCGGCGGAGTTGCTTGAGCCGGTGATGGAAGAATGCGGATCTGCCGGGACCAGCGAGTGCGTGATTCTGCCGTTTTTCATCGGCCCCTCGAGGGCATTGACGGAGTATGTGCCCGCAGTTGTTGCGCGGGTCGGGCAGAAGCATGCCGGGATGCGGGTGAAACTGGGGCAACCGCTGCATGCGCCGGAAGATGACCGGCTGGCGCGGATCCTCGCCCAGCAAGTGAGGGAAATTCTCGCGGCAGAAAATGCATCCGGCCTGGATGTCCGGGTTGCTTTGGTGGACCATGGCAGCCCGGCGAGGGCGGTGACGGCCGCGCGCGATCGCGTGGCCAAGCAACTGGCGAAGTGTCTGGGCGATGCGGTGGCGGAGGTAGCACCGTGCAGCATGGAGCGGCGGCCGAGTGCGGAGTATGTTTTCAACGAGCCGCTGCTGGAGAAACTGCTGGGATCGTCCGGTTGGGACCAAGGGCTGGTGGTGGTCGCGCAGCTGTTCCTGCTGCCGGGCCGACATGCCGGTAAGGGGGGCGACATTGAGAGAATCTGTGCGCACGCTGAGGCCGGAAATGCCCGGTTGCGCATCCGACGAACCGGGCAGTTGGGAGACAGTCCCTTGCTGCTGGATGTGCTGGCGGATCGCTGTCTTGAAGCGGGCGGATGAACCGCCGGTTCAGCAGATGCGGCGGGCTGGTTTTAGGTAGCCGTCATCCCAGGCGCTGACGTGCAAGGGCAGCTTGTGCCAGTAATATTTGAGGTCGTCGCTTTTCCAGCCGGCGTAGATTTCTTCCCAAGCAAGCGGGCAGTGCGGGTTGAGCGAGCTGTTGTCCACGGGTTCGTCGGCGGGCTGATAGCGCACATCGAGCGAGAGGCGGATGCGGTCTTTGAACTGGCAGCGCAGGGCCTTGTGGATCGTGTGGCAGGGGAACGTGAGCACGTCGCCGATCCCGTAGTCGCCCTCAACCCAGTGCGTTTCGGTCGGGCAGAGCGGCACGGCGCGGCCGCCGGCGCCTTTGGCCAATTGCACGGGCAGGTAACCTTTTTTGTGCGAACCCTGCAGCACGGTCAGGCCGCCCAAGGCGCGCGGGCAGTCGCCGACCGGAAACCAGCAAGTCCAGGTGTTGGGGGAGCCCTGAATGTAGGGAAAATCCTGATGGGGCGGAGTCGGCACCATGCAGGTGTGCGGGGTGATCATCCGCGCGATGTGCCGGGGATGAACCAACACCTCGCGACCAAACAAGGCGCGGTAAATCTCCAAGAGACGCGGGTGATGCGGCAGGCGATGGAAGCGTTCGAGTCGCTGCACGTCGTGATAAGCATCCGCCGTCACGCCGACATCGGCGCGGCGCATCTCTTCCTCGGTGACGCGGTTGATGGCGTCGTAGTCGATCAGGCCGCCGAGGGCATCCTGCCCGGGCTGGCGCCAGCCGTATTTGTCAACGATCGCGAGCATTTCGGCGCGCAAGGCCAGCAGTTCGCCCGCCGGCAGCCGGCCTTTGAAAAAGAGGTAGCCGTCCTCAGCGGCGCGGGCGCGCAGGGCTGCCGGGTCGGCAAGCAGCGGCGTTGAATCGACAAAGAGTGTTTTGTGAACGGCGGTGGGGGCGACCATGGGTGGCAAAAGATGCAGCCAGGGAATGGATGTCGAGGCGGCAGACCGCGGATGTTTGCGCCCCGGAGGGCTCAGCTGCTTTGCTCAAGGATGTAGATCAGCCGCGTGGCAGATGTTTTCTGGAAATTGCCGGTGGTGAGATTGCCGTCGTCCAATTTGGTGTCGATCTGCTGGAGTTGGTCGTCAGGGCAGGTAAAACCGATGATGCAGACACCGGCATCGCCGCCGGTGGTGAGCTCGTTGTCCCACTGCCACAGTCCGCCGACCGTGGTGGCGGCCTGCCAACTGCCGGCTTTCAGCGTGTCGGTGATGGCGGTGGGCAGATTGGGCATGACACCCGGTGCTGCGGTTTCCGGCCAGCCACCGTTTTGCGTATTGTAGATTTCAAAGGCCTGAATGAAGACCCGAAAATCGTTGATCACGCGGGTGTTTTTCGAGGCCAGTTGGTTGCGGCGGATGGCCGGAATCGCGAGGGCGGCCAACAGTCCTATAATGACAATCACCACCATGATCTCGACGAGCGTGAAGCCGCGGGATCCGCCTCTGCTGAACCGGGGTGGGTTGAGGCTCATGACCGTCGGTATTACCAGCGAGAATTATGGCTTTATGCAATCCCCAAGCGAAGCGTCCGTTTGTCGAGGGAGGGGGAACGGACCAGGCCCGGCGGGCAGCAACTTGGCGACCGGGCCCCGGCGGCTTTGGCTTCATGTCACCCAAGTCCGGGACCAGCGGCATGGCATTTGCCATAGAAAAAACACGCCGGGGCGTCCGACGTGCTTTCCGGGAAGATCATGGCGGCAAATCACCACCGTGTCGGTTGGCACCTGCAGGCACCTCCGTGCAAGAGGGCCTGCAGGCGGCACACGGTTCACCGATACTCTTCGCCGGTGAGCGCGTTGATGATCTTGAAGTTTTCGACGTGGTAGTTGAGGTCGGCGCGGAAGGCCAGTTTCACGCCGAAGAGCCGCTCCATGCGCACGAGCAGTTCGGCATCCTCGCTGCGGAGGCGCTCAAGGATGCTCGGATGCACGAGGACGCGCAGGGAGTATTCCTTGCCATCGTTGCGCAGCTGCAGGCGGCGGACGACCGAGGAAAGCTTGCGCTGCAATTCGACGGACATGGTCGTGGCGCTCTTCACGATGCCGCGGCCGCGGCAGTAGGGACAGTCGGTGTAGAGGTTGGAAGAGAGCGACTCCTGCTGGCGCTGGCGGGTCATCTGCAGGATGCCGAGTGTGGAAATGGGCAGGATGTGGTTCTTGGCTTTGTCGTGCGCCATTTCCTCGACCATCTTTTCGTAGATGGCGTTGCGGTGGCGGCGTTCCTTCATGTCGATGAAGTCAATGATGATGAGGCCGCCGAGATTGCGGAGGCGGATCTGGCGCGCGGCCTCGGAGGCGGCCTCGAGGTTGACGGCGTAGATGACGTTTTTCTCGTCGCCGCCGCGGGCCTTGTGGGAGCCGGTGTTGACGTCGATGGAGATGAGCGCCTCGGTCTCATCGATGACGATCTCGCCGCCGGAGGGCAGGGGAACCTTGCGCTGACCGGTTTGCTCGATCTGGCGTTCGATGTTGAACCGCTCAAAGATGGGGATGCTGTCGTTGTAGAGGGCGATCTTCGAGCGGGAGCGCTTGGAGATCTGGCCCACGAGATCCTGGGTGCGTTGGTGGCTCGCCTTGTCGTCGATGAGCACCCGGTCGACCTCCTCGGTGAGAAAATCGCGCACGGTGCGTTCGACCAAATCGGGTTCCTGGTAGAGGCACGCGGGAGACCGTTCGCTTTTCATCCGGGCGGAGATCTCCTCCCACTTCTTCAGGAGAATGTGGAGATCGCGGACGAAGTAGCGGGTTTTTTTGCCCTCGCCGGCGGTGCGCACGATCACACCCATGCCTTCGGGGATGGTGAGTTCGTTCAGCATTTGCTTGAGCCGCTTGCGCTCACCGGGGTCCTCGATCTTGCGGGAGATGCCGCAGCCCTCGCTATAGGGCATGAGGATGAGATAACGGCCGGGCAGAGAGAGATTGGTGGTGGTGCGGGGGCCTTTGGTGCCAATGGGCCCCTTGGTGACTTGGATGACGATTTCGCTGCCCGGGGGGTAGAGATTGGGGATGTCCTTGACGGTGGGCTCGGCGGTGCGCGCCGGAGCGTTCTTCTTGCGGTTGACGCGCACGACCTCGACGGAGGAATCGGCGGCGGCGGGCAGCATGTCCCAGTAATGGAGGAAGGCGTTCTTTGCGTAACCGATGTCCACGAAGGCGGCCTTGAGGCCCGGGTCGAGGTTCTTGATCCGGCCCTTGTAGATGCCGCCGACCATCCGGTTGTCGGATTCGCGCTCGATCTCGAACTTTTCGAGACGGCCGTCGACAAGCAGGGCAACGCGCTTTTCTAGCGGCTCGGAATTGATGATCAGTTCGCGGTAGGAGCCTTTTTCCTTTTTGAAGACCGCGAGGATTTTTTGGAGGAGCGGCCGCTGCTTGGCGCGTTCCTCGGCCCCGGCCTTCAGTTCGGCAGCGGTGGCCGGCTGCGAGGTGGCAGGCGGCGGCGGGTTGGCGAGCTCCTGGTCATATTTTTGGGCGACATCCTGGGGGGTGCCGGTGTTGGAGGGTTGCGATTGATCGCTCATGGTGTGGCGGGCGTTGCGGGTTGACGGAGCCCCCGGGCGCGGAAGTTGTGGTGCAGGAAATTCCGGCAGAGCGGTCGGTAGCGCGAAGAAGGAAGTTCATGTGAAATCCTTCCTGAAGCGATAGACGCTCTGGACCAGTCCTTGCAGCATGCAGCAACTGAGCACAAAGGAGCCGCCGTAGCTAATAAAGGGAAGTGGTATGCCCGTGATGGGCACGAGGCCGATGGTCATGGCGATGTTCACAAACACATGCACGGCGAACAGCACCGTGACGCCGATGGCGATCACGGTGCCGAGACGGTCTCGGGCGAGACCGGCGATGCGAATGCCGTTGAACAGCACTATCCCAAACAGGCCCAGGACCATAATGCTTCCCAGAAAACCTTTTTCCTCGGCGATGACCGAGAAGATGAAATCGTTATGAGCGACCGAGCGGGGCAGATAGCCCAATTGGGCTTGCGAGCCTTCCGTCCACCCTTTGCCGGCGAGACCACCGCTGCCCACAGAGATGAGCGATTGGCGCTGGTTCCAGCCTATGCCCATGGGGTCGATCTTGTCGGGTGCGACGAACGAGATGATGCGATCGCGCTGGTAGTCGTGCAGCGGGATGAGGCTGTGGGGTTCGTATTTGCCGCGATCCTTGATGTAGGAGTAGCCGTTTGACTCCATGAAGTTGGCATAGCGCCACGTATCCCAGGCAACAATGGTTACTACGAAAAGGAATGCGCCCAAAGCCCCGGCAAAAAAGCGGGAAGAAAGCTTCGACACATAAAGCATGGAAAATACCATCGGGGGCAGCACGATCGCCGACTTCAAGTCGGGCTGAAGCAGGATAAGGAGCAAGGGAATGCCCACCGCAAGGGCCAATTTCCCCAGCACGCCCAAGGACTGGCGAACGGTGCCGATTTGGGAGCGGACCAACAAGCTTGCGGTGATTAGCAGCACGGCAACTTTTGCAGTTTCAGAGGGTTGAAAGGCAAAGAAACCAAAGTCCAGCCAGCGGGTGGCTCCGTAGCGTTCGCTGCCTATGCCAGGCAGCAAGACCAGTATCAAGGGGAAGATAGCGGCGAGATAAAACCAGTGGGCTATACTCAGCCAAAATCGGTAATCTATCAGCGAGACAGCGACATAGACGACGATGCCGGCGGAAAGCCAGACGATCTGGGTGATCCAATTGCTACCCTGCACCGACAACTGGGCGCTGTAGATGAAGAACACGCCGTAGAGCGACAGGCCGGCGAGAGCCAGGGGATTTAACCGATCCCACCTGCCCCGGGTCGTGGTTTTGAAAATACCTAGGTAGCTGAGTGGCAGGGCGAGACGCACGGTCTAAGGCTGGTGAGTTTGAGAAAACGTGATGAGGACAAGGCGGTGAAATGCCGCGACCAGACAGCGCTCGATTGTGACAGGTGGCAAGTGCAGAGGGTGCCCAGAAAGCATGGGCACCTGAGCGGAGTGCAGGGCGCAAGGCTATAGTATTTAAATACCGGATACAGCGTGGGCCTTTGAGGCCGGCGGAACAGGTGAGATCGGATTGACCCTTTGGATTTCCAGCGAAAGACTATTACAAGTAATTGATGGTTAATATTTAGTGGTAAAGTTCATATTTCTTTAAAAAAGGTCTTGAACAGAGTTCATGACCCCGCATGTTCCGCCCTCCCATCGCTAAACGCTTCGCCGCAAGGCCGGAGTCGGGCAGCAAATGGGGGCAGGTTTTAGGTCCGGCGCGCATCGAATTTTTTTCGAA
>JAHCLN010000010.1 GCA_026125215.1 Opitutaceae bacterium
TCGGACGGTGGATCCGGTGCGGCTCAAGGATGCTGAGGTGCTGTTCTGCTCGGTGCCGCCGCAAAACCACGCCGAGCTCAAATCGCTACGCTGGGTGCAAATTGCCTCGGCCGGCTACCGGCAGTTGGTTGGGCTCGATCTGCCGGCGCGGGGCATCCGGGCGACCAATGCGCTGGGGTGCTTTGATGTGCCCATCGCCGAGTGGAACATCGCCATGATGGTCAACCTGGCGCGCAACCTGCGCCAGATGATCCGCAATCAGGATACGGCGGTCTGGGACCGCTCCGCCGGGTTTCAGCGTGAAATCCGTGGCCTGACCGTCGGCATCTGGGGCTATGGTGGCATTGGGCGCGAGACCGCCCGCTTGGCCAGACAGCTTGGGCTAAAGGTGCACGCGATGACCCGGCGGGGCGCCGGTCCCCGCGGTTTGGTCTATGCGGTGCCCGGCACGGGCGATTCGGAGGGGGTGTTGCCGGACCGGGTTTTCACCACGGGACAGGAGCAGGAGTTTCTGGCGGGACTCGATTTTCTCGTGCTCGCGCTTCCGCTGACCAAGGCCACTGAAGGGCTGCTCGGTGAGCGTGAACTGCAGGCGCTGCCGCGCACGGCCTTCGTGCTTAATCCGGCGCGCGGGCCGATCATCCGGCAGGAGGCACTCCTGCGTGCGCTGCGCGAAGGGTGGATCGCCGGGGCCGCCCTCGACACGCACTACCAGTATCCTTTGCCGGCGGAGCATCCGTTGTGGGCATTTCCCAATGTCATCCTCACGCCACACATCTCCGGCTCCAGCCTCAGTCCGCGCTACAAGGAACGGATCTGGGACATCTTCGCCGAGAACCTTGCGCGCTTTGCCCGCGAAGAACCGCTCCTAAATGAGCTCACACCCGAGCAATTGGCCGGGGACTAAGATCCTAAAATTTAACCTCCAACCCATCACTGCCCCATGTGCAAAAAAGTCATCCCCCGCCTCGGTTTAGCTGTTCTCTCTTGCGCCCTTGTCCTGACAGTCGGTTCGTCCGCAGCCGCGACCGACCGCTACTTTGACGAGACGAAGGTCACGACCTTCTTTGCCTTCGACAACGTTTCGATCCCCTTCACCCAGAACCTGCGGGTGAAGATGCGCCAACCGGAGAAGCATCCGGCCAACCCGGTCGTGGCGCGCGGGCCGGCGGGCTCGGTGGATGCATGGGCGGTGCAGTTCTACGGCTCCGTCATTCGTGAGGGCGACAAGCTGCGGATGTGGTATGCCGCCGCCAGCGACCTGCCTCCCTCCGGTCCTGATGAGCCCAGATGGCGTCCGGCCTATGCCGAAAGCGCCGACGGCATCAATTGGACGAAGCCCAATCTGGGTTTGGTCGAACACAATGGCAGCAAGGCCAACAATCTGGTCCCGATCGACCCGCCGCAGCTGAGTTTTCTCAATCTCAAGGTGCTGCATGAGCCCGAGGACCCGGATCCATCGCGTCGTTACAAGATGACGACGCATGTCTACTACACCAAGGAGCGCAGGCTTGGCACGTTGGTGCCGTTCTTCAGCGCCGACGGTATCCATTGGAAGGTCGCCCGTCCCGTGAAGCCGATCGGCACCGAGATCGGGAAAGAGGATCTGTTTCAACCCTGGACACATTTCGAACCTGCAGGGGGTCTCTACAAATGGGACGGCCTTTACTACGCCTCGGGGCAGAATGCGGTGGTCGCCGACCGCCCTTACCACGGTCGCATCGCGCGTGCTTTCGTCTCCGGCGACTTTGTCAATTGGGCGCACGCCAATGCGGTGAATTTTGTGCGCACGGCCCAACATCAGTTGCTGGGCGGTGGACGCGGCCGGGACGGCGAACAGACGCACGAGGGCGTAAGCGTCTGGCACCGGGGCAACGTTCTCCTGGGCATTCATGGCATCTGGCACGGGGACATGTCCTGGCGGAATGTCACCATCGACCTCGGCTTCCTCGTCAGCAACGACGGCATCCAGTTCCGCGAACCGTCCCACGAGTTCGTTTTCATTGAGCGCGGTCCGGACGGCGCCTGGGATGAGGGCGGTCTCCTGCAGGGGCAGGGCTTCGAGAATATCGGCGATCAAACCTACATCTACTACGGTTCATGGGATCCGCGGCCGCATGAGCACACCGATCGCCCGTTGCCGGTGCGCGGCGGCGTGGGTTTGGTGACCCTTCCGCGCGACCGCTTTGGCGACCTTGTCCTCGAGCCGTCCGGTTTGGGAGCGGGCAGCTACCACATTCCCGCCGACGAGGCGGTGGTCGAGTTCATGACCAAATCCATCGAAGTGCCCGCCGGCACGGCGCCGCGGTTCCACTTCAATGTGGACGGCCTCGGTCCGCAGGCCGCGATCCGTGTCGAATTGCTCGCCCATGACCTGAAACCCCTGCCGGGTTTCTCCGGCAAGGACGCTGCAGTCGTGCGGCAAAACGGCTTTCAGGTGCCCGTTGCCTGGTCCGGCCGCACCGCCATCGGCGGTCTGCCGGATCGGGTGCGTCTGCGGGCGGTTTATGAAGGCACCCGGCGTCAGGACATCCGCTTCAGTGCGCTCTACATCCGGAACTAATCCTGCCCGGTCAAAAGCTTAACCCCATCCGTTATGATCATCCCCAAAATATCCCGAAACCGCTTTGCCTGCTCTTGGTTGCTTGCTTGGTTGGCCATCTCAACCGGATACGCCGGCCCGCTCGACAGCGGCACGTTTCAACCTCTCATCGACGAAACCAAAGGGCGGACGCTCTTCGCCTTCGACAATGTTTCGATCGCCTTTACGCGCAGCCTGGAGCTGACCATGCATCAGCCGGAAAAATACTCCGGCAATCCGGTGGTCGCCCGCGGGCCGCGGAGTGCGCCGGACCACTGGGGCGTTCAATTCTACGGTTCCGTCATCCGCGTGGAGGGCAAATTTCGTATGTGGTATGCGGCCTTGGACGGAGCCCGGGGTGAGCAGGGGCCGGCCAACCCGTCATTTTGGCGCGTGGCCTATGCCGAGAGCGACGATGGCGTTAATTGGGTTAAGCCCAATCTCGGGCTCGTCGAATACAACGGCAACCGGGACAACAATCTCTGTCTCGTCGAGCCGGTGCTTGGGCCGATCAACGTCAAAGTAATCTATGAGCCGGAAGATCCGGATCCCGCGCGCCGCTACAAAATGGTCGGCCACATTTATTGGATGAAGGGCCAGACGCGGCATGGCACGCTGGTGCCATTTGCGAGTCCGGATGGCTTGCGCTGGAATTCGCTCATCCCCGTCACCCCGGACAATGCCCAGATTCCCCGCGAACAGCTGATCATTCCCGACATGCATTTCGAACCGGCGGGCGGCCTGTTCAAGTGGGACGGGATGTATTACGCTTCCGGCCAGAGCCCCTACGATGGCGTGCGCGACACTCATGCCCGGGTCGTGCGGCAACACCGATCAAATGACTTTGTCAACTGGTCCGCCACGGCGAATGTCGCGTATACGCGTGAAGGGCAGCATGTCACCGGCCGGCACGGCAACGACGGCAAACAGGCGCACGAGGGTGTGAGCGTCTGGAACCGCGGCAACGTGCTGGTGGGCCTGACCGGTCTCTGGCAGGGCGGCAAGACTTGGCCGGAGGTAACGATTGATCTCGGTCTCCTTATCAGCAACGACGGCATTCTCTTTCGCGAACCGATGCCGGAATTCGTCTATATTCCGATCGGCCCGGACGGGGCTTGGGACCAGGGCGGACTGATGCAGGGCGAAGGCTTCGAGAATGTCGGCGACAAGACCTACCTCTATTACGGCGCGGCCGATCCGCGCACTTGGACCGCGGGCGATATCCCGATTCCCGCGCGTGGCGGGGTGGGGTTGGCAACCCTGCCGCGGGATCGGTTCGCCGACCTGCGGGTGCGGGACTACGGCGAGGGTTCAGCGGAATTCATTACCTCGCCGCTCGTCGCAAAGGATGGTGAAACGCTCTACGTGAACGCCTCCGGTCTGGACGAAGGCGCCGAGCTGCGCTTCGAGCTGCTCACGCACGACGAGCGCCCGCTGCCGGGTTGGTCGGGCCCGGACGCTGCGGTCGTCCGCACCGGTGGCTACCAAGTTCCCGTGGTCTGGCGCGGCGGAGTTGAACTCCGCGGTCTGCCCGCACGTTACAAGATCAAGGCCACCTTTGCCGGCCCTCGTAAGGAAGACATCCGGTTCAGCGCCCTTTATCTCCAATGAACCGCCACCTGTTCCCAATCCGGGCGCTCTGTGCGCTAATCGGCGTGACATGGTTCGTCCCGGCGGTGCGACCGGCCGCAATTCACGCGCACGGTAATTCTGAGATCGTCCTTTTCCCCTTCGATGATCACAGCCTGCCGTTCAACCGGGGGCTTGTTCTGAACCTCGTGCAGGGTCGCAAGCATCAGCGGCAGGATCCCCAGCACCCGAACAAGCCGGTGCTCGACGTCGGCAAACCCGGCGATCCCGATTATCCGAGGGTGTATTTCTACGGGACCGTCATCCAGATCGATGGCGAATATCGCATGTGGTATACCGGCCACGACGGGAAAAACCGCCAGGTCTGCTACGCCGTCTCGCCGGACGGGGTCAATTGGACCAAGCCGCGCCTGGGGCTGGTGGAATACAACGGGAGCAAGGAGAACAACCTCGTTTCGCTCGATGGTCCGGAGTCGATGCACGGAGTATGCGTCTTGGTCCTGTATGAGCCCGAGGACCCGGATCCGGAGCGCCGCTTCAAGATGCTGCGCGAGATCGCCATCCCGGGCGTGTCCTGGCCGGTCTACGCCGCTTTCAGTGCCGACGGTCTCAATTGGAAGAGTCTGCCGGGAAACAAGCCAATCAATCCCGGCTTTCGCATCGAGCCCAGCGGATTAGTCAAATTCGACGGAGCCTACTACGTCAACGGCCACAGCAATGCTATCCGGCATCCGATCCCCGGCGCCCAGAAGCGGAGCATGCAGACTTTCGTCTCCTATGATTTCGAGAACTGGAGCTCGGCGGCGCACCTGAGCTTCCGCCGCGACAACATCCCGCCGCGCCCGATCCTGGATTTCGAGGGGAACCGGGGCGAGCAGGTCCACGTGGGTGCGAGCCTCTGGAACCGCGGCAACGTGCTGCTGGGTTTCTACGGCCAGTATCACAACGAGACCAACGACCGCCGGACCTCCACCTGCGACCTCGGCCTGATCGTGAGCAACAATGCGATCAACTTCCGCGAGCCGATCCCCGACTTCAAAATCATCCCCGCGCACGAGGAGCCGGACCGGACCGAGGCCAGGCTCATCCAGGGCCAGGGATTCCAGAACATCGGTGACCGCACCCTGGTGTATTACGGCATCTGGACATCCGTGAACTACAACAATCCCACCGGGGTTCGTATCGCCACATGGCCGCGGGACCGTCTTGGCTACTACACTCCCAGTCCGGGAGTCACGGGGGCACATTGCATCTCGGCTCCGTTCGAGCTGCCGCGGGCAGATGCCCGGGTTTATCTGAACGCAGACGGCCTTTCGCCGGACGCCCGGCTGGAGGTCGAGATCCTCGACGAGCAGATGCGTCCCATCCCGGGCTTCAGTGCCGCAGAGTTCTCAGGCTGGACCCAGGAGTCCGGTTTTCGCCTGCCCGCCACGTGGCGGACTCGGGACAACCTCGCGGGTCTGAAGCAGCCCATCCGTGTGCGCGTGAACTTTGCCGGACGGGACGCCCATCAGGCTCGCTTGCATGCGATTTACATCGAGTAACTCAGGCACATCTCCCATGGACATCAACCAACTTCGCACCCGGACCCGAACCATCCTCGCGGTGGCCTGTGCCACGCTAGCCGCATTGCCGGCCGCTGCCACTCGGGAAATTGTTCTCTTTCCCTTCGACGATCACAGTTTGCCGTTCAACCGGGGGCTGAACCTGAACTTGGTCGCCGGAAGCAAGCACCAGCGCCAGGACCCGCTCCTGCCCGACCGCCCCGTGTTGACCATCGGGCAACCGGGAGACCCGGATCATCCTCGCGCCTACTTTCTCGGCACTGTCCTGGAGGCGGACGGAAACTATCACATGTGGTATACCGGCTTCGATAAGGACAGGAACCGCCAAGTTTGCTATGCGGTGTCGAAGGATGGCATGAACTGGACGAAGCCCAAGCTCGGCCTTGTCACCTATCACGGCAATCGCGACAACAATCTGGTTTCGCTCGATGGCGACCACCCGATGCATGCGGCCGTGACGCTGGTGATTCATGACCCCGAGGACCCCGATCCCAACCGCCGTTTCAAGATGCTGCGCGAGCACGCCGTGCCGGGCGTGTCCTGGCAAATCTTCGCCGCGGTCAGTCCCGACGGAGTGCGGTGGACGAGCACCGCGGGCGGGAAGCCGGTCAATCCCGGTCACCAAATCGAGCCAAGCGGATTCATCAAGCGCGACGGCATTTACCTGATCAACGGTCACAGCAACGCGATCCGTCACCCCATCCCCGGGGCGCACAAGCGCACCATGCAAACGTTCGCCTCCTACGATTTTGAGAACTGGACCACTGCCTCGCACATGAGCTTCCGGCGGGACAACCTGCCGCCGCGTCCCCCCACCGACTTTGAAGGCCATCGCGGGCCGCAAGTCCACTTGGGCGCGGGCCTATGGGACCGCGGCAATGTTGTCCTTGGTTTCTACGGCATGTATGACAACCCGACGAATGACCGCCGCACCGTGGTCTGCGATATCGGCCTGATCGTGAGCAACAACGGAATCAATTTTCGCGAACCGGTGCCCGACTTCAAAATCGTGCCATCATTGGAGGAGCCCGACCGTGCGGAACCCAGGCTGACCCAAGGGCAGGCGTTCCTGAACATCGGAGACCGGACCTTTCACTACTACGGTATCTGGACCGAAGTGAACCGTGATGGTCCCACCGGTGTGCGCGTGGCCTCATGGATGCGCGACCGGCTTGGCTTTTACACGCCCAACGGAGGCGTGACGGATCCACATTTCATCTCGGCGGCATTGCCGGCCCGCCCCGGCTCCCGGGTTTTCGTGAACGCTGCAGGTCTGGGTGCCGAGGGCACATTGCAGGTGGAGATTTTGGATGAACGCATGCGCCCTATCCCCGGATACACCGCCGAGGATTGTGATGCATTTGCGGATTCCTCGGGCCTGCGCCTGCCGGTGCGTTGGCAGGGTCGGGACAGTTTGGAAGGAGTCAACGAGCCGTTCCGCATCCGGGTGAACTTCACCGGCCGGGATGCCAAGGATCTGCGTTTGTTTGCAGTTTATGTCGACTGACCACCAAGCCTTTCCCCGCCGGCCCCCAAAATCACCGCCTGCTCGGATTCACTGCCATCCGAAGTTTCCGATTATGTGCAATCAACTTTATCGCTGCGCCAAGGTAATGGTCATCATCTGGATGCTTGGCCCAATCACCCTGCCGGTGGCCCGGGCCCAGCGTCAACCGGTGGCGGCCGAACACGGCATGGTGGTTTCGGTGCATGAACTGGGTTCGCAGGCTGGTGTGGAGATTTTGAAAAAAGGCGGAAATGCCGTGGATGCGGCCATTGCGACCGGTTTTGCCTTGGCCGCTGTCTACCCCAGTGCCGGCAATCTGGCCGGAGGCGGATTCATGCTGATCCATCGCGCGGATGACAACCGTCAAATCGGCATAGATTACCGCGAAACCGCGCCGGCGGCGGCGCATCGTGACATGTATCTGGCAGAAGACGGGAGCGTCATGACTGAACTCGGTTCATCACGCATGGGCTGGCGCGCCAGCGGCGTGCCGGGCACGGTGGACGCTTTTGCCCGGGCCTTTCTGAAATACGGTTCCGGCCGCGTGACCTGGGCCGAGATCATTGAGCCTGCCCGCCGGCTGGCGGAAGGGCATGTGTTGACCCGGGCCGCCGTGGAGCTTTTGCAGCGGGATGCCCGGCTTCTGTCCCGCTTCGAGGAGTCCCGGCGTGTGCTCTTGAACAACGGGGAGAGTTGGCGCGTCGGTGATGTCTGGCGGCAGCCCGATTTGGCGGCCACCTTGGCCCGACTGCAGGAACATGGCCCGCGCGAGTTCTACGAGGGCGAAACCGCCCGCCGCATCGCCGATGCGATGCGGGAGAACGGCGGCACCATTACGCTGGAAGATCTCAAGGGCTACCGGGCGATTGAACGCGTGCCGTTGCGACATATCTACCGTGGTCACGAAATTGTGGGCATGCCGCCGCCCAGTTCGGGGGCGATCACCCTGTTCCAGATGCTGGCCATGATCGAGCCCTACGACGTGCGTGGCATGGGGCACAATTCCGCCGCCAAGCATCATCTGTTTGCCGAAGTGATGCGCCGGGCGTTTCGCGACCGCATCGAATACATCGGCGACCCCGCGTTTGTCAGCGTGCCGATCGCCGAAATGCTCGACCGGAATTACCTCGCCGGCCGCATGGCGGACTTTGACCCGATGCGCGTCACCGCCAGCGCTGGTCTGGCCCCGGGGCTGGGCTTGCGGGAGTCGGCTGAGACCACTCACTTTTCCGTGGTGGATCGGGAGGGTAATGCCGTCAGCAATACCTATACCTTAAGAAATTCCTTTGGCAGCGGGGTTACGATTCCGGGGACGGGACTGCTGATGAACAATGTCATGGACGATCTGGCGGCCAAGGTGGGCGTGCCCAACATGCACGGCCTGATGCAAGGCCCGGCCAATGCCATTGAGCCAGGCAAGCGCGCGCTTTCCTCGCAGACGCCGGCCATGGTCTTCAGGGACGGAAGGCTCCTTCTGGTTACCGGCAGCCCGGGAGGTCCTACGATCATCAACACGGTGTTTCAGATCATTACCAATGTGATCGATTTTAAAATGCCGGTGATGCAGGCCGTGGAGGCTCCGCGGATCCATCATCAATGGTTGCCGGATGAATTGACCTATGAGCCCTTCGGCCTGTCGTCGGATACGGCTAAACTGCTTGAGGGCAAGGGACACAAATTGACGCTGAGAACCCGCTATCAGGGGCAGGCGGAAACAATCATGATCGACCCCGCGACCGGAATGAAAATGGGTGCCGCTGATCCGCGGCATCCAGATGCGAGGGCCGTCGGCCATTAAGAGCCGCCAAAGACATATGGAAGCGAACCGACACAGATACCCCGTCCTGTTTGCATCACTGATTGCCCTGACGGCCACGCCGGCGTGGCCGTCGTCGGGCGACCCTGAAGATGTCGTTCCCAAATCCGGACCCCGACAACCCAATGTCCTCTTCATCCTGATTGATGATCACCCCGCGCATATGGTCAGCTTGTTGGACGAATCGATGGTGCGGACGCCCAACATGGAGCGCTTGGCCGCCCGCGGCACCTGGTTTTCCCGGGGCTACAACGCGGCCCCGGTCTGCGCCGCCTCGCGGGCCGCGTTTTTGACCGGTGTGCATCCCGCCAATTCCGGGGCCTACTACAACGCCCAGAACTGGCGGCGCACCTCCGCGCCCATCGCCCAAGCCACCACCATGCAGGGTCATTTTCGCCAGCACGGTTATCTGACCGCCGGTTACGGCAAGATCGACCACACGTCCTATCAGCGTGAGACCTTGGACGACTACACACCCGGATTCAGGGTGCTGCACCGCGATCGCAGCCAGGGCATCAAGACTGATGCCGACTTGGTGCCTCATATTATTCCCGAAACCTTGCGCATGCCTGACCCCGATTACCTCGCCACGCGCATTGGCGCCTTGCCGGATGACTGGGACCGGGATGATCCGACGAAGCTGCAGGAAGACACCGTGCATGCGGACCGCACGATCAAATTTCTGGGCATGGACCACCAGCAGCCGTTCTTTGTGACCTGCGGTTTTTGGCGTCCGCACTCCGAGCGCATCGTGCCCAAACGCTATTTTGACCTGTATCCGCTGGAAAATGTCAGGATCCCCGAGAGTTACCTTCCCGGTGACTTGGAGGATGTGCCGGCGGCTGCGCGCTGGCGTGCGACCAAGCGCGGCACCCATGCGGCGGTGGTCAACAGCGGCCTGTGGCGGGAATATTTGCGCTCCTATTACGCGGCCACCACCTACGTGGATGAACAGATCGGCCGGGTGCTTGATGCCTTGGAGAGCAGTGCCTATGCGGACGACACCATCGTGATCTTTGCCAGCGACAATGGTTACAACGCCGGCGAGAAAGACATGTGGGCAAAATTTGCCCTGTGGGAGCAGACCAACCGGGTCGTGTTTGCCATTTCCGTGCCCGGCCTGCCGGTGCAGATGAGCTCCACTCCGGTGAGCTTGCTCGATATTTATCCGACGTTGCTCGCGCTCTGCGGACTGCCGGCGCCCGGTCCGCAAAAGCTCGATGGCATCGATTTGACCCCGGTGCTGAAAGGCGAACGCGCTGAGCGCGGACAACCGGTCCTCTCCACCTATGGGCAGGGCAATCATTCCATTCGCGACGCCCGCTTCCGGTATATCCGCTACCGCAACGGCGATGAGGAACTCTACGATCACTTCAGCGATCCCCACGAGTGGCACAATCTTGCCGGGAATCCCGCCTTTGCCGGGGTCAAATCAACCATGGCGGTTTGGCTGCCAGAACATGATGCCCCCGAGATAGAACCGGCGATGGCTGATCGCCCGCGTGGTGCTTGGGACGGCTCCGAGTTGCGGCAGGATTTGTTTGATCTCTTGGAGCAGGGCGAAGTCCCCGTTCAAAACTACAACCGGGTCTATCAGGAAGTCCTGAATTGGCCCTAAATGGCGGATCTGCCGAAACAATGAAACACAAGCTAGTGCTGCTGGCACTGACCCTGCAAATCGCCGGCTTGAATGGAAAGCAGGAGAGTGGCTTGGGTGAAGCCGCTCCGGTTGATATTGGTTCCCGTCTGGAGCTTTTTGTCGACCGCCTGTTGGTCGAACATATGCACGCGGTGGAGTTCAGGCTCCATCACCCGGTCAAGGCACCGGCTTCATCCGCGCCGTTTCCCGGAGGCTACTATGCCACGGTGATCAAGGATGGGGATCTTTACCGCACTTGGTATCGGGGACGCGATCCGGACTACAATGGTCCAACCTACAGTGGTCATCCGGGCGAGACTCTCCATTATGCGGAAAGCCGGGATGGCGTGCAGTGGACCTTGCCCAGCTTCGGCCGGCATCTGGTCGGTGGAACGCGGGACAACAACGTGATCTTGTTCGGGCTCTCGCCGTTTTTGCACAATCTGTCACCCTTTCTCGATGATCGTCCCGGGGTGCCTCCCGGCGAACGCTACAAGGCGGTCGCCGGCTATCCCGGTAAACCGGAGGAGAGAAAGCTGGGCGGCCCTGGCCGGGGACTCTTTGCCTTTGTGTCACCCGACGGGATCACCTGGACTCAGCGCAAGGAGATCATTCCCTATCGGGCGAACGAATGGAGGCATGCATTCGACTCGGCCAATGTCGCGTTTTGGTCCGAAGCCGAGCAGCTCTATGTCTGCTATTTTCGCACATGGACCAACGCGGGGCACCTGCGGAGCGTGAGCCGCGCTACTTCGCCCGATTTTGTGCACTGGAGCGAACCGGTGGCTCTCGACCCCAACCTGCCCGGTGAACATCTCTACACCACGAACACCCAGCCCTATGTGCGCGCTCCGCACATCTATATTGCGCTGCCGACACGGTTCGTCACCGCGCGGGGCAATGCCCCGGGTTACGATCGCCGCGATAACAATTCCACCGACGTGCTCTTCATGTCGAAGCGGGCCGGCGCCTTGCACTACGACCGGCTGTTTACCGAGGCCTTCATCCGGCCGGGCATGAACCCGGACTTGTGGGGCAATCGTGCAAATTACGTGGCGCAGAATGTTGTTCTCACCGCGCCGGAGGAGCTGTCCATCTACCATAAAAATGGCGACCGCTACGTGTTGCGGGCCGACGGCTTTGTCTCCGTGCGGGCTGGCGCGGAAAGCGGCGAGCTCGTGACCAAGCCGCTGATATTCTCAGGCCGGGAACTCGTGATCAATTTCAGCTCCAGCGCGGCGGGCAGCATCGCGGTTGAGCTTTTGAACCCCGATGGCGTGCCGATCCCGGGCTATGGTCTGGCCGATGCCAAACCTGCTTACGGTGACAGCATTGAGCAGGTGATGACCTGGCGGCAGGGCGACCTGTCCGCCGTGGCCGGCCAGCCCGTGCGGCTCCGATTTGTCATGCAGGAATGCGACCTGTATTCGTTTCGCTTCCGGTAGGAGCGGCAAATGGGACACCGCGAAATGGGGGCGAGCATCTTCATGATCAGGCTGATTTGGCCCGGGCCCGGGCATTGCTTTCTGCCGGCGACCGGCATGGCAGTTTTGGCAATGGCGATTTCGTCGGTTGCTGCACCCGCGAATGCTCGTGCTGCCGGCATGTCGGTGGAAGAGTTTACCGTCCGGTCGGGCGATTCGTCTCTGTCCGTAAGGCTGGTTTCACCCGCGGCTCACACCCTGGCAGCACAACCCCTGCTGCTGTTGTATTTTAGCACCGACCGAGCGGCCTCTCTGCCCGAAGGACGGTATGGTGCCGCTGGCCGCATTTTCTTGGAACAGGGCCACCGGGTGGCGAGCTTTGATCTGCCGGCGCATGGCGAGAGGTTGGATGGTCAGGGCGGGGGCATCGCCGGTCTGGCCCAGCGCGTGGCAGCGGGGCAGGATCCCTTTTCCGAATTTGTGCATAACGGCCGGGCGGTAATCGACGAATGCATCCGCCGTGGCCTCGCTCCAGCGGGGAGAATCGTCGTCGCCGGGGTATCGCGGGGTGGCTATTTTGCCTTACGGTTGGCGGCGGCGGACCGGCGCATCGCTGCCGCGGCGGCCTTTGCCCCGGTGACCGACTGGCGGGTGGTGACCGAATTCGATGCACTCAAGGAGAGCCCGGTCTTGGCGGCGCTGGCGTTGGAGAACTTTGCCGAACAACTGGCCGGTCGCCGGATCTATCTGGCGATTGGCAACCACGATTTGCGCACCGGCTCCGATGCTTGCACGCGGCTTGTGCTTGCGCTCATGGAAGCGGAACGCCGGCGCGGGGCAGCGCATTCTGGCGTCCGCTTCCACCTGGTCGATGACTCCAGGGGCCATGCGCTCGCCGCCAAGTGGCGCGAGGAGGGAGTGATGTTTCTGTTGGAGAATCAGACGGTGACGCGGGCACCGCCGATGCCATGAGACGGCTCCAGCACAACCCGCCCGCATTTAGCTATCCCAATCTATGATTCATCACGCCAATGTCCATGGCCTCATCGCGATCGATTGGATCGTGATCGGTCTCTATCTCGCCTTCATCCTCGGCCAGGGCTGGTATTATTCGCGGCAACAAACCAGCGAGGGTGAGTTCCTGGTGGCGAAGGCAAAGCCCATGGGCTGGTTCATCGTTGGCCTGTCGATGTATGCCACGCTTCTCAGCACGATCTCGTATCTCGGGAAGCCCGGGGAGATGATCAACAAGGGCCCGATGGTGGGGATTGCCCAGCTTATCGCCGTGCCCATCGGCTACTGGCTGGTCGCCCATGTGTTGCTGCCACGAATCATGGCCCAGCGTGTCACCAGCGTTTACGAATATCTCGAGGAACGCATCGGTGTCGTCGGTCGGCTCATCGCGGCGGCGCTTTTTATTTTTCTGCGCCTCGTCTGGATGGGGCTCATGACCTATCTGACATCGTCCGTGCTGGCGGTGGTGGTCGGCTTGGATCCCAAATGGGTTCCGCTACTGTCCGTGGGTGTAGGAATGGTGACCATTGCTTACTCGTCGATGGGCGGTTTCCGGGCGGTGGTCATGACAGACAACATTCAGGCCACGCTTCTGTTTGTCGGCGCGTTTGCCACCATCGGGGTTGTAACCTGGCACATGGGTGATTTGTCCTGGGTGCCCACCGAATGGTCGCCGAGTTGGGAAACCCAGCCGCTGTTTAGCTTTGATCCGCATGTCCGGGTGACGCTGGTCGGGCTGGTAATTCACATGGTGCTCTGGCGGGTGGCCACCTCGTGCAGCGACCAGACTTCAATCCAGCGCTTTATGGCCGTTAAGGATGCAGCTGCAGCCCGCCGATCCATGTTGGTGAACTCCGGCGCGGTTGTGGTCAGCGCGATTTTGCTCAGTCTGGTGGGTTGTGCGCTCCTGGGCTTTTTCACGCGTTTCCCCGATGCACTGCCGCCCGATATGACGGTTGCGCGCGACGCCGATCAACTCTTTCCGTTTTTCATCGCCCATTACATCCCCCCCGGTCTTTCGGGCCTGATTGTGTCGGCCATGCTGGCGGCGGTCATGTCCAGCCTGGATTCCGGTGTAAACAGCGTTACGGCGGTCGTAACGCGCGATTTCCTGGAGCGTTTCAAGCTCACGCCTGCCACCGAGGCTGGTCGGGTCCGTCTGCTGCGGGTGCTGACCGTGGTGATCGGGGTGGCCGTTATCGCACTGGGGTTGGTGATGAAGCACGTGCCGGGGAACATCACCGCCGTGACCAACAAGACGGCTTCCCTTGTGACCACGCCGATTTTCGGGCTTTTCCTGATGGCTTGGTATATGAAATCGATCACGCCGGTTGGCGCGCTGCTGGGCACGCTCGTAAGCGTCGCTGTTGCCGTGTTGATCGGCTTTTGGGATATGCTGACCGGCCGGCCCGGGTTCAGTTTCCAATACATCGGGCCTGCCGCACTGATAGCCAGCCAAGCCGTCGGCTGGCTGGTTAGTCGCCTGGGGCCGCGGCGGGAAGACCGCCGTGGCAATAGGATTTGGGGCATGGCCGGCACGGCGTTTGTCCTCGGGCTCGCGGGCTGGCTGGTGTTGGCTTTCCGTATTACCGGTTAACATCCTTTCCATGACCGCTGCTTTGTTCCATCCGCCCCACTCATGAATCGTCCCAACATCCTATTCCTGCTTACCGATCAGCACGACCCGGCGGTTGCCGGTTTTGGCGGCAACACGGTCGTGCGAACGCCGCACCTGGATGCGCTGGCTGGCCAGTCGGTGCAATTCAGCTCGGCGGTATGCGCTTCCCCGCTTTGCACGCCGTCGCGCATGTGCCTGCTGACGGGCAAGGAGGTGCATCATTGCGCGGGGTGGAACAATCACTGGGCGATTTTTCCCGAGCATCTGACCTGGCCGGCACATTTTTCCGCCCACGGTTACAGGACATGTTTGGTCGGCAAAATGCATTTTGGTGGGCGCGACCAGATGCAGGGCTTTCAAGACCGACCCTACGGGGATTTGCGCCACGGTCTCGGACACCAGCCCGATCCTTTGGCCATGTTTCCGGGCTACGCCGCGGCCCGGAGTGCGGGAGTGACGGAGATCCCCGAGAGCCTGCTGCAGGATGTTGTGGTGACCCGGGAAACCCTGGCGTATGTGCAGGAGCACGCGGCGGGCGATGACGGCCGGCCGTGGTTTGTGTGCGCATCCTACAGCCGGCCGCACCCGCCTTTTACGGCGCCGGGACGCTACTTGCGCCGCTATTGTGACCGGGTGCCGCCGCCCGAGGCGGGCGGCATGACGCCGGCCGAGGAATTTGCCCGTGCCCGGGCAGCGGGGCATGCCGATCTTAAGCCGGAAGAGATCCGCCGCGGCCGCGAGGCATATTATGCCTGCGTCGAGTTTGTGGATGCCTGTATCGGCGAATTGTTGAACGGACTGCGCGAGGCGGGGCTGCTGGAGAACACCATCATCATTTACTCAAGCGACCACGGGGAGATGCTCGGCAACCATGCGATCTGGGGCAAAAGTGTTTATTACGACCGGGCGATTCGGGTGCCATTGTTGCTGAGCGGACCGGGCATCGCCCCCGGCGGCCATTGTCTCGACCACCCAATTTCGCTCGTCGATCTCTATCCGACCACATGCCGTCTTGCCGGCCTGCCGGTGCCGGAAGGGCTCGATGGCAAGGATTTCTCTTCAGTGTTGGGGGCGCCGACCACCGCGGCGGCGCCTCGCGAGGCGGCATGCAGCGCTTATTACCAATACGGGCAGACCATCAGTTTTCCGGCTCCGGTCCCGGAGTCCGAGCCGAACCGGGCATGGCGCACGGCCCGATCCGCGCAATGGAAGCTGGTGGAGGTCGAGGGCGGGGCCACGTTGCTGTTCGACCTGAACGCCGATCCCGAAGAGAAGCACAACCTGGCCGATCGTCCGGAGCACACCGGCCGGATTGAGGCGCTCCGCCGCGTGCTTTACAGGGATTTTAGCTGGGAACAGGTGCATGCGCAGCTCAAGGTCGACCGCGGCCGGCTGCCTGCGTTCAAATCAGGCCGGGTGCCGACCATGCCGAACCAATACCGGCTGCCTGATGGTCGGGAATTCGACGCCGAGGCTGCGCTTTATGGTGCGCGCTGGCTAAACATTCAGCCGGGCTCCAACGGAGGCATCATACCCCAGCAGTTTGGGTGAAAATCTTCCGGCGAATATCCGGCCTTGCCGCCATCCAAATCCATCGGCTAACCAACATGAACACTCCGCTCAGCAGGTGGCTTGATCGGCCAATTGTGGCAGCAGAAGTTTGCGCAGTTAAAATATCTCGTATCCATGGCGAGTTTTTGGTCCCGCACCGGGCTTGTCATCACTCAAGTTGGGTTTGTTCCCGGCTGACCAACGCAATTCCCGGCATCCTGATCTACAGGCAAATGCGACTGGGCTCAGCTGACGCCTTATATGGTTTTGCGACGTAAAATAGGCCGTGTCTGCATGATGTTATGGTGGAGTATGCTGTTCGGCGGCACCGGCCAGACGCATTTCGATCCATTGGAACCGCTGGAGGAAGCGCCGACAGTCTTGACCGAATTTGATGTGCTCAGCGGGAAGGCTGATTGGGACGAGACCAATCTTGGGGCCGGCGAAGCCGAGCTGCACGACGGGTTGTTTGGGAATGATTTTCTGGATGATTTGGATTTTTTCAGCACCGGCGTGCACGGTGTGTTGGCCGTGGAGCTGGCGCGCATCAACGAGCCGCCTCCGGTGGATTTGGTTGCCGGAGAGATCCGGCAGAGCTTCAGGGGATTTCCTACTCCCGTGTTGAGGAACGGATTTGCGCAGATCGGCATGCCCGAAACCCTGAATGTCGCCCAAACGATCAATATTCAGGGTGCATTGATTCCGGTCCTTGGCCGGGCGGCCCCGGGAGGGATGCAGAACATCATAACCGCGCGACCCAGGGCGCGAAAGCAGCTGAGATTTATCGCCACGGGCTCGACTGCCGATCGCGGGCGGCTGTTTCTTGAAGACAACCGCCCCATGCGTCCGGGCAAGTTGTGGCAAAGAACGGCATTGGAATGGCAGGGCAGGACCGGCCCTCAGGATTTTTTCAAGGAGCAAACCCGCACGGTATCGGCCGCGCTCGCCCACAAACACAGTGCCAAGCTTACGCTGCTGTATACGCTGGACGCCCGTTCGGTCAAAGCACGTGCTGCATCTGCCATACCGGAATATCGGATCGACGCCGCCGGCAAGATCAAGGGCCCATGGCTGCCGCTGGCATTGTTCAATGCCAACGGTCCGCATGCGTGGGTCACTCGGGAAAGCGCGGCGGCGAGCATCCAATTGGACAGCCAGCCAACCAAGCGGGTGGCTTTGCGGGCCAGCCTGGAGGGATGGTCGCGATTGATAGTTCAGGATCGGTTCACGACTTCGGTTCTTAATCTGTCCACGGGCAGGTTCCAAGGTGTGCGCGAGCCCCGCCACTTGGAATTGCCGCAGCAGGCCGCGGCCTTGAGAACCGAAGCGATCTTTCGATTTTCGGCTTGGGGCGGCGAGCACAAGTTGCTGGCGGGCGCGGCCGGAACTTTTGGCCACAGCCATCGGCAAGAGAGCGCGCTCTCCGTGGCGGATCGCAACCAACTGCCCGCTGATGTCCGCAGCTTTGATCCGTTGGCCCCGAATTTCCTGCTGCCGGCATACGATCCTTTGCGTTACACCCGCATCATTGCCGACCGCCGGGAGCGTCCGCGTTACTCCACGTTGGAGTTGAGCGACCGGGTGGCGTGGCGCCAAGGCCGGCTGGTGGCAACAACGGGGTTGCGCTACGATCTGGTTGATCTCGAGGTGAGTGATTCCAAGCCGGGTGTGACTAAGCCACGGTATCGGGACGATACCGGCCAACTGAGCCACCACTTGGGACTGAACTACCTCATCGCGCCCTCTCGGCTTCTGCTTTTTGGCAGTTTGAGCACGGCCTTCGACCCGTTTACCCCGGTAGATGCCCGCACCGGTAAGATTCAAAAGAACGAGACCACCGCAGGTTATGAAGCCGGTTTGCGCGGACGGTCTGTTTCTGGGCAGCTCGAATATGCGGTCTCCGGTTATTGGTTGTTCAATCAGCACATCTCGCGAATCAACCCGCTCTTCAATGATCCGCTGGCGGATGCGGATCAAAGCCAGCCGCAACTCGTGGCGGCCGGCGAGGAGGAGTATCGCGGTGGGCGTCTTGAGATTAAGTGGTCGCCGGCGGAATCTCTCCGGTTGGCCTTGCGGGGTTCGGCCGTAAGGGCTGTCACGGTTGCTTCGCCCGATCTTCCGCAGGAGGTGGGCCAGCCAATTACCAGGCTGCCTCCAGTCAATCTCAGCGTGAATCTCCGGCATCAACCCGTGGATTTCAAATCGGGTTTCTATTGGTCCGCTGGCTGGCAGTATATCGCCGGGTATACGGCCAATTATGCCGACACTTTAAGAGAGGAGCTGACCTATCCGGGCTATGGTCTGGCTAGTCTGGGCGCGGGCTGGCGTTGGAAACTGGGCAAATTGCAGATGGAGATGGATGCGCTGGCCCGAAACGTCTTGGACAGGGATCTGCTTCGGTCTCATGCCCTTCTTGGTGCCCAACAAGAGGGCAGCTTGACCGTCCGTTTGGTGTATTGAGCTGTTGTGCAGTGGTGGCCGGTGAATGGCCGTTGATCAAAGTTCGGAATGAGGATCGACCGGGGCAGGAAACATGCGTTGGCGGGAACCATTTCAAACCAGCCCGGTGCCGTGGGCGAACCGGAACAGCCGGGGATTGCACCGGCGGGGTGCACTTGTTGTCGTGAGGGCCGCGCATGAAGAAAACTTGGCACGTGGGCATCATCGGCTACGGCTGGGCGGCGACGGCCCATATCGCCGCCATCGGCGACCCCGGGCAGGGCGGCCGGTCGATGGCCTTTGTTCCTCGCGACCGCTGGACCGGCGGAGCTGGCGGCAAAGCACGGTGGTCCGTTGCGGGTGCATGCGGATGTGGAGTCGCTGTTGGCGGACCCGGAAATCGACGTGGTTTCGATCACCGGTTATCCGTGGGATCATACCGAGCACGCCGTGGCTGCGGCCCGTGCAGGCAAGCACATCATTCTGGAAAAGCCGATGGCGCTGGCCCTGCCGGATATGCGCCGGATCGAGGCGGCGGTGCGGGCGGCGGGCGTGGGGTTCTGCATTTGTTTCGAGTGCCGTTGGTCCAGCCAGTTTCTCGGCATCAAGGCCCGTCTGGATGCGGGTTTGCTCGGCCGGGTGCATTACGGCGAGGTGGATTACTATCATGGCTCCGGGCCCTGGTATGGGCAGTATCGTTGGAACATCACGCGGCGGGGCGGCGGCTCCAGCCTGCTCTCCGCGGGCGGGCATGCGCTTGATGCCTTGCTGCTCTGCATGGACGGCGAGGTCGAGGAGGTGATGGCCTACGCCACGCAGTCGGCGCAGCCGGATTTCGCCAAATACGAGTATCCCACGACGAGCGTCACGATCCTGAAATTCACGGACGGGCGGGTGGGTAAGTGTGCGTCGGTCATCGACTGCCTGCAGCCCTACTATTTTCATACCCACTTGGTTGGCAGCAACGGCTCCATCCTCGACCAGAAGATATCCCGACACGGCCCCGGCGACGAACGCAACCGGTGGCAAACGACCGACATGCAGCCGATCGATTCCGGCGATGTGGCCGATCACCCCTACCGGACGCAGTTCGAGGCGTTTTTCGCGGCGCTGACCGGGCGGCGTGCGATGCCGCTGAGCGGACTCCCCGAGGCCGTCAAAACGCACGAGGTCATTTTTGCCGCCGATTTGTCCATAGCCGAGAAACGGCCTGTCAAACTCGCCGAAATCCGCTAGCCATCCGTCATGCAAGCCGCCGACTTCTTCGCCCTACCGCCCTCGTTGGCGGCGTTTGCCGCCGCCTTCCGTCCCGAGGCGGCGCCGTGGGATTGGATCAAGCAGATCGGGCCGGCCCTGCAGGCGCATCGTTTCGATGGGGCGTTGCCCAAGCTCCCGCCCGGCGTGCACCTGGAGGGCTTCGTGCATCTCGACCCGACGGTGAAGCTACCGCCGCAGGCTACCATCATCGGTCCGGCGTGGATTGGCCCGCGCACGGAAATCCGCCCCGGGGCTTTTATCCGCGGCAACGTGATCGTCGGTGCGGACGGCGTGCTCGGGAATGCCTGCGAGTTCAAAAACTGCCTGCTGCTCGACCGGGTGCAGGTGCCGCATTTCAGCTACGTGGGCGACTCCATCCTCGGCAACGGGGCGCATCTTGGCGCGGGCGTCATTTGCTCAAATCTCCGGCTCGACCAGCAGGAAGTGGTCGTGCGGTTGCCGGCGGGCCCGGTGGCGACGGGCCTGCGGAAATTTGGTGCAATCCTTGGCGACGAAGCCGAGGTGGGCTGCAACGCCGTTCTCCAACCCGGCACCCTGCTCGGCCGGCGGTCGCTGGTCATGCCGCTCACGCCCTTCGGTGGCATCCTGCCGGCGGCGACCATCGCGCGCATGCGCGGCACGCTGTCCACCATCCCCCGACGGGACTGACGGAAAATCTTTCTCGTTCTCCGAATCTTTCTCGTTCTTCCTATCCGGTCCTTCGGGAAAAGACCACGACCACGCACCAGCGAACGATTTACCACATGCCCCGCGTCCTCACCGGCATCACGCCCTCCGGCACCCTGCACATCGGCAACTATTTCGGCGCCATGCGCCCGGCCATCGAGCTGCAGGCCGGCGGCGATGCGTTTTATTTCATCGCCGACTACCATTCGATGACCGTGATCACGGACGCGAAGGAGCGGCTGGCCTACACCCGCGACATCGCGCTGGACTGGCTCGCCTGCGGGCTCGATCCCGCCAAGGCGGTCTTTTGGCGGCAGAGCGATGTGCATGAAGTTTGCGAACTCACCTGGCTCCTCGGCACCCTCACGCCCATGGGCCTGCTGGAACGCGCCCACAGCTACAAGGACAAGACCGCGAAAGGCATCTCGCCCAACTTCGGCCTGTTCGCCTACCCGGTGCTGATGGCGGCCGATATCCTGCTTTTCGATACCCACGTGGTGCCGGTCGGCAAGGACCAGAAGCAGCACCTGGAGATGACGCGCGACATGGCGATCAAGTTCAACCAGACCTATGGCGAGACGCTCGTGGTCCCGGAAGAGCGGATCGCGGAGGAAGTGGCGGTCATTCCCGGGCTGGACGGGCAAAAGATGTCGAAGAGCTACGGGAATACCATTGAGATCTTCGGCGACGAGAAGGCGCTGCGGAAAAAGATCATGGGCATCGTCATGGATTCCCGCACGCCGCAGGAACCGAAGCCCGATGCCGACAAGAACCTCGCCATCCAGCTCCTGAAACTCTTCGCGCCGGCCGGGGTGGCGACCGATTTTGAAAACCGGCTCCGGGCCGGCGGTCTCGGCTATGGCGACCTGAAAAAGGCGCTCTTCGAGCATTATTGGAATTTCTTCGCCACCGCCCGGACCAAACGCGCCGAACTCGCGGCCAATCCCGACTATGTGGAGCAGGTGCTGCGCGACGGTGCGGAGCGGGCGCGGGCCGTGGCGCTGCAAACCATCACGCGGGCACGCAAGGCCTGCGGCCTCCGGTAAAGCCGGCGCAGTTATTTCCCGTGAGCGACCAGAGTGACATCGGACGCAAGCGGCAGCGGGAGATTTATGTCGCCGGCGTGGGCGGCCGGCTGCCGGCCGTGCCGGTGGCGCAGGCGCAGCTGGAAAAGGCGGCGCAGGCCGCGATGTCCGCCGAGGCCTGGGCCTACGTGGCGGGTGGGGCCGGGCGTGAATCCACGATGGAAGCCAACCGCGCGGCCTTTGAAAAATGGCGCATCGTGCCCCGGGTGCTGCACGACGTGGAGAAGCGCGATCTCACGGTGACACTCTTGGGCCGGCGGTTGCCGTCGCCGTTGCTTTTGTCGCCCATCGGCGTGCTGGAAATGGTGCACCGCGAGGCCGATCTGGCCGTGGCCCGGGCGGCGGCCGCGCTGGGCGTGCCGTTTGTTTTCTCGAACCAGGCGTCGGTGCCGATGGAAGCGGTGGCCGCCGCCATGGGAAAGGCCCCGCGCTGGTTTCAGCTTTATTGGAGCCGGTCGGATGATCTGGTCGCTTCGTTCGTGCGGCGGGCCGAAGCCTGTGGGTGCGAGGCGATCGTGCTCACCCTCGATACCACGATGCTCGGCTGGCGCCCGCGGGACCTCGATTTGGGCTCACTACCATTTCTGAAGGGGCAGGGTATCGCGCAATACACCAGCGATCCGGTGTTCTGCGCGGAACTCGGGCAAGCGTCCGCCCCGGACGGCGCACCCCGGCCGCCGCTGAATTTTCTGACCGTTGCCACGGCGCTGGCGCAGAAGGGAAATTTTCCCGGCGGATTGCTGCGCAACCTCGGTTCGGACAAGCCGCGGGCGGCGGTGCAGCGGTTCGTGAACACCTACTCGCGCCCAAACCTTACGTGGGAGAACTTGAAGTTTTTGCGCCGCCACACCCGGCTGCCGATCCTGCTGAAGGGTATCGTGCATCCGGACGACGCCCGGCAGGCGGTGGCTCTGGGCATCGACGGCTTGGTGGTGTCGAATCATGGCGGCCGGCAGATCGACGGTGCGATCGCAGCACTGGATGCGTTGCCGGCTGTCGTCGAAGCGGTGAACGGCAGGATTCCCGTGCTTTTCGACAGCGGCATCCACGGTGGCGCCGATGTGCTGAAGGCCCTCGCCCTCGGCGCGACGGCGGTCTGTCTCGGACGGCCCTATGTCTACGGGCTGGCGGTTGCGGGCGAGGCGGGCGTGCGCGAAGTGATTGCGAACATTCTGGCGGAACTGGACCTCGCCCTGGGATTGGCCGGACTGGCGGGGTTGCATGCCATCCCGGAGGGAACGGTGATGCGTGCTTAAAAGCGAAATCCGGCTGATGGACGAACCATCGGCCGGATGCACGCGGCGAGACAAGCGATGCTTATGCCTGGATCTCGATCGGGATCGTAATGCGCTGCGAGACCGGCGTGCCGTCCTGCATCGCCGGGGTGAAGCGCCACTGCGAGACGGCTTTCACGACACTTTGCGTGAGGCGGCGGTCGGCGGGACTGGCGACAGTGACATCCTGCGGCCGGCCGTTTTCATCCACCACCAGCGAGACGGTGAGCGTGCTGCCGATGTGCTGGCGGGAGACGCCGGCGGGATTCACGATTGTCTCCGCCACGGGCGCGGCGGTGGCAACGGCGAGCGTGACCGCGGGAACCGCGGCCTGGGCGCTGATCTCCAGCGGCATGGTGACGCGGCGGGAGACCGGGGCACCGTCCTGCATCGCCGGGGTGAAACGCCACTGCGAAACGGCGCTCACGACGCTCTGCGTGAGGCGGCGGTCGGCGGGGCTGATCACGGTGACATCCTGGGGTCGGCCGTTGGCATCGACGGTGAAGTTGAGCCGGACGGTGGCGCCGAGATGCTGGCGCGAGAGACCTTCGGGATTCACGATTTTGCCGGCCTGCGGGATGCCGGGGTCGGTGGCGAAGACGGTGGTGGAAAGCAGGCCGCTCACCAGAGCGGTGCCGACGAGGAATTTGATTTTGTTCATGGAGGGGATCCGCGTATGCGGGTTATCGGGTTTTTGTTTTGGTTCGATGCCCTCGTGTTGTGCCGTGGACGTGGATTAATACACGTCGCCGCCGCCAAAGTTACATCCGGCGGAAAATTATTTTGTCCCAATTTCGGGATCAGATGACCGGCGCTGTCGGTTCGCGCAGCGCGGCGATACGCGCGAAAATGCGCTGCGAAGCGACCAGATATCGCTCCTTGCCGGCCGCAGGCTCGTCATATTCGGCGGGCATGATCGGCGGGCCGAAGACGATGCTCACCGGCGTGCCGAGCCGCAGCGCGCGGCCTTTGCCGTAGGCTTCGAAGGAACCGAAAATCCGCGCGGGCACCACCGGCACGCCGGCCCGACTGGCGATGAGGCCGACGCCGGCCTTGGGCTCCTGCAGTTTCCCGTCGGAAGTTCGCGTCCCCTCGGGAAAAAGAATGAGGCCCTTGTCCTCCTTCAGGGTTTTGAGCACGCGTTTGATCGCGCTGACATCCTGGCCGCCGTCGCGGTCCACCGGGATGGTGCCGACTTCGTCGAGCCACCATGAGGCGAAGCCCGGCTTCCACAGCGTCTTGCGGGCGAAGTAGGCGATCTGCCGCGGCACTTGGCAGCCGATGAACGGCGGATCGAGGAAACTTGCATGATTGGCCGCGATGAGAAAGGAGCCGGTGCGCGGCAGGTTTTCGAGTCCGATGATATCACCGCGGAAAAACATCCCGTAAACCACCGTGGCGAGGTAGTGGAACAAGCCGTAGACCGGCTCCATTTCGACTTGGCGGAAGGAGTGGCTCATGCGGAAGCCAGCGCGGGGGCGACGCGGTCGGCCATGAGCGCGAAGACCTCTTCGAGCGACCGGTGGGTGCTGTCGATATCGATGGCGCCGGTCGGACAGGTCAGGGGCGAGGTCTTGCGGGAGGAATCGAGCCGGTCGCGCTCCGCGACGGAGTCCTGGCGGCCTTCGGCGGCGCGGCGTTTGGCGCGTTCGATGGGATCGGCATGCAGGAAGAAACGGAAGTCGGCCTGCGGAAAGATGACCGAGCCGATGTCGCGGCCTTCCATGACGAGGCCGCGGAAGCCGTGCTCGAGGGCGAAGTCGGCCTGGCCGCGTTGGTAGCCGAGCAGGGTTTGTCGAACTTCGGGGATCGCGGCGTAGTGGGAAACATGTTCGTTGACCCGTTGATCGCGGATCTCGTCGCCGGCGGGCTGGCCATCCACCAGCATCCGGGCGGAGCGGCCTTCGAGACGGGTGGCAAGGTGGAGGCCGGACAACGCGGACTTGAGGGCGGGCAGGTCGGCATGGGGCACGCCGCGCCGGAGGAGTTCGCTGGTGAGGTGCCGGTAGAATGAGCCGGTGTCCACATGCAGCAGGTTGAAGCGGTCGGCGAGCAGGCGGGCGGTGGAGGACTTGCCCGAGGCGGCGCCACCGTCGATGGCGACAATGATGAAAGGTGTGGAAGCCATCAGTCGCCCAAGGATTTTTGGCGGAGGTTCTCCAGCAACTCAAAAAAATGCGGGAAAGTCTTGGCGCAGCACGCGGGGTCCTGGATCGAGAGCCATGGCCGGCCGTCGCCGTGCAGATCATGGCAGCCGAGGATGCCGAAGCTCATGGCGAAGCGGTGGTCGTGGTAGGTCTCGATCACCTGTCCGGCGCGGAGCGGCCGGGGATGGATTTCGAGCGCGTCTTCCGTCTCGATCACGCGCTGGCCGAGTTTGGAGAGCTCGCGGGCCATGCCGGCGACACGGTCGGTCTCCTGCTTGCGGGTGTGGGCGATGCCGGTGATCCGCGTGGGGCCGTCGAGCAAGGGGGCGATGGCGGCCAGCGTGAGGAAGGTGTCGGAATACTCGCGGAAGTTCCGGTCCACGGCGCGCCGGGCGGGACCGATGCCGGTAACAACGTCACGAAACTTCACATCGCCCTGCAGGGAGCCGCCGTAATTGGTGAGCGTCAGGCTTCCGCCGGTGACCAGCGGCAGGGCGAGGAAGTAGCTGGCCGCGGACGCGTCGCCCTCGATCTGGTAGTCGGCGGGCCGGGCGGCGAACTGCCGCAGCATCGCCTCGGTCATCTGGACGAAGGGCTTTGAACCGGCCTCGCCCTTGAGTTTCACGGTCAGGGGCGACCGGGCGTGCGGCGCCACCATCAACAGGGCCGAGAGCATCTGGCTGCTTTCGGAAGCATCGAGGACTACCTCGCCGCCCGGCAGGCCGGCGGTGCGCAGGGTGAAGGGGAAACTGTGTGCGTCGGCCTGCGCACCCTGTGCCGCCAGCGCTTCCAGCAGGGCGCCGATGGGCCGGCGGCGCATGGCTTCGTCGCCGTCAAAATGATAGCTGCCATCGGGCCGGAGGCAGACGAAAGCCGTCAGGAAACGCGCGGCCGTGCCGGCGTTGCCCACGTCGATTTTCGCCTCGCGAACGGGGATCGCACCTCCGCGCCCCTCGATGACGATGGTCAGGGCCGCTTCATCCGTCTCGATGTGGAAACCCAGCGTCCGCAGGGCGGCGAGCATGATCCGCGTGTCCCGGCTGAAGAGCGCGCCGCGCAGGGTGACCGTCCGGTCGGACAAGGCGGCGAGGATGAGGGCCCGGTTGGTGATGCTCTTTGATCCGGGCAGCGTGACACTGCCGCGTGCGGGACGGGTAAAGGGAGTGACGGGCAAAGGGTCGGGCAGGGACATGCGACCGAGCAGCGTCGGCGAGCCGGCCCGGCACGCCAACAGTTTTTTCAAAAGACGGCCGGCCCAGCCGGTTTGTCATCCATTATATGACAAACGTGTTGGGGTGTTGGGGCGTTCAGGGGCGGAAATCACGGCGGTAGACCTGACCGCGTTCGAGCCGGGCGGTCACGTCGAGGTAGTCGCGGTTGGCCAGGGCGGCTTTGAAGGCGTGCAGTTGGTCTTCAAATCCGGCCAGTGCGCGCAGGACTTCGTCGCGGTTCTGCTCGAGGATGGTGCGCCAGAGCGCGGGGTCGCTGCCGGCGATGCGGGTGGTGTCGCGCAGGCCGCCGCCGGAGTGGTTGCGCCAGCGGGGGTCCTTGTGGGCGAGGAAGGCGCAGAGCGTGGAGGCCAGCACCTGTGGCAGATGGCTGATGTGGGCCACGATTTCGTCGTGTTTGTCGGGATGTTCGGTGGTGACCTCGCAGCCGAGTTCCCGCCAAAAACGCACGACAACCTCCACGGCCTGCGGCGCCGTCTCCGGCAGCGGGGTGACAAAGCAGGCGCGCCGGGCGAAGAGGTCCGCGCTGGCGTGCTCCCAGCCGGTTTTTTCCGAGCCGGCCATCGGGTGAGAACCGACAAAGTGGGCGGATTTTCCCACGGCGGCCTGACCCAGCCGGCAGATCTCGCCCTTCACGCTGCCCACGTCGGTGACGATGGCGCCGGCGGCGAGGTGCGGGGCCACCTGCCGGATGAGCGGCACGATGCGGTCCACCGGCGCCGCGATGACGATGCGGTCGGCGCCGGCGACGGCCGCCTCGGGCGTGTCGGCGACGGCGTCGCACCACGGTTGCTCGCGCAGGGCGAGCCGGGATTCGGGCCGGCGGGCCCAGAGCACGATGCGGGAGGCCAGGCCATGGGTGCGGGCGGCCTTGGCGACGGAGCCGCCGAGCAGGCCGGGCGCAAGGATGGTGAGTTGGGCGGGCACGGCTCCTTGCAAAGGGCAAACCGCGGGGGTGTCGAGCCCTACGACCAAGGGCGGGAACGCGTTGCCTTCGGGCCGGTCGGCCTTCAGGCTGGGGTTGTTCCCATGACACGGGTGTCAGCGCAACGTGGCAGGATAATCCGGCGGGCCCGCTGGGCGGTGCCGCTGCTGGCGCTGGCGGGGATTTTCTGGCTGGTCCATGTTCTGGCGTCGCGCGGCCCGCGTCCGCCGCAGGCCGCTCCGGCTGCGCCCCGGCTGGCATTATCGGCGGCGCACCGGCAAATGGATGCGGACATCAGCTCCGTCGAAGCCGATTACCGGGCGGCGCAGCGGGAAGGGCGTCTCGCGCCGGATTGGGAGGAGAAGCTGGCCCGCGCCGTTGAGTGGCAGCGTGAAATCCTCGCGTCCAACCGGTCGCCCGGCGGGGAGCACGCCGAGCGGCTGGAAAAGCTCGAGACCGCGCGGGACAGCCTGGCCGCGGAGCGCATCAATGCGCGGAGCCGCGCGCTGGCCGAGGCGGCGGAGGCCGAGCAGGACGAGGCGGCTGCGCTCGCCGGCTGGCGCGAAGCCCTGGCTTTGCAGCTGCAGGTCAACCGCAGTCGCGCGGATCCGAGACAGAAGGATTTTGCCCGGGAGACGCGGCTGAGCATGCTGATCGAATCGCTGGAAGCCGCGCCGCTCCGCCGGGTGGTGGACGAAGCGGTGGCCGAAGCCGAGGCGGCCCGGGAGCAGGCCGACTGGCCGGCGGCATTGCGGGCCTATCAGCGCGCCGGGGAAACGTTGACCGAGCTCAACCGCCGCTTCCCCCGCACGCGGTTTGCGGACCTGCGGTTGCAAATGCGGGTGGAAGAGCAGGTGGCCGCATTGGCGCCGGCAGCGGCGGCGGAGGAGATCGCCGAGCGTGAACGGGCCGGGGAGGCGGCGGTGGCGGCGGGTCGGCCGGACCTTGCAACGACCTTGTTCGCGGCCGCGCTTGAACAGCAGGCGGAGCTGAACCGGAGATTTCCGCTCACGCGGTTTGCTTCCACCGCGCGGCTGCAGGAGTTGGAAACCAAACATCAAACCGCGATGGCGGCGGAAGACCAGGCAAGGGCGCGGCTGCTCGATGAAGAGCTCTGCCGTGGTCTGAGCCAAAGGCGCTTGGTCGCTGCGGGCCGCTCGCTCGCCAAGCTGACCGCGCTGCTGGAAGCGATCGCCGCGCGCTATCCCCGCAGTTCCGCGGCGGAGACGGAATTGCGGCTCAAGGCGGCCTACCTGAACCGACAGTGGGATCACCTCGCCGCGTTGCACGAGGAATGCTACGGGATGCTGCTGCCGCTGCCGGGGGAACGGGGATTGCTCCTTGGTCGCCGTCAGACGCCCCAGGGACTATTTGCCCGGGTGATGGCCTCCAATCCCAGCCGCCACCGCGACGATGCGGCGCCGGTTGATTTTGTGGACTGGAACGAAGCGGCGGAATTTTGCCGCCGGCTTACATGGCTGATGGGGCGGCCGGTGCGCCTGCCCCGTGAGGCGGAGGTTCGTGCGGCGCTGGCCTGGCGTGAAGTCGGGAATGAAGCACACAACCGGGTGCCGTCCGCCGTCCCGGCGACCGGGTTTCTCGAACTGGCCGGCGACTCCACCGAATGGCTCGAGGCCGGACCGGATGACGCGGCGGCGCCGATATTCGGCGGCAGTCCGGCGGCCGCATTGGCCCGGTTGGGGCCGAAGCAGAACCGCGAGGCGCGGTTGGGCTTCCGGTTCGTCGTCGAGCTGCCGGACTGAGCGGTTGACCTTAAGAACCCAAGGCGACCAACCGGGCGTAAGCGGCGGCGGCCAGTGGCATGACGGACAGCCGGCTTTGCCGGAGCAGGGGAATGTCGGCGAGCGCGCCCTCGGCCTTGATCTGTGCCAGGGTCACGGGCTTGGCGAGGGCGGATACCGCTTTCAGTTCCACCGCGACCCAGCCGGGTTCGTCGGCAGTCTTGTCGGGAAACGCGGTCTTGGTGACTTCGGCGACGCCGACGACGGCCTTGGTGGTAACGCTTTCGTAGAAGAGCACCCGGTCGCCCTTGCGCATGGCATTGAGGTGGATGCGGGCCTGATAATTGCGGACGCCGGTCCAGTCGGTCTTCCGGTCGCGCAGCAGATCGCTCCACGCGTAGGCCTCGGGTTCGGATTTCACCAGCCAGTATTGCATTGTCATGGAAAGGGTTGTCGGGTGCAGTCCTGATACATGAACGAGACCGAGGCTGAAAAGGCAAAAGCCCGCCGGGCGATCCGGTTGCTTTACGTGCTCATGGCGGTATTTATTGCCGGCCCCGTGATTGTCTACCTGCTGGTCCGTTGAACCGGTCATGAACAAAACCCTGCTCTCCATCCGCCTGCTGTTCGTGGTGCTGTGCACCTTCGGCGGCTGGCTGGTGTGTTATGCGGTGGAGGAGTGGGACAACTACCGGCTGCTGGCGATGGCGGTGGGATTCATGATCGGCGCCCTGGTGGTGCTGATCGACGTGTTGCTGAAAGGCTTCTCGCTGCGCGGGCTTTCGGCCATCAGCTTCGGCCTGGCGGTGGGCGCATTGATTTCCTACCTGGTGGGCACTTCGCCGCTGTTCGACCGGGGTGACGAGCAGCACATCTTCATCGCGAGGCTCGCGCTTTTCCTTGCCTGCACCTATCTGTGCACGGTCATCGCCCTGCGCGGCAAGGATGAGTTCAACCTGGTCATCCCCTATGTGCGTTTCGTGCCGCACGAGGTGGACGTGCCGCTGGTCGTCGTGGACACGAGCGTGCTGATCGACGGTCGCATTGCGAGGGTGTGCGAGTCGGGCTTCATGGGTTCCGCGCTGGTGATTCCAAGTTTTGTGCTGAAGGAGCTGCATGCGGTGGCCGATTCTCCCGATCCGCAGCGGCAGGCACGCGGCCGGCGCGGGCTGGAGGTGCTGAACGAACTGCGCCGCATCAAGCACCTCGACATCCGCATTACGGACAGCGAGGTCGCCAACCGCCAGAACGTGGACGCCAAGCTCGTCTTTCTCGCCCAAAGCATGCGGGCGAAACTGCTCACGACCGACTACAATCTTGCCAAGATGGCCGAGTTTCACGGCGTGCAGTGGCTGAATCTCAACCAGCTGGCGAAGTCCCTCCGCCCCGAACTGATGATCGGGGAAGTGGTGAGCGTGGAGCTGAGCAAACCGGGCAAGGATGAAGGGCAGGCGGTCGGCTACCTGGAAGACGGCTCGATGGTCGTGGTGGTTGACGGCCGCCCACAGATTGGCCGGCAGGTCGAGGCCGAGGTAACAAGTGTGCTGCCCACCGCGGGCGGCAAGATGGTCTTTGCGCGGCTGGCGGGCCGGCATCGCGCCTGAAGGTGCGGGCTGCTGTGGCCGGCGCAAAAATGATGTTTACTCACACGCGGCCATTGCCCAAAACCTGCCCTCCCTGGCATCCGGGGCAGTAGCTCAGTTGATAGAGCGCGTCGTTCGCAACGACGAGGTCGTGGGTTTGATCCCCATCTGCTCCACCAGCCTTCACCCAGGCTACGCCGGCTTGGCGGAATGGCGGGCAACATGACGCCGTCGATGCAGTTGCGAAGCGACATGGGCCGGCGGGTGGATGTCCAAACCGCTGGGGGCCGGCGGCTTTTGCAGGTGTCTGCATGGCTTTGCGTGAATTTCCGGTTACGCGCACAATTGGTCCTGTATTTGCTTTCCTGAGTCTGGCAGCCGGATAGACTGCAAGCCGACGCCAAATCCAATCTCGTTATGAAAAAGAAAACCAAGACCACCACCAAGGCGCTCACCCCGGCGACGAAACCCGCGAAGACCGTCAAGAAGACGACCACCCGGACCGCCGTGAAAAAAGCGGCCCCGCAGGTCGGGGTCACGATGATCTCCGCTTTGATTGATGTCGGCTTCGGCAACACCCTCTACCTGCGCGGGGATGGCCCCGGCCTGAACTGGGACAGCGGAGTGCCGATGGATTGCATCGCGGACGACCACTGGCGCATCACGATCGCCGGGGTCGTGCGCCCGATGGCGTTCAAGTTCGTGCTCAACGACGAAACCTGGTGCGCGGGTGACGACTACACCGTGACCCCCGGCGGCACGGTTGCACTCAAGCCGGAGTTTTGAGCCGGCCGTTCAACCGGCCGAATATTCCGGGTCAGGATTGATCTCCAGCAGCCGGGCTTGGAGCCGCGCCGCCGCCTGATCGCGATCCGCCAGCGCTTCCGCGGGAATATGGTCGCAGCGCATGCGGACCCGCGAGAAGGGCTTGGGCAAATAAAACCGGTCCCAGCTGCGGCGCAGCCGCCAGGCGTTTTCAAATTCCGCGCCGATCAGGAGAATCGGTGTCTTGGTGCGGCGGGTGACGATGAGCGCGCCGGGTTTGAACTCGTAGATCGGGCCCTTGGGTCCGTCCGGCGTGATCCCCACGTCGTAGCCTTGGCGCAGCACGTCCACCAAGGCGGAGGCAGCTTCACGGCCCAGCCGGTGGCTGGAGCCGCGCACGGTGCTCAGCCCGATGAGCGAGAAAAAAGCGTCGAGCCACGCGCCGTCCTTGCTGGCGCTGACGAGCGCATACATCGGTTTGCCGCGGCGGAAACGCCGGTAGATCAGCGCGGCGAGAAACAGACGGTTGTGCCAAAGCACCATCGCGACCGGCTCGTCGTTTTTCATGTAGTTGCGCAGGTCTTCGGCCGACACCTCGATGCGCAGGGTCCGGATCCAGAGCCGCACGAGCATGCCGAAGGGCCACAACGCGATCCGGCGCCAGCCGGAGATATGCTGCACTTCGGGAAAAGGATCGGTGGGTGAGGGGAGCGTGCTCAGGGGCGCCGTTGTTGCCGAAACCGGCCGGTGCGCCAAGCGCGAATCGCAGCCGGCGGTTGACCGGCGGCGGATTCGCGGACACCAAACGGCGCATGGCGTCGCTTCCTCCCTGTCCGCACCTGCCGCCGGCCCCGGCGGGGCTGGACTGGCGTTTGCTGCACAGCCACCGCGGGGAGGCGCGCGGGGCGGATTTTTACCGTGCCTGCCTCGAATACGGGCAATCCCTGTGGCAGCGGGGCTTGGCGGCGCGGGCGCTGCTTTGCCTCGACCGCGCGATGTCCGCCGATTTGCGCGGCGATGAGCCGGTGTTGGGAGAATGGCCGCTGCCGTATGCGGCGATGGCGTGGCTGCTTGCCGCCACGCCGCCGGGCGTCTTCATCGGCAACCCGCGGGTGCATTTCCAACATTATGCGGACCGGATGAACGCGCCCCGGCGTGAACAGCGCCGTTGGCGGGCCTGGGCCTGCTGGGCGTTGACCCGCAAGGTGTGCCCCGGCCTGCCGGGCGATGTCCGCCACCGGGTGGTGGAACCGGAGCCCGGCCAAATCTTCACCGAGCTCGGGCGCCACGGCTTGCCCGGCGAAGCCGATCTGTGGCACGAGGTGCTGGCCGAAGCCGGGAATATTCCGTCCGGTGACCACTTGCGGGACAAATGTTCGTTTTAGATAGCCCGAACTGATGCGATTTGGTGCGTTCTGCCCTGATAGCGCGATTGCTGATTCGCGCGCAAACCACTGATAAACGGCCGTTAATTAAAGCCCCCGCATCGGGCGAACATTTGTCCCGAACGCGGAAAAGGTGGGAGGTGGGATTGGTTTACAATTGCGGTGGATGCCCCGCTCAGGCGACACACTTAGTCGATACTGAGGTCAATCGTCGTCACAGGTAGTAGGCGGTGAGCACGAGGTTCTTGGTGAGCAGGACATTCGTGATGTTGCTGGTCTCGACCTGCACCAGCTCGCCGTCCGGCCAGGCGGACTGCCAGTATTGGAAGGTTTCGCCGCCGACGGTGGCGTCGGCCCGGATCTCGTAAACCCCGCCGGCGGCCAGCCCGGATTTGACGTGCGTGCCGGGGCCGCCGGGGGTGCCGTCGATCTCGCCGCCGCCCGACGGATGCAGGTGCAGGGTAATCGAGAAGGTGCCGCCGGGGGCGCCGGCTTCGCCGACGATGCGGATGGCGATGGACCAGTCGCCGGCACCGACGCGCTGGCGCATGTAAAGGTCGCCATCGGCGAAGGGGAAATGCCAGTCGCTGCTGCCGTTGACGGAGTATTGGACCTCCAGGCTGTCGCCATCCTCGCCATCGGCGCCGGCTTCGCCGTCCTGGCCGTCCTCGCCGGTGAGCTGGATCGGGGCCGACCAGGCGCCGACGAGCGTGCCGGTGCTGGTCTTCTCGGCCTTGGACATCCAAAGCGGCTGATCGGCCGGCGTGGTCGGGGGCGAATCACTCCAGCCGGATGGATTGTCGCCGGTTGGCGTATCGGGCGCAGTGGTCGCCCGCTTGAAGCGGTAGTCGATGAAATTGCCGGTGCTCGGGTTGGGCGCGGCCGTGGCGGGATCGGAGGCGGCCGAGGCCACGCCGGTGTGGGAGATCGCGCGCACCCAATAGCGGTAAGTGACACCCTGGGTGACGAGAAAATCGGTCCAGCTCGTAGCGCGGCCGGCCCACACGAGGGTGGCGCCGGCGATGTCGTTGGCCTCCGCCGAGGGCCGGCGGTAAACGCGATAATAGGCCAGGCGGGTGTCGGCGACCTCGGCCCACGCGAGATTGACCGAGGCAGGCGCGGCCGTGGCGGAGAGGCTGCCCGGCGCGGCTGTGGCAACGGCATCGGTGGACACGGTGTGATCCTCGGTGTCCGAGTAGGCGCCCTTGACGCCCTGGCTGTTCTCGAAAGCCAGGCGCACGTCGTAGCTCACCCCGGCGAGGACATCGGTGATGTAGTCGAGGGTGGCGTTGCCGCGCAGGGAGCTGGTCCACACGAGCCAGTCGGAGTCGGCGGTCTTTTTGTATTCGATATGGACCTTGCCGCCGCTGAGGACGAAGACGTTGTTGGCCGCGCTCCACTCGACTTTGAGGCGCGGGACCAGGGTGCCGTCCGGCTGCGCGAAGTATTCGGTGCCGAGCGTGATGCCGCCAGGCATGGGAACGACGAGAGGGTTGTAGAGTTCGCTCTGGGCGGGCGGGACGTGCGCGCCTTCGTCGGCGGTGGACCAGCCATAAATCGAGGAATCAGTCTCGCGCAGCTCCAGATCCACGCCGAGGCCGAGCCTATCGGCGCCGTCCTGGGCGTCGAACTTGGAATCCACCACGACGAAGGTCTTGGAGCTGAAACCGAACCGCGGGTAAGTGACCATGACGACATCACCCGGCTGGACTAGCAGACAGTTGAGCTTGCCGGGCCAGGCGAGGGTGATGTCGTGCCGGGTCCGGCGCAGCTCGATCTTGGCGAGGCGCTGGGCCATCGAGTGGCTGGTCGTGAAAGGCAGCTCCAGATCGCGCCATATCTCGACGCCGTCCTCGGTGAGGGCGGTCGAGTCCTCCACGGGCACGAAGTCATCGGGCTGCCACTGCTGGGCGGGGCTGATAAAGATGCCCTTCACCCGGTTGCAGGTGTCGCGCATCGACTGCTTGGTCTGGAGTGTGGCCGGCGCGCGGAGATCGGCCTCGGTGAGGGTGACGGTGGGCGTGCGGTGCGCGCCGGCGTGGCAATACCACTTGCCGCCGGCGTAAACGACGACCCCAGCCATGGCGGCGGCCAACTGTTCGATGACGGTGGCCGGCTCGGCCAGCAGATCGAAGCTGCCATTGACGGTGTAGCGCTTCTCGGTGCCGCCAGCGGCGAGATCGACCTCCTCGTCGCAGATATTGGCCGCGGCGATAAATGAGGCCTCATCGATCTCGGCGGAATCCACGGCCATGCCGAAGGCCGGGTTGAGCAGGTAATCGCGGATGCAAAGCGCAGGGTTGTCGCTCCAGGCCGTGGTCGAGGTGCGCGGGTCATAGACCTTGCGGCCCTTCACGAGCGCGGAGATGTTGGGCAGGCCGCCGGGGAATTTGTCCTGGCTCCAAGTCAGCCGCGGGTAGAGGTAGGCGATTCCACGCAGGCGGTGATCGCTGGTCCAGGTGCCGCCGCTTTCGGTGACGAGATCGGAGTCGGCCGCCTGATCGGCCGCGCCGAGGTGCTTCTTGATGCGGGCGAGGCCGGCATAGGTGCCGGTGGCGTTGACGCCATCAAGCGGCACGACCTCGTGATTGAACCACACCTGGCCGATGGCCTCGCATTCGTGGGCGGCCATCGGGATGACGAGATGGAGATATTGGTTGTTGGTGCCTGCCTCCTGCGCGTAGGCGATGGGGCCGGCCACGCGGGTCTCGCCATAGATGATGCGGTGCGGGGTGATGGGGTCGCGGCTCATCTGGAGCGGCGAGTTGCCGGCGACGTGGAGGGAGCCGGGGCGGAGCTTGGGCGTGAGCGCGCGGCCTATGACCGTAGTAACGGAGACGCCCACTAACGTTTTAATCACAAAGGCCGCGACAGTATTGGTAGCAGCCCAGGCGGACCACGTTGCCCACGCGGCTTTGGCAACGGCAACGACAGGAGGCATCAGGCGCTACCTCCCACCCGCCAGGCGGCGCGGGCCTCAAGGGTCGGCAGCCAGGCGAGACCATCCGGCAAGACCTCATGTGAGGCAGTTTTCATATCACTCATATAAGCAGCTGTCTTGTTCGTCCGCTATGGGTGCTGGCGGCGCTGGCGGCGGAGGGGAGTTGCCGAATTGGCAGGTCCGCTGTAATATCTGCCGCAAAGGTCGAAATTCATCGGCCGGCGCCCAAAAAAACATGCTCAACTATACCTATACCCAAAGCCGGCAGACACTCACGGTGAAAGCCGGCGCCACAATCGAGGTCCGCTCCGTATTGAATTGGACCTCTGCCAAACCCAATGAAAAGGCCCTAGCGGTCTTCATCGATGTCGAGGGTGCTGTAAAGCACAAGGACAGGACGTGGATTGAAAAATGGTCGTTTAACATCAAGCCAGAAGAGGTAGTGCAACTTGAGGCCGCCCTGCTGCAAATTCGCCAGCACGTCGATCAACGCATGGTCAGACAGTCTTTCCGTGCCGAGGTGTTCGCCGATATCACGCCATGGCTACGGGTCGGCTGGATAGACGAGAATGGCGGTTGGAAAGGGTATGCACGCTTCAAGCAAGGTGAACACTGTCTTGTGTCGGAGTTCACGAATGTTGATACCTTGTCTGCCTTGAGAGACTACCTGCGCCGCGTGCTGCCGCCTGGCTGATCGCTGGCTGACGGTTGTTCAGACGCTCACTCTATCACGTCTTCGATTGATTCCAGGATTATGACGATGGCCGCCTCGCGCGGCCAGCCTTGGGCGATGAGTTTCTCGACCTCTTCGGACTGTTTTTTGTTCAGTTTGAACTGGAGTAAGTCCATCGGAGACAAGGCTACCTTGAAATTTATTGATCGTCGATAGCTTCGAGCCGGTAGCAGCGTAGCTGCATGCGCCCACGGTTATCAGAACTACGAATCTCCTCCACAGAGCCACGGATGATCTTCTTGCCGTAGAGCTGATCGGGTTTGATTGCAGGCGCCAACTCTAGTTTGACTCGTTGTGGAGAAATCGCAGGAATGACTGCAGCCCAGCCGTGTTCGGTGTTGTCGAGATCGTTGGCTCGAACATGAATCTCCACGTGCTCATGTTTGGTCGACAGTTCTTCTTTATCAACGGCAACTTCAACCGGAATCTTTGAGACCTCCTCAGCAGTAATCTTTAGCGGCCCATCCCTACCGTCCACAAATATCTCAGCCTTATGGTCGTATTTGGCGGGCTTGATGGTAGCCACCGCATCCTGGGCAAGTTGCTTCTTGTTGGATACTGCCGCTTCAATAATCTTCACCAAGTCCTCCGCCGACAGTTTCAACTCCTGTGTTCCTATGTTAATGATAGTGTTGCCGCTGATTTCCACGGCAGCACGCTGAGGCTTCTCCAGAAACCGAGAAGCCGCATAAAATCCTCCCGTGAGTATTAGGGCAATTATGATAGTTCGGAGCACGCCTTTGTTGGTTGTAAGGTCTATCCCAAGGTTTTTTTTCCATTTTGCGAGCGTTCGGTTCATCTGCTTCTTTGAGCCAAACGCCAGTTTGATTATGATGTCCTCTGTGAGGCTGCCCGATTCGAGCCGCTCAACGAAGAGTTGTGCTTTGGGCAGCGACATCTCAGGCACAATCCCCTTCATCACCTTGGGCGCCCGGTGGATAATGCGGTTCAGTGCAAGGATAGCCTCTGCGACATCTGCTGCGGGGATCGGCTTTTCGCTCGAATAGTAAAATTGGTGCCTAAAAGTAAGGCATAAATCATCGGCGACAATTTCCATGGGCGTTCGATGGGGTTTGCTGGATTGCCCTTAAAGAAAGGGCTATTATGCAGGCAACCGTAGATGCCCTTAGTTAGTAGTTACAACCCTTTTACCAGCGTTTACTCCAACGCCTTTGAGGACTCATTATTGTCAGATATTGGAGTTGCCCTGGGCAGGGTCATCTCTCTTTCCACATCTTGGACCAGTCGGCCGCTGTGGTGGTAGCGGGCCAGACCATCCGGGCCGGTCTCGACCAGATCGCCACCGCCAAGGGCCGTGAATACGGTTTCGTTGGCATCCGCCCGAGAGCAGCCCGCCAACTCCAAAGCCCGGACAGCCTGGCGCGGCGTGAGGTCTCGCCGCGCCAAGCGCTCCAGGATTGCTTCGATGTTATCAGGTGCCGGCATCAACTGGCTAGGGGTTGGCTTTGCAGGGTGAGATGACGGTTAAACGCCTTGTCTAGCTCGGACGACACATGGTCCGCAAGGTCGCAGATGTTGCTGGCCCAGGGTGCTGGGGCCTGTCCTGGCTTACCGGCCTGCGACTCTTCGAGGGCCTTGGCGCTGAGCATAGCGAGGATGGCCCGGGCGTGATAGATTGCCGTTTCCAGTGACAGCAACGAATCGTCGGGATCTTCCGCGCAATGCCTGGTGCAGGCGGACCTGAGCTGCTCGGCAACCCTCTTCGCCAGCTCGGCAATTTCCGTGAGGTGCAGCGGTGTTTTGTGATGGAGATCGCCCTGTCGGTCTTCGTTGATGAGCACCACCGGCATTAGGCCCAACAGGGCGCAGGCACTGCCTACGGCCGCTTGCAGGTCATCGTCATGCACATTGAGTCTGGCAGTCGGTGCAGATTGATCAGCGGAATCCGCATTGAGGCGCCGTTCGATGACCATGGCCTGTTGGGTGATGTTTGTCAGCCCATCGGAGACGAGATCTCGGTCGCTTGGACTGAGGGAGTCGAACCGCTCGTTTATGCCGGTGAGAAACCCGCACAGTTTCGTCAGCCACTCAGCGCGGTGCTCGCGGTGGTTTTTTGCCGGTGGCGGCGGCTGGACCGAGGATTTCGGCAAGGAGTTTTTCGAGCTGGGCACGGGCGAATCCACGGGGCGCGTTGCGTCCAAGCTCCCAGTCTTGGAGGGTGCGGACGTTGACGCCCCATTCTTTGGCAGCCTCTGGCTGGCTGAGGTTGAGGATGCGCCTGGCATCTTCGATGCGTTTGGAGAGGCCGGTCTTTCTCCGCTTCCCTGGTGGGTAGTGGCGGTGCATGGCTTGATTTTGTTTTTGCCGCGCCTGGCTGCGCCGGCTAGGTATGATTTTGTCATCTGCATGATCCTTCATTTGCTGACTGGTTATGCGGTGATAGCCCGTCTCCGTTACAGCGGGGGCGGGCATTTAACGGGTGCCCATATACGGGATACCCGTATAATAGGGCAAGCAAGTTTTAAGGGAATAGAAGTGCCGCTAGTTAAACTTTAGCAGAGAGCGCAGGTGTGGCTTTTTCGTGAGGTAGCGGTTCTTGAGTTCGGACAGGAACGCATCTGCATTTCGCAGGAGCGCTATTTTCATGTCTTCACGCTCACTTTTGAGAGCCATGACTGTTTCCACAAATTTGCTTTCTAGTTCTTCATTCGACAGTCGACGCGCCACACCATCGGGACCAGCCTCTAGGTAGCGCATAATAATTGCGCTCTGGGGTGTCTTTTTCACCCATGCCGCTAGCGGCTTTTCCAGAACCGAACCATAGCCTTGGAGGAAGTCGACCCCCCTCCGCATACACTGATCGACCGACGCTTGATCAACACCTAGTTCCGATAATTCGACAAAGGGCCGCTTAGGCTCCTTCCCGGTAGCGAGCCACCGCGGATTCACATCTAAGCGCCGACAAAATGCATACCCCGCAGAAAAGCTTAGCTTGGCTAGCCCATATTCGATGTTGGAGACCGCGGCCCTGGTGACCCCTATCTCGTTTGCGAGTTCGGCCTGACCAAAGCGCCCGATCAGTCGCTCGGCGCGAAACCGCTCTGCTAGCAGCTTAAACTCTGCGGATATTCGCGTTTTACGTTCCCGGGACATCGGGATGGGGAGTTAGCCACTGCAACGGAGACAGGCGAATTAAATAATTTCTCGACAAGAAGCATATATTGCTTAATTGCTTATTTATGCCGCGGCGATTCTCCACCAATGAACAAGGCACCGTCCTTCGGGGTCTGCTCCAAGCCCGCGGCCTGACACTGCAAGATTTAGCAAGGATAACCGGCCTCAGGCTGGCTACCATCAACTGCCAGATCGGCACCTTGGCCAGACCGCGAGCCGCATGGCGAATTGAGCGTGTCCTTAAATCGCCAATATGGACGCCGGCCTCACGCTTTCGTGAGCTGTCAGAAGCATCTGCACACCTCGATGCCGATTTCATCCTTACCGACTTTCACCAACTCCGGCGCAAGGCAGTGCATCGCGGCATCTCAGATGCACGCAAGGTCACCAATAAGCGCGCCCTGCTGACTGCTGTCCTTAATCACGCCCGCGCCCACGCCCTCACCCCTCACACCCATGAAAAAGCCCGTCATTAGTCTCGCCGCCGTCGAGCGGATCGACGCCTTGCCCCTGCGCAAGGCTCTTGAACTCTATCAAAAAGCCTCCGCTGAAATTGTCACAGCCCGTCAGCGCGAGACCGCACTCGCCAAGGAAGTCGGCGACTATCTTGCCGGCATCGATCCCAATGATGAAAAGGCCGTCTCGCTTGTTGCAGGAAAAAAGATCCAGCAGGAAGTCCTTCCCCGGCTCATCGCCAAGGTCGAGAGCCAGGTTGCCGATGAAGTGGCGCCGGCGCTCCTGCGGGAGGCCGATCAATTCCGGGGCGACCTGATCCGCTTTTACACCGAGGCCCGCGAAACGGTCGCGCAGCAACTAGCGGCCATCTTCCGGCCGTTTTTCTCTCCTCAAACCAATCTAGCCGGTGAGCAGGTTGACCGCGCCCTGGAGATCGCCCGCCAAAGCGATGACTGCGTTCGCGTCTATGCGCGCCAGCATGAAGCCGAACGGATTTCGTTGCCGAACCAGCCCCGCTCGAACGATCCCGCACGGCATGACCGCGAACTGATCGAGGCGGTGCGAGCGCTTCTATCCTTGGCGGAGAAAAACTGAGCCATGCGTTTACCGGCGACAACCTTTCCGGCTGCCCTCCCCGGCAGCCGTGAGAACAACGGGGAGGGTCGGGCCTGCTCTCGCCGGGGCGGCCGGCCCTCCCCCGCGTTCTCCTGGCCAAGCCCGGTGTGCCGGGCCGCAGATCGAATTTCGGCCGCAGTAGTCCGCGGCCGGAAGCTGATAGTGTCGGAAAAATCGAGGGAGCGGGCCGGCACCGGCGAGGAGCCGGTCCGGCCTGCTCCCGAGATTTCGCCTATACGGGCCGATCTCACTACCGGGCATACCACAGCCGCCACCGGCGCTGACACCCCGTTGCACGGCCAAGCAATCGCGTTGCACGGTGCCCTCTCGCGCCAGCCGCACGCGAACCAGACTCCCCAACTCCCATGAATCACCGCCAAACCCTGATTTCTCTGCTCAACCTGAACGCCGATGCGACCGACGATGCCCTCGCCGCGGCCGTCGCCGAATACCCCTACGCCCGGCGGTCGCAGACCGCGGCGCTCTATGACAAATTGGCCGGGATGCGCCTGGCTATGGCCACCCGGGGGCTGCGCACCCATGCCGCGGAAGCCGGCCAGCACAGCCCGGAGGAGATGAAGCTCCAGGAAGAGTTCATGGCGAAACTGCGGGGCCTCGGTGCTCAGGAAGAGTCTTTGGTCGCCGTGCTCGACGGTGCTTATTGGGACCTGCTTCGCAAGCCCCTGCCGTCACGCTGGGATGACCGGCCGGCTTTCCTCCGCAGCGGCGCTCCCGATATCGAAACCCTAGCAGCGGCCCAGGAGGATTTGCTGGACGGACCGTTTGAGCAAACAACCCGGAACCGGTTTCGCGACTGCCTGATCGAGTTCGCCTCCTGGGCGGCCGGGATGATCTGGCGGGGGCGCATCCCGGAGCCCCTCCGCTTCGCCGCCAGTCAATTCCCGGCGGGCAAGTTGTTCCGTTGCGCGGCGTTCATGGCCCTGGCTCACGAGGCGGGCGTGCACGAAGACCGCCGGCTTGATCTGGCCACGCTCGTCGTGGAGGTGGTGCGATGATCGACAACCGGCATATCGGTCCTTGGGAGCGATTCCTGGAAAGAATTTCGCACCTGGGTGTGATTGACCCGCGGGCACACGCTCACCTGGAGCTGGGTTTCCGGGCGTTGATCCACAACGCGGGAAGATCTCCGGCCGATGCTGCGCTCGAATCAGCCACAGAGGAGAGCCTCCAAAATGTGAAGCAGTCGCTCCTGGATGATATCATGGCGCAGATCAGCCAGCCCAAGCACCCAGCGCTGGCCGAGGGCATGCGCGAATGCCTGGCCGCGATCATGGCCTGTTACCTCGATCCGCAGACGCCGCCCGTGCTGCGGCTGAAAATCGCCCTCCTGCGAGTCGGTTCACTCACGGTTTGCGCCGAATTTATGCACGATTGCCACCTAGCCGGCGTGCCCAGGGAGCGCGGCGCGGAGTTGGCGGACCTTATCCCGGGGGAGAGCCGATGAGACTCGGAGCCGAGCTGTCGACGCAGCGGGGGAAATTGTCCGTCCTGCCGTTCTGCCTGTTGCTGGATTTGAATCTGCGCCTGCTCAACGGCGAGAGCCATGCGGCCGTGCTCGCGTGGCTGAATGCCCTACCGATTGTCCGCCGCCGGATGCGTATGCATTTTGAAGGTCGGCCCCTGATTGCGGAAAATATCAGCTCGTGGCACCACAGAGACTACCGCTACTGGCTCCAGCACATCCGGCAGGCCAGCCAAGGGGCCGGGAAACCACTGCCCTCCAAGATGGACGCACGCCGTCAGCGCAAGGGCAAGATCGCACGGCTACCGCAGGAAATTCGCGACGAGGTTTCCCGGCGGCTGCACGATGGTGTGCCCGGGTTTGCGATTGTCGAATGGCTCAATGAGCAGCCGGCCGTGATCGATCGGCTGCGCGCATATTTCCACGGCGCGCCCGTCACGAGTCAGAACCTGAGCGAATGGCGGCTGGGCGGCTATCAGGACTATCTGCGCCGACTGGAGGGCGAGCAACATGCAGATCGCTGAGAAAATGCTTCCTTTTGGGGCTTCGCGTCCCGTGGTCACCCCATGCGATACACTCACCAGCTGGGGCTCACAGACAGGCGCTAAGAGGGTGCTACAATGATTGCGTGAGAATGAACCCCCAAGCCCCATCAACTACACTTTCCCGTTGCACCCCCAGTTCGGTGCCGCTGGTTTTCACTGTCGGCCAGATCGCAGAACGTCTGGGCCAAGACCGCAGTGCCGTGCGCATGATGCTGGCAGCGGCCGATGCCAGCCAGGCGCGCCCCAGCCGCAATCGGGGGCAGCCTGCGCAAGGCTGGCCGGTCAGCGCGTTGCCAGCGCCGTTGCTTGAGCGGCTGGGCAACCTGGCCGACGAACATTGCTACGGCCGAGACGGGAGAGACATTGAGCGATTTCTCGCCCAAGGCCGCCGCCGCTGGACTCCACGCGTGCCGATTGCCCGCTTGCCACAATCCCAGATCGAGCTGGCGCGGAGGCGGTGCAATACCCTGGCACCGGTCATGCGCGAGCGCTGCAACCAACCCGTGGCGGATATCGTGGCGGCCGGCATGTCGGCATGGACAGCCGGCGGCGGCTACCGTGTGACCGAGCGCACCCTCCGTCGCTGGATCGAGCGCGCCCAGGATCGCGATCTCGGTTTCAATGAATGGGACCGCTGGGAAATCTGGTTGGATGCGGAGGTGACGACTGTCGCCACCGCACCTGACCCCACGGCAGCGCAGATCCTCGATGCTCCGCGCCTGGAAGAAATGATTTCAAAGGTCGCCCAGCCGGCCGCCCTTACCAAGCTGGAGCGCGAGCGAATCTGGGCTGCCGCCATGAATGATGCGTCTGCCCTTGTCACCGCCGGCAGCGACGAAGCCACGGCCCAGCGCACCGTGTTGCGCATGCTCTCCCTCTCGGGCTTGGCAATGGCCAAGAACGCCAATGCGCTACGCACCACGTATCGCCGCAAGCGCGCCGCATGGCTGTCGGCAGGCGGACGCCTGGATGCCTTGGCCGACAAGCGTAAGCGGGCCGCGCTGGCGCGGAAATTTAGTCTGCCGATGTGCGACTTTCATTGCCTGCTGCAATTGGCCCGCACCTGCGGCAACCAACTGTCATCCGCTTACCGGGAAGCCCATCGGCGCAAGCTGCTCAGCGGCGAAACTCTGGCGCGTTTCCCGACCCTCCCTGCCGACAAATCTTTTGTCCCGCACACAATCCGCCGGGCGGTCGCACCGTTCCTTGGCCCGGTCGAAGTCAACGGCCGTGGACCGCGTGCGAGACGTCTCAACGGCGCTCCCATCGAGTGCGACTGGTCCACCGTCCAGCCGGGCGACGTTTTCGAGTTTGATGATCTTACGTTGCCTCTCTGCTGGTGGCGGGAAGATCCCACGCGGCCCGAAGGGTTCTACTTCGGCCAGGGCCAGGTGCTGGCCGGCGTCGATTCCAAAACCGGCTTCATCCTGTCATGGATCTTGATCGCCCGATCGGGCTACAACTCCCGCGACATCATCCAGCTCGTCCGGGAAGTGCATGACGCCTACGGCCTGCCGCGGCAGTATCTGCTATTCGAGATGGGCATCTGGAAAAATGCCCGCCTCATCAACGGATCGCCCAGCGAACGCGCCAAGGAGCAGATCTGCGACGGGCTGGGCAGCATCTGGCCGGTCCGGCATACCCACACCCCCACCGGCAAGGCCATCATCGAGCGCACCTTTGGCCTGATGCAGGACCGCATGGAGCACATCCCCGGCTACTGCGGCCGTGACATGCGAAAGGACTGCCCGCAGGCGACCAAGCGGGCGATGGATGACGTGAAGGCCGGCCGCGCCCATCCGTCCAAGTATTTCCTGCATGCCGATCAGGTCATGGCGCTGCTTGAGGACATCGCCGATGAAATCAACAACGAGCCGCTGGGACTGCGGACGAAACGCATCCCCGGGCAGTCGCCCCGGCAGGCTTTCGACACCCGCGACCTATCTAGCATGCAGTATTTCGGCCCTGAGGCCGATCACCTGTTCAAGACGCATCGCTTGGAGCGGCGCGTCACCACCGATGGCATCCGGCTGCCTGAAAGTCTCGACGGTGCGGTCTATCGCAACGCCGCCACCGGGCCACTACTTGGACAGAGTGTCCTCTGCTGGGTCGATCCACTCGATCTCAGCTCGATCTTCATCACCGATCTGGACGGGCATAACCCGCAGTTGGTTGAGCGCGCCGAGCAACCGGCCGCCCGCGGGGCCGATGCAGCATCCCTGGCGAAAGCGTGGCGCCAGTGCTCTGAGCACATGCGTTTTGTCGATGTGCTGACCCGGACCACCAAACCGAAGCTGCGGCCGGCCGATTTCCGCCCCATGGTCACAGATGGCGCGTCGCGCCGGCTGGGTGAGGCGATGGACCAGCAAAAGCACGAGCATCGGGCCAGACAGCGGGAAAACGCCAGCCTCGCCCGCGAGTTTGCCCGGCTCACTGAACGCCATGGCCTGCATCTGGCGCAGCCGCAGGACCCCGCCCGCCTGCGTGATATGGTCCAAAGCCTCAACGCCGGCGCGGAGGATTGGCGCGAGATCGAGCGGCAGGCGAAGGAGGATATCGAGCTATGAGCAGCACCCGCCACGCCGCCGCCAGCGGTCCGCTGCGCCAGGAGCGCTACGCATCGAGCGAAGCCTACAAGACCAGCCTAGGCGGGTTGCTGGTCGCCAAGCGGTGCAGCGTCCTGCGCCATGATCCCGATCTGGTGAATCTGCTCTGGTTCATCCAGGACCAGTCTCTTCCGGATACCTACGGCCTCGGCAATCGTGCCGGCTCGGTGGAGGCGCTGGCAGAGGCCCTTCTGAGAGAGGCGGACTTTAAACCCTACAAGGGCAGGCGCACGACGCTGGTTGAGGTTATCGAGAGCAAGAGTTTCATGGAGGAAGTGCCCGTCACCGATGCCGA
>JAHCLN010000100.1 GCA_026125215.1 Opitutaceae bacterium
GACACGCCGCCCGTCCTTGAGCCGGTGATCGGCGACGTGGTGGCGGAAACCACGCCACCGTGGCCCTCGCGCAAGCCCGGCCGGGCGGCGGACTGAGTGCGTCAGGCCGACTCCATCTCGGCCAGCTTGGTGGCGGCGGCCTCCCACTCGGCGGTGGCGGCGGCGATCTGGTCCACGATGGTGCTGAGCTCCTTGTTCAGGTGGTGGAATTTGCCCTTGTCGGCGTAGGTGGCGGGGTCTTCCAGCGCGGCGGTGATCTCGGCCTGCTGGGCCTCGAGTTCGGACACACGCTTTTCGAGCTGGCCGACTTCCTCGCGCATTCTGCGCAGCTGGTTGGGCGTGGGCTTCCCTGATTTTGGATGCTCGTTGCCCGATTTCTGATGGTCGGGCGCGGCGGCCGGCGCGGCCTGCACGGGCCGGGCGTCGGTGAACCCGGCGGTGAGCGCGGCCCGGGCGTCGGTGGCCTTGGATTTCTCCAGGTAGTAGTCGTAGTTGCCGGCGTAGGGCGTGAGGCGGCCGCTGTGCACGTGCAGCACCTGGGCGTCGAGCGTGCGGATGAAGTGCACGTCGTGGCTGATGAAGATGAGCGTGCCCTCGTAGTTCTTGAGCGCGCCGATGAGCGCGTCGATGGAGGGAATGTCGAGGTGCGTGGTGGGCTCGTCCATCAGGAGCAGGTTGGGCGGCTTCACCAGCAGGCGGGCGAGGGCGAGGCGGGATTTCTCGCCGCCGGAGAGGACGTCGATGGGTTTGTGCACGTCGTCCTTGCGGAAGAGGAAGGCGCCGAGGATGGCGCGGGCCTGCTGCTCGGTGAGCTGGTTCTCGGCCGTGCGCAGCTCCATCACGTTTTCGAAGACCGTCAGGTCGGACTTTAGGTTGTCGAGGCGGTTCTGGGCGAAGTAGCCGGGCACGACGTTGCTGCCGAGCTCGCGCATGCCGCCCTGGATGGGGATGACATCGGCGAGGATCTTGAGGAGGGTGGACTTGCCCGCGCCGTTGGGGCCGACGAGCACGAGCTTCTGGCCGCGCTCGGCGGTGAAGTTGAGGTCGCGGTAAACCACGTGGTCGCCGTAGGCCTGTCGCACGTTTTTCAGCTCGACGACCTTGAGGCCGGACCGCGGCGGCTGGGGAAATTTGAAATTGATGCGCTTGAGCTCCTCCTCGGGCTCCTCGACGGCGTCCTCCTTCAGCCGCTCGATCTGCTTTTCCTTCGACTTGGCGCGGGTGGCGAGGGAGGCCTTGGCGCCGAAGCGGTCCACGAATTTCTGCAGGTGGGCGATCTCGCGCTGCTGGTTCTTGAAGCGCGCCGCCTGCTGGGCTTTGCGCGCCTCCTTTTCGGCGAGGAAATTGTCGTAGTTGCCGTGGTAGTAGTGGAGGGTGCCGGCGCGCAGCTCGAGCATGCCGGTGCATAGCGCGTTGAGAAAGGCGCGGTCGTGGGAGATGACGACGAGCCCACCGGGGTAGCGTGTGAGATAATCTTGGAACCAGAGCAGCGCCTCGAGATCGAGGTGGTTGGTCGGCTCGTCGAGCAGCAGCAGCGCCGGCTCGGCGACCAGCAGCCGGGCGAGGTGGGCCCGCATGACCCAGCCGCCGGAGAAGGACTTGGCGGGTTTCTCGGCGTCGCCTTCCTTGAAACCGAGGCCGGCGAGGATCTTCCGGGCGCGCGGCTCCAGCGTGTAGTCGATGTCCCAGTCGTCCTCGTCGGGCTCCAGTTTCTTGCCGCTGGTGGCGATGTGGAGGATGGATTCGTCGCCGGCCGGGGCGCTTTCCTGGGGCAGGAAGCCAAAGTCCGCCCCGCGCTCCCACTCGATGGTGCCGGTGTCGGGCCGCTCCTCGCCGAGGATGAGCGAGAAGAGGGTGGATTTGCCCGCGCCGTTGGGGCCGACGAGCCCGAGCCGGTCCGTGCGCGCGATGAAGAGCGAGACGTCGGAAAACAGCTCGCGGGTGCCGTAGGACTTGGAAACGTCGGCGATGGTCAGCATGGGAACCCGACACCACACCGCGCCGCACGGCCGGCGTCAATGCTCAGCGCACGAGGGTCAGGGCGATGCAGCCGGCCACGGCCACGATGCCGCCGAGGATCGAGCGGCGGGAAGGCCGGTCGCCCTCCAGCCAGTAGGTGAACGGGATGGCGACGAGCGGCGTGGTGGCCACGATGGGCAGCACGATGCCGGCCGGGGCGTGCACCAGCGCCCACTGGTAGCAGCTCACCCCGAGCACGGGCCCGGCAAAGCCGTTGGCCACATACCATTTCCAGCCCCGCGGCTCGGGGTGGATGGCCGGGGCGACCGGCCGCCGCAGGAGCGCGAGGAGCAAATAAAACAGGACGACGATGACCAGCCCGCCGCAAATGCGGTGGTAGGCCGCGGTGATGCCGTTGATCGCCGGCTCGCCCGCGGCGAGCGCCACGAAATTGCCCTGCCGGCTGATGACCGCGCCGATGCCCTGGCCGAGGGCGCCCACCAGCCCGAAGATGAAACCGACCGGCCGCACCGCCACCCGGGGCGGGCTCGACCGGCTCGGCATCAGGGCGAGGGCGACACCGCCCAGCACCACCGTGCCCCACGCCACCTGCGTAAATGTGAGCGTGGTGCCGAGCCACCACCATTCGAAGAGCGCGGCGATCGGTGCCGCGAGGCACTGGGTCATCAGCACGGTGAGACGCGAACCGATGAGCGGCAGGGCGGCGAAGACCCCGAGATCGCCGAGCCCCATGCCGATGGCCCCGCTGGCAAGGAGCCACGGCGTGCTCGCGCTGCGGAAACCGTCGCCTACCGCGTGGGCAAACAGCCCGAGCGCCGCGGCGGCCACCAGCAGCCGCCCGATGTTCGCCGTCCGCGGGCCGCAGGCGCGCGCGCTGCGGTTGGCAAAAACGATCGAGACGGCGTAGAACAGGGTGGCGAGGAAGGCCGCGAACATGGGCAAGGACCGCGACAACTACGTGACGGCCGGGGGGAAGCGACGTTTTTTGTGGCCCCGGCCAGCGGCGGTGTTCTAGCTCGTGGCTCCATATGAAAGCCAAAAAAGCGAAGATTAAGCCCGAAGCCGTGAATGCCGCGCTGGCCGCGAAGAAGGGCCCGGTGTCGAAGTTCATCGCGCACCATTACCGCCATTTCAACGCCGCCGCGCTGCTCGACACCGCCAAGGGCTACGAGACCCACCTCGCCGCGGGCGGCCGGATGCTCGTCACGCTGGCCGGCGCCATGTCCACCGCCGAGCTCGGCATCTCGCTGGCCGAGATGATCCGCAAGGACAAGGTCCACGCCATCGTCTGCACCGGCGCCAACCTCGAGGAGGACATCTTCAACCTCGTCGCGCACGACTACTACGAACGCGTGCCGCACTACCGCCATCTCACCGCGGCCGACGAGCAGGCGCTGCTCGACCGGCACATGAACCGCGTGACCGACACCTGCATCCCCGAGGGCGAGGCCATGCGCCGCATCGAGGCGGCCGTCGCCGAGGAGTGGGTGGCCGCCGACCGCGCGGGCGAACGCTATTTCCCGCACGAGTTCATGTATAAAATCCTCCGCTCGGGGAAGCTGAAGAAATATTACCAGATCGACCCGAAGCACTCGTGGATGCTCGCCGCCTGCGAGAAGAACCTGCCCATCATCGTCCCGGGCTGGGAGGACGCCACGCTGGGCAACATGTATGCGGGCCGCTGCGTGACCGGTGAGATCAAGCACGTCCACACCGTGCGCACCGGCATCGAATACATGACCTGGCTGGCCGGCTGGTATACGAAGACCGCGAAGACGCTCCGCAACGGCGAGGGCTCGATCGGCTTCTTCCAGATCGGCGGCGGCATTGCCGGCGACTTCCCGATCTGCGTCGTGCCGATGCTGCACCAGGACCTCGGCCGCACCAACGTGCCGCTCTGGGGTTACTTCGCGCAGATCAGCGACTCCACCACCAGCTACGGCAGCTACTCCGGTGCCGTGCCGAACGAGAAAATCACGTGGGGCAAGCTCGGGCAGAAAACACCGAAGTTCATCGTCGAGTCCGACGCCACCATCGTCGCGCCGCTGATCTTCAGCTGGGTGCTGGGCAAGTAACTAACTGCCAAGAAACCGGATTGATCGGGACTGATAGCCACTGACAGGGAATTCCCTTACGTCGCGTTGTGCGTGGGCGGGTTCGTCGCTCCTTGCGGACCACACAAGGAGCGCGACAAATCGGAAAAGGCGGACGTTGCAATGATGGAGGGTTTGGGGTTCGCGCATGCGGTGGGCCGGAGCGCAGGGCGGGTGGGGCGAAACGCTGCACAAACCGATCCCGTTGGCACCCGCAACAGTGGGAACGTTCGGACGATTGATCGCCACGGGAACACCCGGACACCGGCCGTGCCGCGCTCGGGCCGCCATTTGGGCCAAACTCGGAGCCATGCCAGGCGGCTGCGCTACCTGCCCGCGGCGTCGTAGGCCTGTTTGAGCCAGCCGCGGACCTTGGCATCGAAGTCCCTTGCGGATTCGAGCTTCACCCGGTGCGAGACCATCGCGTTCCAACTTCCGGCCATTTCGAGCCGGCCTGACGGCGCCACTCCCTTGAGTTGCAGCCCGAGGTCGAGCCGCGACTTTGTCGAGGGGTGCACGCACGCGAACTGTTTCGAGCGCCTCACGCTCATGTAGGTCTGCTTCGGTGCCAGTTCCACATCGTTGCCCAGCTTGGCGACGGCGGCCATGACCGTGTCGTAGATCGGACGGATGGCGGCCTTTTCGCCTTCGAACCACTTCGACTCCACGTCACCCGCGGCGGGCGACGGCGCGGTGACGTCGCCCTTGAGGGTCTGAATCGCCACGATGTTGGCGTAGCCGTGCCCCATGCCGTGGTCGCTCTTGAGCAGCTTCACGATCTCGCCGTGCTTCGCCAAGCCGGATGCCTTGGCGAGCTTTACCCACTCGTCGAGGGGTTTGCCCGTCTTCGAGGGAAAATTGGCGATCATCGTGAGTAGTGCGGGGTCGGGGTTGCTCATCGGCGATGTTGTTTTTCTGCCAGGATATTCCGTTTTCGCGTGGTGCGCGGGGAACGGGCACATGGGGATTCCCAAGAAACGCGCTGTTTGAAATGATGGTTAATTCAGGATCGAAGTCGCTGGACCAACTTGGGCAATATCCACAGCCGATTCGTCCCATGAGGCGAGTCAAAATACGTGCCATGGCAGGCGCAGTGATCGGTCGCCTGAGTGCGCAGAATGGACGTAACAATGGAAAGCAAACAGTTGCCAGGCCGACGATGCGCGAAGATGTGCGGCTGCGGGTTGAGATGAGCACAGGCGCGATGCCCGTCGGGACGCACGCAGGCAACTCCGCGCACCAGATGCGATCTCACCCCTTGGAAAGCTTCATGCAGTATTTTGAGTTCAGCCTTTTGTCAGGCCGGTCCGGGTTGTTCCCGGAGCCAAGATGTTAGCATGTCCGGCAGCGGATCGGTTGAATGTTCGCGTTGTAAGTCAGCTGATCGCGGTTGACTGTTTGACGGCTCCCAGCGCCGCTTCCCCGCATGCCCAACGCCCTCGCCGCCGAAAAATCGCCCTACCTCCGCCAACACGCGGACAATCCCGTGGACTGGCTGCCGTGGGGCGAGGCGGCCTTTGCCCGCGCGCGGACGGAGCAGAAGCCCATTTTTCTCAGCATCGGCTACTCCACCTGCCACTGGTGCCACGTGATGGCGCACGAGTCGTTTGAAAACGCAGACATCGCCGCGCTGCTCAACGCGCACTTTGTGAACATCAAGGTGGACCGCGAGGAGCGGCCCGATGTGGACCGCGTTTACATGAGCTACGTGCAGGCCATGACCGGTCACGGCGGCTGGCCCCTGAGCGCGTGGCTCACCCCGGACCTCAAGCCGTTCTTCGGCGGCACGTATTTTCCGCCCGAGGACCGGCACGGCCGTCCGGGTTTCCCGGCGCTGCTGCGCGCCATCGCCCAAGGCTGGGAGACGGAGCGCGAAAAACTCGTGGCCGAAGGCGAACGGGCGCTGGGCGCCCTGCGTGACTACCATGGAAAACCCCGCGCACAGGATGCCGGCGATCCGGACCTCGTGGTGAGCGGCGGCGAGGCCTTCGAGCGCTGCTTCCAGTATTTCAACGAGGCTTTTGACGCGACCCACGGCGGTTTTGGCGGCGCGCCGAAGTTTCCCCGCTCCGCCGGTCTCAATTTTCTTTTCCGCGCCGCCGCGGTGCAGGGGCCGGAGAGCGAAACCGGCGCCGAGGCCGTGCGCATGGCCGCGGCCACGCTGCGGGCGATGGCGCTGGGCGGCATCCACGACCATGTCGGCGGCGGCTTTCACCGCTACGCCGTGGACGAGGCCTGGTTCGTCCCGCACTTCGAGAAGATGCTCTACGACCAGGCCCAGCTGGCGGTGAATTTCCTCGAGGCACAACAAGCCACCGGCGTGCCCACCTACGGCTGGCTGGCCCGCGACATTCTCGACTACGTGCAGCGCGATCTGCGGCACCCCGGCGGCGGGTTTTACACCGCGGAGGATGCCGACAGCGCGGTGCCCGGCGCGACGGACGGCAGCCACGCCGAGGGCGCGTTCTACGTGTGGACGCAGGAGGAACTGCAGGAGATTCTGGGTGCGGACGCCGGGCTGGCCTGCGCGCACTTCGGTGTGACCGCGGGCGGCAACGTCACGGGTGCGCTGGATCCGCACGGTGAATTCCGCGGCCGCAACATCCTGGCCGCCCGCGGACCGCTGGCCGCGACCGCCGAGCGGCTCGGGTTGGAACCGGCCGCGGCCGAGGCCCGGCTGCTCGCGGTGCGGGAAAAACTGCGGGCCGCGCGCGCCCGCCGGCCGCGCCCGCACCTCGACAACAAGATCCTCACCGCGAACAACGGCCTCATGATTTCAGCGCTGGCGAAAGCCGCGCAGATGTTCGACACCGCCGCCGCGGATGAAGCGCTGCGTGCGGCCGTCGATGCCGCGGAGTTTGTGGCCCGCGAACTTTACGATACGAAACGCGGGTTGCTTTACCGGACCTGGCTCGACGGACGCGGCCAGGCCGAGGGGTTTGCCGAGGACTACGCCTGCCTGGTGCAGGGCCTGCTCGATCTCTACGAGGCGAGCTTTGACATTCGCTGGCTCCAGTGGGCGGCGCGGTTGCAGGCGACCATGGACCGCGAATTCTGGGACGAAGCCGGCGGCGGCTACTTCAACTCCCGGGCGGGCGACCCGGCGCTGATCCTGCGGCTGAAGGAAGACTACGACGGGGCGGAGCCGGCCCCGAGTTCGCTCGCCGCGCTCAACCTGCTGCGGCTCGAGGCCATGCTGGGCGGCGATGAGGCCGGCTACCGGGATCGCGCCCTGCGCACGATCGAGGCCTTCCGGCCGCAGTGGGCGCGCATGCCGCAGGCGCTGCCGCAGATGCTCTGCGCCATCGAGCTGGCGCTCGAACCGCCGCGCCATGTGGTGCTCGCAGGCGACCCGGCGGCCGCAGATTTTCGTGCGCTCACGGCGGTGCTGCACGAGCGGCTGGGTCCGCGTCGCGCGCTGCTGGGCGCCGACGGTGGCGAGGGCCAGGCCTGGCTGGCGGCCCGGTTGCCGTGGATCGCGGACATGCGGTCCGTGAACGGCCGCGCGACCGCCTATGTCTGCGAACACCGGACCTGTCAGGCCCCGGTGAACTCCCCGGATGGCCTGAGAAAACTGCTTAGCGCAAATAAGTAGATTCCGCGGTTGCCGCGATTCCCGCGGCGCTTTGCATTTATCTTGTGAGAATTCTCGCGGTTGAAGACGACAAGGTGGCGCTGACGGTCATCCGGCAGGCGTTGATCCGTCTTGGTCATGAGGTGCTCGAGGCGAGGGACGGCAAGGAAGCCTGGAAGATTCTCCAGCGGGAGCCCGTGCGGGTGATTGTGAGCGACTGGGAAATGCCCGAGGCGGACGGCTTGGAGCTGTGCCGTCGCATCCGCGGCCGGCTCAAAAGTGAGTATGTGTATTTCATCCTGTTGACCGCCCGCGATGCCAGCGAAGACAACCAGCAGTCGGCCATGGAGGCGGGGGTGGATGACTTTCTCAGCAAGCCGCTCGATGTGTTGGAATTGCGCATGCGACTCCGCGTGGCCGAGCGCATCCTGCGTTACACCACCCAGGTGCGCCAGCTCGAGGAACTCCTGCCGATTTGCTCCTATTGTAAAAAGATCCGCGATGACCAGAACTACTGGCAGCAGATGGAAGGCTACATTAACGAGCGGACTGGCAGCGAGTTCAGTCACTCCGTGTGTCCGGATTGTTACCAGCGGGTGATCGTTCCCGAGCTCGAGCAGATCAAAAAGCAGAGCGGCCAGTAAGAAAGCCCACAGCTGGAGCTTGAGTTTTTGAGATTTAGTCTCACCGTGCCGGCATGATCCGCCGTCTATTCCTTTTCACCCTGTGCGCCTTGGCCGCCGCGGTGACGATCCAAGCCCGGGCCGAAGCACCGGTTTCCCTGGCCAAGGTCGTGGTCGCGTTGAAGCCCGACAAGAATCCCGACCTGATGCAGCAGGAGAAGCAGGCCTTGGAAGCCTTCTTGAGCGCGCAATTGGGCCGGCCGGTGGAGACCATCGTGCCGCTGTCCGCCGCCGTGATTCTCGAGGGCATGGCCAACGGCACCATCGATCTCGGCTACCTCAGCGCCACCGACATGCTCAACGCCCGCGACAAGGGTGTGGCCGCGGTGCTGCTCGCCGGCGAATTTCCCGACGGCAAGACCTCCTACGAAAGCTACTGGGTCGTGAAGCGCGACGCGCCCTACCAGTCCATCGCCGACTTACGTGGCCGGCCGGTGGCCTTTGCCAGCAAGACCAGCACCTCGGGCTTTGTGCTTCCGCTCCTGGACCTCTCGCGGCGCGGCCTGCTCGATGCGAGCGCCAACCCCGAAGCCTTCTTCGGCCGCGGCAACATTTTCTACGGGGTCGGCTACGTGTCCGCCATCGAGCGTGTGCTCGCGGGCGAGGCCGAGGCCGCGGCGGTCAGCTACTACGTGCTCGATCTCGACAAGCACCTCTCCGCCGCGCAGCGCGCGCAGCTGCGCCGCCTGCAGGCGCAGGGGCCGGTGCCGAGCCACGTGATCGCCGTGCGCTCCAGCCTCGCGGCGGACGACGTGGAAAAACTGCGGGCCGCGTTGCTCGCGCTCAACGCCCCCGGCGCCACGGAGCTGCGCGACAAGCTCTTCACGACCAAGCTCGCGCCGGTGGACGGTGCCGCGCATCTGGCACCCCTGGCCGAGGGCATTGCCCTTGCCCGCAAGGCGCTGCGTCAATGATGGTGGCCGCGGCGGACAAGACTGTTTCCACCTGCCACGTCGCCATCCGCGGGCTCGGCCTGCGACGGGGCGACCACTGGCTTTTCCGCGGACTCAACCTGGTCGTGCCGCGCGGAAAATTCGTCGCCGTCGTCGGGCCTTCCGGCGTCGGCAAATCCTCCTTTCTCGGCTGCCTGGCGGGTTTGGTGACGCCGACGGAGGGGGACATCGAGTATTGCTGCCTGCAGCTCGGCCGGCACACGCCGGCGAATTTCCAGGGCCACACCGGCGTGGTGTTCCAGCACAACCTCCTCGTGCCGAACAGCACCGTGCTGGACAACGTCCTCTGCGGTCGGCTCGGGCGCTACCCGTGGTGGCGCACGCTCTTTGGCTTTCCCCGCGCCGACCGGGTGGCGGCCTACCGCATCATTGCCGACCTCGGGCTGGCGCCGCTGACGCACCGCTGGGTGTGTGAGACCTCCGGCGGGGAACAGCAGCGGGCGGCCTTCGCCCGCGCCCTGCTGCAGGAGCCGGAGCTTTACCTCGCCGACGAACCGGTCTCCAACCTCGACGTCTATCTCACCGGCCGCGTGCTGGGCATCCTGCGGCAGGAATCGCTGGCGCACGGCCGCACGGTGTTCTGCGTGCTGCACAATCCCGAGCTGGTCGAGCGTTTCGCCGATTTGGTGCTGAGCTTCGACCCCGGTGATCCGGCCGGCTGGAAGGTCCGCGAGGTGCAGCGATGAACCCGCCGCCCCCGCCTCCCGTCGAGCCGCCCGCGCTCAAGTGGCACGAGCGCATCAACGTTTTCACCGTCACCCTGCTGGCGTTCCTGCTGGCGGTGCTGGCCTCGCTGCCGGCGCTGCGCGGTTCCGGCCGCCAGCTGGACTACTGGGCAAACATCCGGCGCTTCCTCGGCTATTTTTTCCCCCCGGATTTTTCCGTCTGGCAGGAAACGCTGCGCGCCTTGGGCGAGACGTTCCAGATCGCCGTGATGGCCACGCTTTTCGCGACGCTGCTGTCCTTCCCGCTGGCGGCGCTCGGCGCCCGCACCATCGCCCCGCGCTGGCTGGTGCTGCCGGCCCGGCTGCTCATGAACGGCGCGCGCACCATCCCCAGCCTCGTGTGGGCGCTCATCGGTGTGGCCATCGTCGGCGCCAACCCGCTGGCCGGCGTGATCGGGCTCACGTTTTATTCGCTCGGTTATCTCGGGAAATTTTTCAGCGATGCGTTCGAGTCGGTGGACGCCGAGGTTGCCCGCGGCCTGCGGGCGATCGGGGCGGACCGGGTGCAGGCCTTCCAGCACGGGCTGTGGCCGCACGCCAAGCCGCTCGTGATCAGCCATGTGCTCTGGATGCTCGAATACAACCTCCGCGCCGCGTCCATCATCGGCTACGTGGGCGCCGGCGGCCTCGGCATGCAGCTCGCGAGTTACTACGAGTATTACGCATGGGAGAAGGTGGCGACGGTGCTGCTCTTCATCCTCGCGCTCGTCACGCTGCTCGATCTGCTGGGCGAGTGGGTGCGCGGGCGCATCACCAAAAAGCTCGGGGGCGGCCGCCTGGGCGGTCGCTGAGGGTTTGGCCATGGACGAACGCATCCTGCGGCTGGAGGAAAAAATTGCCTATCTCGAGCGCCACATCGTGGAGCAGGACCGGGCGATGCTGGAACTGACCGAGCAGGTGGAACGGCTCCGGGCGGCGTTGCTGGCGCTGCGTGAGCGGCTGCCCGAATCCGCCACCGGGGGCGGCGGCGAACCGGCTTCGCCGGCGGACGAACGTCCGCCGCATTACTGAGCCGCCGGCCTGCTCAGGCCGGCCGCTGGATCGAGCGGGGATTTTCGCCGGCGCGGAGCGAAAGCTGCGCGCCCTCCAGGCCGAGTTCGAGACATTCGAAATAATTGCGCACGCATTGGCCCAGCCGGTCCTGGCCAAGGCCTTCGGATTCGATGTGGTCCACCAGCCGCCGGCCGAGGAGCGCGGCGTGGTCCCGCACGCGGAAAGCGCGCGGGCCGGGCGGGTTCTCCTCGGAGTCGTAGTAGGGGGCGAGCAGGCTTTCCATCTCCAGGGCGGCGGCGCAGGCCGGCGCATCGTCGTGGCCGGAGTTGCGCAGCAGCACCACGATGCGGCGTGCGATGCGGCCCGCGTGGGGCAGGTTGAGCGGGAGTTGGAAATGCGGCGGAGGCGGGTTCACGCGGTTGCTTGCCGGGACGAAATCCGCCGCCGCGCCAAGTGCAAGCTGTCCGCATCCGCCTACAGCAACTCGCGCTGCTTGGTGTCGAGGTCGTCGCGGGAACGCGGGGGCGGATTCGCGCGCGGTTCGGGGCGGGCGGGGCGTTCCGCGGGCCGGGATTCGACGTGGCGGGGTGCGGGACGAGCATGGTTGGCCGCCGCCTGCGGGGGGCGGGAACGTTCACGGTTCTCCCGGTTGAAGGTTCTGTCCTGCGTTTGATGGTTTTCGCGGCGGTGCGAGCGCACAGAATCACGGGTTTCCGGGGAACGGCCGGTGGATGCGTGGGCGGTTTCCCGCCGGGCGGGGCGTGAGCCGGTGTGCTCGGTCCGGCGCGGGGAGCGGTCTTCCGGGCGGTGCCAGCCGGGGCGATCCGGGCCGCGCGCGGATTCACGGCGGGGTTCGGCCCGCGGCGGGGCCGGGTGATGGACGATGCGGTGATGACGGGGGGCGGCAG
>JAHCLN010000101.1 GCA_026125215.1 Opitutaceae bacterium
TTCACTGGAGACGACGCGCCGGGGCTGAATAGCTCTGTCCGTTCTCCTTTCCCCAACCCAATCCATACCTCATGCAACCTGTTCGCTTCGGCATCATTGGTGCCGGTGTCATCGCCAGCCTGATTGTGTCCAAACTCAAACCCGGCGGCGCGGTCGTCGTGGTGGCGGTGGCCGACGTCAACCCCGAGGCGGCCAAAAAACTCGGCGCAGCCGCCGGCGTGACGAAGATTCACACCGACTACCACCAGTTGCTCGCGGACCCGGAGGTCGAGGCGGTTTACATCGCGACGCCGCCGTTTCTGCACAAGCCGATGACCATCGACGCCCTGCGCGCCGGGAAGCACGTGCTGTGCGAAAAACCCTTCGTGCTCACCCGGCAGGAGGTGCGCGACATCATGGCGGTCAACCGCACCGTGCCGCATCTCAAGGTCACCTGCTGCTCCTCCCGCTACCACAACTCCGGCACGGCGCGCCGCGCCCGCGCTGCGATCGCCGGCGGCGAACTCGGCGAGGTTTACCGCCTGCACTTCGAGCAGGTCACCGGCGGCTATGCCATCGGCACGAAGTTTCCGGCGTGGCGCAATGAACCGGCGAAGAACGGCGGCGGCATCTCCTTCGACTGGGGTCCCTACGATCTCGACTGGATCAGCTTCCTGCTCGGCGAACGTTTCCGGCCGCGTGTGGTCTTCGGCACGCTCGGCAATTATTTTCCGCTCACGGCGGAGCGCGTGCCGCCCTGCCTCGATGTGGACGGCCGGCTGGCGGCCGAGATCATCTGCGACGGCGGGTTGACGATCCACTGGGAGCGCCGCGCCGCCGAGCACGGGCCGATGCGCCACAACGTGGAAATCCGCGGCCGCAAGGCCGGTCTCGACCTGTGCTTTCTGCCGATGGGCGCCAAGCAGTCGTTGCACCATTACGCCTACGAGGGCGCGGCCGACCTCAAGGAAACCGTGCTGCCCGACGCGGCCCCGGTCTGGGACGAGACCCTGACCTTTTCGCACTATGACCTCGCGGCCGCGATCCGCGAGAACCGCGCGCCATCCAACACCCTCGACCACAACCTGCACATCCACGCCGTCTTCGACGCGCTGCTGGCCTCCGCTCGCACCCGGCAGGCCGTGCACATCGCCGACTGATTGATCCGTCATGCCCCTGCCGAACGAACTCATTCTCTTCAACAATCACTTCGTGATGCACCGGCGGCATTACCCGGTGCGCACGCGCCTGGCCATCGCCGCCGACACCGGCTACGACGGGTATGAGTTTCACCCGACCGAGCCCGAGGACGACAAGACCTGGGGCGAGATGACGGCGGCCTTCAAGGCCAGCGGCCTCAAGCGCGCCGGCATGTATATTGTGGCAAAGGGCATCAACGACGACGAGGAAGGCATCTTCGACGCGCAGGTGGAGCGGGCGAAGCGCATGATCGACCGGCTTGCGGCAATCGATCCGCGGGCCTTCGTCAACTTCACCATCGCCAGCAACCCCGCCGGGCAGTCCACGCCCGACTACCGCGAGGCCGGTTCCGCCAAGGCCGCCGCCCGCCACTGGGAGCGCACCGCCCGCATGCTGCGCGCGGTGGACGAGCATGTCGCGCGGCGCGGACTCACCGGGAATCTCTACAACCACGTCTGGTTCATGATCGACACGCCGGCGGCAGAGCTGCGCGCGATTAACGACAGCGGCGCGAAGGTCATCCGGCCCGGCATCGCGATGTTCCACGCGCACTTCCATCTCGGCGTGCCCGACCTCCATGAGGTGATGGCACAGCCCGGCATGGAGCGGCTCGGCTACTTCGCGCTGCTCAACGGCTGGCCGAAGCCCGCCGAGCCCTTCCGCACGCGGCCGCTCGACGACGGCAACATCGACCTCGCCGCCGCGCTCGGCCTCGTGTGGGCCCGCGGTTACAGCGGCCCGATTGTCTCACAGGCCTACGACCTCGGCGGCGATGCCTGGCTCACCGCGAAACGCTCCATCGATTACATCCGCGAGGTTTACGAACGCTACCAACGCAACCCGGCGCTCAATCCTCATGCCTAAGCCCGGCCACGGAGTCACGGAGACGCCAAGCACGGTTCATCGCCGCCGCGTCCTGGTGGCTCCGCGGCCAATTTCCTAGCCATGAGCCGCATTGTAAAAATCGAGATCGGCCGCTTCGACTACGCCGTCGCCGGCGAGTTCAAGTTCTTCAAGCCCGGCCCCGACGGCCGCGTCACGCGGCCGTCCGTGCTGGTGCGTTTGACGGATGAAAACGGCGTGGAGGGCTGGGGGCAGTCGGTGCCCGTGCCGACGTGGACCTACGAGACGGTCGAGAGCGTGCTCACCACGCTGGAGCACTACCTCGCGGAGGTCGTGCTCGGGCGCGACCCTGCGGATTTCGCCGGTTTGCATGCCGCGATGAACACCGCCATTCGGCCGGCGTTCTCCGTCGGCCAGCCGCTGTGCAAGGCGGCGCTCGACCTCGCCTGCCACGACCTGGTGGGGAAACAACGCGGGGTGCCGGCGTGGAAGCTCTTCGACGGACCCGCGGCCACGGGCGACACGCTCACGCTCAGTTGGACGGTCGCATCGCCGAAGATGGAAACGGTCGAGCGCCAGCTCGCGGAAGGCCGCGCGCGCGGCTACCGCAATTTCAACATCAAGGTCGGCGCACCGCAGACCGCCGCCTACGATCTGGAGCTGGCGCGCAAGGTGCGCGCCTTTGCGCCCGACGGTTTTCTCTGGGCCGATGCGAACACCGGCTACACGCCGGAAGAGGCGCTCGCCATCGCGCCGAAGCTCCGCGACGCCGGCGTGGATGTTTTCGAATCGCCCCTGCCGCCGACGCAGATCCGCGGCTACCAGGCGCTGAAAAAGCAGGGCGCGCTCCCGGTGCTGATGGACGAGGGTATCGTCGGTCCGGAGGTGGCGGCGGAGTTCATCGCGCTCGACATGCTCGACGGCATCGCGATGAAACCCGCGCGCAATGCCGGGCTTTGGCCCTCTGTGCAGATCGTGAACCAGCTCCGTGACCGCAGCCTGATGGTGCTCGGCTCGGGCCTCACCGACCCGGATTTCTCGCTGCTGGGCGCGGTGCATCTCTTTGCCTGGACCGGCATCCGCCGGCCCTGCGCACTCAACGGCCCGCAGTTCCTCGCCGACAGCCTTTTTGGGGATGCGCTGAAGCCGCGGCGCGATGAGCTGGTCTTGCCGACCGCTCCGGGGTTGGGTTACGCGCCCGATCCGCGTGCCGCCGCCGCCCTGCGCGTTGTCGCCCGGAGCGTGTGATGCAAGGGCAGGCAGCCCGCTTGCGGGCGTGCGAGCCAGGGCAGCTTAAGAAATATCATGGCCGTGAAAAGGCAGGGCTGGCCGCGGTCCGCTCGGAGAGCGGACCCTACCGGCGCTACCGCGCCAGAGTGTGATGACCGTATTGCCAATTAAGCAGCCCTAGCTCACTGGACGGTTTCCAGCTTCGAATAGTCGCAGCCGACGAAGATCCCTTCGGGGCCGGTGAACTTGCGCTTGTGCTCCTCGCGCGGCACGACCTCGGTCGCGGCGCTGCGGTAGTGGAACTGCAGCGCGCGGCGGCGGAGGTTGGAACGGTTGGGCGGAGTCTCGTGCGGGAGCAGGCCGTCAAAGATCATCAGGCCGCCGGGCGGCAGCTCGATGGGCACCGCCTCGGCCGGGTTGACCTCCGCCGTGGTGATCTCGCAGTCCACCTTCGACCAATAATGCGACCGCGGGCCGGCGCGGTGGCCACCGGGGATGACGTGCATGCAGCCGTTTTCCACCTTGGCGTGATCCAGCGCGATCCACACGCCGGCGACGCCGTCGAAGCGGTTGACTGAGAAATAGGCGAGATCCTGGTGCCAGGGCTTTTCCGCGCCGATGCCGGCGGGCTTGCACAGCGCCATGCTGGAGTAGGGCGCATAATTCTCGCCGAGCACGGCGCCGAGCAGGGCGCGCAGCTTCGGATGCTGGTGGGAGATGTAGTCGTAGATCGGCAGCTCCCGGTCGTAGGATTGGAACTTGCGGATGTTGTCCGCCAGCTCGTCGAGCCGGTCGGGCCGCGCCTCGTAGTCGCCCTCGACCTGGAAATGGAAGTCCGAGGTGCGGCTTTTGAACAGCATGCCGCGGCCGTTCTTCATCTTTTGGCCCGAACCCTTGTAAACGTGCTCGGTGAGCTCCTCGTTGAACGCGTATTTGTGCACGAGCGCGTTGATGCCTTCCGAGGCCTGGCGCACCTCGTCGGGCGTGAGGGCGCTGAGAAAAGCGAGGTAGCCGTCCTCACGGTAGCGCGCGATCATGTCGGCGTCGGGCCGCTCCGGCAGGGTGGGGTAAATGTTCGGGGTCTTTGTGTTCACTGCGCACACTCTAGCAAAATGGCCGGATTATTAAATGGACGAATGAAGCCGAGTTTTGCATTTATCGCGCATACCATGGAATCGCTGGATCGCGTGGTCGCAGCCGGCAAGGTCCGCCCGGCCCCGCCGGTGGGCATCACCCGCTGCGAGGCGGTGTGGGAGCTGCGCCCCTACCGGCTGGAGGATTTTCTGCTCTGGTGCGTGCTGGACGGGGTGGGCCGGGCTGTGCTGGGCGACCGGGAAATCGCGCTCGCGCCCGGGGCCTGTCTGCTGCTGCCGCCGGGCGCGGCCTTGGGGGCGACGCATGATCCGCGCCGGCCGCTGCGGGTGTTTCACCTGCATGCGGACTTCATCGGCGCGAACGGTCGGCGGCTGGACGGCGCTTCCCTTGCGTTGCCGGCGGCGCCCGTGCTGATCGGCGATCTGGCAACCTTCGAGCCGCTGGCCCGCGAAGTGGTGGCCGGGTATGCCGCCGGCACGGCGGCCGGGAAGTTGCGGTGCGACCTCGCGCTGCGCCTGTTGTTGCTCCAGCTGCATGAGGCGGGCCGGGTGCATCCGGCCCGCAGCGACCCCAAGCTCGCCGCCGTGCTCCTTGCCGTGAAGGAAGACCCCGGCCGGCCGTGGACGGTGCCGGAGCTTGCCGCGCAGGCCGGATTGTCGGCCTCGCAGGTCGCGCGGCGGATCAAGGAGCAAACCGGCCGGAGCCCGCAGGCTTTTGTGATCCGCGCGCGCATCGAACGTGCGCGCCACCTGATGCGGGAGTCGCCCCTGAGCCTGAAGCAGATCGCGGCGACCCTCGGTTACACGGATGTCTATTTTTTCCACCGCCAGTTCAAGGCCGTGACGGGCCTGACACCCGGGCAATGGCGGCGGCGCGAAACACCCTAGCGCGGGTCAGACTTGGAACGACCACGCGGTGGCATCGCCCGTGGCGACCAGCGGCAGCTTGCGGGCGACCGGGCCGTCGGGGCCGGGGCAGGCGATCATGATGAAGCCGCTTTCGCCGGCGGGACGGTGCAGCTGGCCGGAAAGGGTGCGGGTCTTGGCGTTCCAACGCACAGCGTTGAGTTCACGGCCGCCGCTCTGGTGGAAGCTCGTGCCGAGCGGCCACGGATGCGGGCGGGGCCGGCGCAGGACGACGAGTTTTACGGCCGGCCCGTGGAAGCCGAGGTCGAGCACGCCCGGGCCCGACTCAAGGATGGGATGGGAAAAATCCCCGGGGTGGCGGTAGGTGCCCGCCGGCTGCAGCACGCGGGGCACCTCGCCGAGGAACTGGCCCGACCAGAATTCCCAAGCCCAGTAGCGGGCGCGCTTGGGCAGGCCGAGCCGCGCAAACTCCACCTGAAAGCGGCGCGCGAGACTGACGCCCGAGCCGGCTTCCACGGGCGGCTCGGTCCAGTTGAAGAAGGCGACCAGGTGCCATTCGTCCCAGGCGGCCTGCATCGGCAGCGACCACACGCAGGCGCCGGCCGGTCCGCCCTCGACGGGCGGCGGAATGGCGGCGGCGTGGTCCGCGGCGGCGGAGCCCTTGGCGGATTTTTCCTTGGCCTTGATGAGCTGGAGGTAGGGCAGCGTGCCGGTCTTCACCGGCTGAAACAGATCCACCGGCGTGGCCGGCCGGTCGTTCGGCGGCAAGGTGGCGAGCAGCACCGCCCAGCGGTCCTCCGGCAGGTTGGTGAGATCGTCGCCGAGGTCCACATGGCCCGCGCCCATGAAGGTGATCGTGGCGCGGATCCGCGCTTCCTCCAGCGTGCCGGGCAGCCCGGTCACCAGGCAGGAGGGCTGGAGCAGGGCGAAGTGGTGCTTGAACAGATGGCAGGCGTAGGAGGTGTAAACCTCGCGCAGGTGCCGCCAGCCGAGCCCGGCGTTGCCGGTGTCCATGTTTGCGTAGTTGATCTCGGCGATGCCCGCGGCGGCGAGGTCGGTGCCGGAGCAGTCGATCATCACGGCCTTTTCGCCGGTGGATTCGAGCGCCTCGTGGGCGATGCGGAAGGCGGTGCGCACGGCCTCGCGCGCCCGGGTGTTGACGAGCTTCGGGTTGTGCCGGCCGCGGAGGTCCGCGCCGGTGACGACGCCGGCGAAGTCCCACTTCACGAAGCGCACGCCTTTTTCGGCGAGCCGGGTGAAGTTCTCCCGCAGCCACTGCTGCGCGCCGGGGTGCGAGACATCGAGTGCGTAGATCGGACAGAATGGTTCCCAGAACCAGTTGTAGTTGTTGTGCGGTTTGCCTTCGGGGCCGCGCAGCAGCCATTCGGGATGTTCGCGGGCGACCGGATGGTTCTCGGCGATGCAGAGCACCCCCACCCAGACGCCGAGATCGAAGCCTTCGCGCCGCAGTTCGCCGCTGAGCCCGCCGAGGCCGCGTGCGAACCGTTCGTTTTCCTCGAAGAAGGTCGGGATGTTGTCCCGCTCCCAGCCGAGGTCCACCTGGATGAAACGCAGGCCGAGCCGGTGGAGATTGCGGGCGCGGGCGGCGCGGGCGGTGGCGAGGACGTTGGTTTCGCTGACGCCGAGCCGGTAGGGATACCAGCTGCACCAGTTGGCGAGCGGTCCGATGGGGTCGGGAAAACGGTTGCGGACCTTGAGGCGGCGGCCGTGGGCGTCGAGCAACGCCAGCGGATCGGGACCGGTCTCCAGCACGAATTCGCCCAGCGCGAGCGTCTCGCCGGGATCCAGCCGGTAGTCGCCGCCGTCGAACTCGATCCGAAATTCGCGGAAGGCCGGCACGCGTGCCGACGGGCCGGCGGTGGCCGCGGCGGACTTGCTCACGGCGCCGTCCACGTTGTCCATCACGCTGGCGTCGCGGCCGGCCACCGCAAACATGCGCGCGCTGATCTGCGGCAGCCAGCGGTCCACGGTCTCGAACCCGAGGAGCAGCGCGGCGCGCGCGGCGGGACAGTAAAGGACGGTGTGGTTGTGGCTGACGAACGCGCCGGCCGTGCCGTCGAGGGCCTTCAGTCCGTCGCTGCCCGTGGCCATCTGGCGCGGGGTGCGGATGCGGCCGCAGTAGGCGTTTTGCTCCAGGATGCGCACTTCGGCCGCCGCCCGGCCAAGGTCGAGCTTGGGACTGGTGAAAAGCGTTACGTGATTGAGCGTGACGGCGCGGTCACCGCGATGGCGCAGCACGCAGGTGACGCGGAGGCGGCGCTTGGTTTCCTGCCGGAAAGTCTGCACCAGCTCGACCGGTCCGCCGCGCCAGATGGCGGCGCGTGGGGTTTGGCTGGTCGCCCGGAGGCGGAGGGGCCGGCCGTCGATCTTCAGCGCGGGCGCGCCCGGGCCGATGCGGAAGGGTCCGCCGGTGAAGGCGATTTTCCCGGCTTGGCGGATGATTTTCATGACGAAGACGAACAGGTAGGGGCCGATCTCCGAGCGGCCCGCCCGGAGGTCGAGCCCTACCAGCAATCAATCAGAGCAGGACCTCGCGGCCGTCGTTGGCGCGGGATTCGTTGGCGGCCTCGATGAAGCGGATGAGTTCGATGCTTTCCTCGGCGGGGACGGGCGGCCGGCGGGTGCGGAGGAATTCGAGCACGGCCTCCGCGAGGCAGGCGAAGAAGCCCTTTTCCTCGGTCTGCACGTTCACGTGGGCCGTGGTTTTCTCGAAATGCACGAGGCCGTGGTATTCGTAGTTGCCGGTGCGGTTGCAGTGCACCGAGCCGATGCGGCCGTCGGCCCAGACGCCGGTGATGAGGTCGAAGGTGTCGTTGCCCGTGCAGCGCACGCTCCGGCAGCCGGTGCCCATGGTGGTGTAGAGCATCTCGATCGGGTGGATGCCATACCAGTAGAAGCCCGGGTTGGTGGGCTCGAAGGCCGCGGGGCCGTGGAACTGCGCGCCTTTCACGGTGGGCTTGGTCTCGGGCGTGACGACGCGGGTGAGCGCGCCGGTGAAACGCAGCGAGGAGGAGGTGAAGACGGGGCAGCCGAATTTTTTTGCGATGGCGAAAATGGCGCGGGCGTCGGCCGTGCGCAGGGCGAAGGGCTTGTCCACGAACACGGGCTTGCCGGGGCCGGCAGCGGCGATGCGCTGGAACTGCTCGAGGTGCACGCGGCCGTCGAGCGAGGTGTGCAGGATGGCGTCGCTGGCGGCGACGACCGCCTCGATGGAGTCCATGATCTGCACGCCGTATTTTTCGCGCAGGTCCTTGGTGTAGCCGGGCACGCGGCCGAAGCTCGACTCGAGGTCGTGCGAGCCGCCGGGCCACGCGGCGACGACCTTGGCGCCCTCCAGGTGGTGCTTGGCGTTCGGGTTGTTGAACTCCTCGCTGAAGACGATCACGTGCGAGGTGTCGAGGCCGATGAGGCCGAGTTTGAATTCGCGTTCGGGGGTTTGGCTCATGGTTGGGGAAAAATTCGCGCCGTTTATGGGCGGTAAATGCGGGTCCGACCAGCGCAGAGTGCGGCATCTTCGCTATTTTCATCGCGCCGGAATCCGCCACCATGATGCTCAACCCCATGAGTTCGCCGGCGTCACTTCCCCGCATCCATCTGCTGGCCACCGGCGGCACCATCGCCGGGGCGCACACCGGCGGCCGCAGCTATGCCGCCGCCACGCTGACGGCGGAGGCCCTCGTGGCGGCGGTGCCGCAGCTGGCCGGGCTCGCCCGCATCACGACGGAGCAGGTGGCGGGCATCGCCAGCCAGGACATGGACGAGCAGGTCTGGCGGCAACTGGCCGCCCGGACGCAGGCCGCGCTCGACGAGCCCGCGGTCACCGGCGCCGTCATCACGCATGGCACCGACACGATGGAGGAGACGGCCTATTTCCTGAACCTCGTGCTCCGCACCGCCAAGCCCGTCGTGCTCGTCGGCGCGATGCGGCCGGCGACGGCGATCAGCGCCGACGGCCCGATGAACCTCTACAATGCCGTGGCGGCCGCGGTGCATCCGGCCGCCGCCGGTCGCGGCGTGCTGGTCGTCGCCAACGACGAGATCCATTTTGCCCGCGAGATCGCGAAAACCAACACCACGCAGCTTGCGACCTTCCGCTCGCCCAACCGCGGTCTCGCCGGGCTGGTAAACACCGGCCGCGTGCACTGGTTCGGCCCCGCGCCGCGCCGGCACACCGCGGGGAGCGAATTTGCCGCCGCGCCGCCGGGCGCGTTGCCGCCGGTCGAGATCATCCATGCGCACGCCGGCATGGGCCGGACGCTGATCGATGCGGCGGTGCGCGCCGGCGCGCAGGGTCTGGTGATCGCCGGCGTGGGCAACGGCAACCTGGCCGCGTCCGCCCTGGCCGCCGGCCGCGAGGCGGTGCGCGCCGGCGTGGCCGTCGTGCGCAGCTCCCGCACCGGCGGCGGCGTGGTCGAGCGCGACATCGAGGTGGACGACAGTGCGGCCGGTTTCATCGCCGCGGAGGAGCTCAATCCCCAGAAAGCGCGCGTGCTGCTCATGCTCGGGCTCACCCGCACCCGCGACCCCGCCGCCCTGCAGGCCCTGTTCACGACCTACTGACGATGTTTGCCGAAGCGCTCCTGCACCGGGCGGCCGCCGAACCGCCGCCGCGTTGGAAGTTCATTCCCGGCCAGCGTTACCGCGAGCTGCCGCCGACCTTTGCGCTGCACCTGCTCGCGCTTGCGGCCCATGCGGAACCGGCCCGGGTCGTGGCCGGCCGGCCGCTCGCCGGCCTGGTCGTCGGGAAACTGCGCACCTGGCTCGGCGGTGCCGCGCCCGATGCGGAAGGCCACACGCGCGAGCCCGAGGCCCAGGGCGGGCTCGGCGGCTGGTCGCACAATGCCGCCGCGCAGACCCTTCTGCTGGCGAAGCGCACCTTTGCGGTGTGGACGCAGCTGACCGATGCCGAACGCGGCCGCGCCGATGTGATCATGCAGGCGCTGGCCGTCGCCGGGCATTTCACGCTCGGCGATGCCAACGACTACCATGTGCTGCTCGACGGGGTCTCGCCGAACCACAAGAGCTGGAATCCGAACATCACCGAGGGCTACGTGGACGTGATGGTCGCCGCCGCGCTCTACTTCGAGCCGGCGGAGCTGAACGCTTTTTTCCGCGGCTTCGCCTTCGCGCCGTTCACCGCGAGGCTGGAGACGCTCGGGCTCCGCAACATCAGCCGCTGCTGGCGGCACACGCCCGCCATCGGCGGCCTGCTTGAGCACGGCGGCGCGCACCATCTGCCGGGCGGGACGGGCCCCGTGCATCGCGACGGCATTACCGGCCACGGCCGCGGGGTGCGGCAGGATTTCACCTACCTTGGCCACGGGCTGGCCAACCCCTGGGCGCTTTACCGCACGCAGGCGGACCGCCAGTTCTGCAAGGCCGTGCGCACCGAGATCATCGTGCACGGCGACAACCGCTCGCGCCTGCTGCAGCGGGCGAGCGCCGCGACCGTCTCGCCGTGGGAGGGACGGATGGGCATGTGCGCAGAATTCGAAGGCACGGACTGGTTCGGCCTCCGCACGAGCCTGACCTACGCGTTTGAGGGCGTGATGATCCACCTAGGCACCGCCGCCACCTTGAAGGTGCTCGGCGAGTGGCGCGACGATGCCGGTGGCCGCGACATCGCGCGGCGCATGGCCGTCGGGGTGAGCGACCTGCGGTTCAAGGCCGCCGAAGGCTACCGCGGCTGGGCGGGCGGCAAGGAGACGGTCGCCTGGCTGGAGCAGGATCTGCAACCGCTGGGTTCCGACTACATTTTCCCGTTGTGGACGGAGCTGTTTCCGCCGCCGGAGCCGACCGCATGAACGCCGCGCCCGCCGCCTTCCAGCTGCCCATCTGGTTCGACCTCGCCGCGACCTTTGCCTTCGCGCTCACCGGCGCGCTGGCGGCGATCAAGCGCGGCCACGACGTGGTGGGTCTGCTTTCGCTCGCCATCGTGTCGGGCATCGGGGGCGGCCTCATCCGCGACGGCCTTTTCCTGCAGCAGGGCATCACGCCGTTGCTGACAGATCCGCGCTATCTCTACGTCATCGGCGCGGCGGCCCTGCTGGGTCTGGTGTTGGGCGAACGCGTGAACCGTTTCCACCGGCTGATCGCCCTCGTGGATGCCCTGGGGCTTGGCGCCTACGCCTGCTTCGGCGTGCAGAAATCGCTCCTCGCCGGGCTCGGCCCCACCGCGGCCGTCTTCGTCGGCGTGGTCAACGCCACCGGTGGCGGCATCCTG
>JAHCLN010000102.1 GCA_026125215.1 Opitutaceae bacterium
CCGGCACGGGTTGCAGGAGTGCGGCCGGGGTGGTGACGACCACGACGGTGCCCGGCACGGAGGTGCCGCGCCGCAGGGGACGCAGTTTGCTCAGCACCGTCAGCCGGTCGCTCGACGCGGCAAAGGCCTCGCGCATGTCGCGGCTGTCGGCGATGGATTCGGGGAAGACCAGGACGGTCGGCGCCGGACCGCCGCCATGGGCGAGCCCGATGTCTTCCGCGATTTGCTCGGCGGTCTTGAGCTCGCCCGCGACGACCAGCCAGACCGGGGCCGCCTGCCGGCGGAGCAGTTCGGCCAGCACCCAGCCCCGCGCCGGCGGGCAGACGCCGGTGTGCTTGCAGCGGACGGGTTGGGCGGGGGCGGACATGACGGGGCTGAACAGGGAAGCGAGGAAACCCGGGAGCACAACCCCGGGCTTGGGGTCAACCGCCGGCCCGCTCAGGCGGAGTCTTCCGGGCGGAAAGTCGCCAGCGCGGCGCGGGCGGCGGCTTCCTCGGCGAGCTTCTTTGAGGGTCCGCGGCCGGCGCCGAGGAGCCGGTCCTGGAGAAATACCTCGGCGGCGTATTCGCGGGCATGATCCTGGCCGCTGCTGTGCACGGTCACGTAGCGCAGGGCGTCGTTGCCGAGTTTGGGCTGCACGAGCTCCTGCAGCCGGCCCTTGGGATTGTCGGCGGGCGTGGTGGAGGCGAGGCGGTCGGCGAGGGGACCGTAGAGGGCCAGCACGACCCGGCGGGTGGTTTCGGGTCCGGCGTCGAGGTAGAGGGCGCCGACGAGGGCCTCGAAGGCGTCCTCCAGGTTGGAATCGCGGTCGCGGCCGCCGGTCTGCTCCTCGGAGACGCCGAGGCGCAGGGCGGCGCCGAGGTTGAGCTCGCGGGCGAGGCGGGCGAGGAAACCACCGCGGCTGAGCATGGCGCGGCGCTGGGAAAGCCCGCCCTCACGCTCGGCGGGGAAGGCTTGGAACAGCGTCTCGGCGAGGATGAGCGAGAGCACGGCGTCGCCGAGAAACTCCAGCCGCTGGTTGGAGTCGGCCGCATCCCCGGGCTCGTTCACGCGCGAGGAATGCGTGAGGGCCGTTTCCAGCAGCGCGGGATTCCGGAAGGTGTGGCCGAGGCGGGCCTGCAGGGACCGGAGGATGTCGCTCATGAGCTGGCGCTGGAGTAACGGCGGAGGCCGCGGTTGAAGACGGTGCAGGCGAGGGCGAACCAGGCGACGGTTGCGCCAAACAGCCACAGGGCGTAGCGCGGCTCGAAACCGTGCAGCAGCGTGTGCGCCGGAATGTTGCTCACGATGACGGCGGGCAGGGCCCAGACGAAGATGACGTTGGCCGCGCCCTTGAAGGCCTGCCGCGGCAGGCGGGAGAATTCGAAGAGCGTGAAGTAGCTGCCTTCCAGCCCCTGGGCGTTGGTGATCCAGAAGGCGAGCGAGATGGTCAGCACCAGCGCGCTGTAATGGATGAGCAGGCCGCAGCCGATCATCAGCAGGTAGAGCAGGATGTCGCCCGGGCCCGGCTGCAGCCCCAGCTGCACCGCGGCGTAGATCACCACGCCCGCGGCCACGAAGGTGTTCACCAGGCTGTCGAGGTCGAGCTTCCGCGTCGTCGTCATGAACATCACGTTGCCCGGCTGGGCCAGGAAGAAGTCGAAGTGGCCCGAGCGGATGTTGCGCGCCGTGTCGAAGAGGCTGCTCCAGAAGAAGCCGAAGAGCAGCCGCTGGATGAGCATGGCGGTGCCGACCAGGAGCATCATCTCGTATTTCGACCAGCCGGCGATGCTGTCGGTGTGGCCGTAGATGACCGAGATGAGCAGCAGGTTCACGCCCATCCACACGAGCTCGACCGTCGCCCACAGGAAGAAATCGAACCGGAACATCAGCGTGCGCGTGACCGAGTAGCGCGCGCTGGCCAGCCAGATTTGCAGGTGGTGAAGCATGGAAATTTTCGACTTTCGATTCTCGATTTTGGATTGATGGCAGGGGGTGACGGATTGGTGGTGCGGGCCGGATCGGGGGTCGAAAATCAAAAATCCAAAATCGAAAATTTCCTCATCCCCCCACGGCGGTGTGGCGGCGCAGGCCGCGGGTCCAGAGGAAATGGTTGAAGACCAGCAGGAGCGCCACCCAGCCGAGCTGGATGCCCAGCCCCTGCACGGCCAGCGCCTGGTCGATCCGGCCGGTGAAGATCGCGACCGGGAAATACATCTGGTAGTAGAACGGCAGGTATTGCGCGAGGCGGAAGACCCAGTCCGGCATCAGGTCGAGCGGGAAAATCTGCCCGCCGAGGACCGACTCGACCGCCAGCGAGAGGATCACGAAGCCCTGGATTTCCAAAAACCAGAAGGTCAGCAGCCCGAAGCAGTAGGCGATGCTGAACTGGATGAGCGCCGCGAGCAGCATCGCGGGGAGCCCGAGCCCGAGGCGCCACGCCTCGTCGGGGAGGCTCAGATAGTCGTGCAGGAAGGGGTAGGCGACCGCGAGCGGGATGAGGATGAGCAGGCCGGACACCAGCCGGGCGGCGAGGAAGATGCTGAACCGGTAGAGGAAGTAGTTCACCGGCTTGAGCAGGAACTGGTTGATGAGCCCGTTGCGGATCTCCTCGCTGATCTGGTAGTCCTCGTTGAAGGCGCCGATGAAGAACTGCATCATCAGCAGCACGACGAAGTAGGTCATGGTCTGCGCGAGGTCGAAGCCGCCGATGGTCGTCTGCCCTTCGTAGGCCGCGCTCCACAGGATGAAGACCACCACGAGGTGGAAGAGGGAGAAGAAACCGCGCAGGGCGAAGTTCCAGCGGTAAACGAGGTTGCTTTGCAGCCCGATGAGGAAGGCCTGCCGGTATTTGGCTAGGACGGGGAACATGGTTTCGGGGGCGGGCCGGCGGCTCACTTCAGCCCGAAGCGGCCGATGACCTCCTTGGCGAGGTTCCGGTAGGCGGTGGCGCCGGGGCTCAGCGGATCGTAGGCGAAGATCGTCTGCCCGAAGCTCGGCGCCTCGCTCAGGCGCACCGTGCGGGGGATGACGGTTTCGAAGATTTTGTCGGGCAGGTGCTGTTTCACCTCGTCCACCACCTGGCGGGAGAGCCTGGTGCGGATGTCGAACATCGTCATCACCACGCCGCCGAGCTCGAGGCCGGCGTTGATGTTGGCCGTCTTGAGCCGCTCGACGTTGCGGAGGATCTGCCCGAGCCCCTCGAGGGCCATGTATTCGCACTGCAGCGTGATGAGCAGGTAGTCGGCGGCGGCGAGGCTGTTCATCGAGAGCATGCCGAGGGCGGGGGGGCAGTCGATGATGATGGCGCGGTAGCCGTTGCTGTCGCGCAGCGGCTGCAGCACCGCGCGCAGCTTCATGAGGTAGTTTTCCGTCTGGGCGAGCTCGATCTCGGCGGCGGCCAGGTCCTCCTCGGAAGGAATCAGGGCGAGATGCTCGATGGCGGTCGGGGTGATCATTTCCAGCGCGGAGCCTTCGCCGCGGAGCGGGCCGTAGAGGCTGCGACCTTCCTGTTTCTCGACGCCGACGGCGCTGGTGGCGTTGGCCTGGGGGTCGAGGTCGATCAGCAGGGTGTGGATCTTCTGTTCGGCGAGGGCGGCGGCGAGGTTGACGGCGGTGGTGGTTTTGCCGACGCCACCCTTCTGGTTGGCGATGGTGAAGACGGTGGTGGGCATGATCTGGTCCGAGTAAGGGTGATTCTCCCGGCGCGGCAAGCGCGGTGTCGGGGCTTGCCATGCCGGCCGCCTCCGGCATGGGTGTGCGTCGCCCCATGACCGCGCTGCCCGCCCTCCACGGCCTGCCGCTCGCCGAAAAGGCGGCCCGGCTGCAGGCCTTCTACGAGCGCACCGCCTTTCATGAGTCGGGCATCATGTATTCGCTGATGGCCATCGACGGCGGGCGGGTGCGACCCTTCACGGCGGCGGATTTCGCCGGCCGGCCGGCGTTGAAGGCGGAGCACTGGCGCATCAAACCCGCCGGTCCCTGGGAGTTGCTCAACAACGAGAACTCCATCACGACCTCCGGGCTCTACCTCGCCTCGCAATGCTACCGGTATGAGGCCACCCGCGACCCGGCGGCGCTCGCCGAGGCGGCGCGGGCCTTCCGTTCGCTCGAGCTCATCTATGAACTCGGCGTGGCCGACGGACGGCCCGGCTGGATGGGCAAGCCCTACGGGTTCAGGCTCTCCGACCAGACCAGCGCGGACCAATACCTCGACGCGACCTGGGGTCTGCTGCTCTACCGTCCGCTGGCGCCGCCGGAGGTGCAGGCGCGCATCGCGGCGATGCAGGTGGCCTTCGCCGATTACTGGCGCGGCATCGACTACACCATCCGCTACTTCGACCATGTGTGGGACAACCGTGAGAACCCGCATTCCTACAACGCCGTGTTCGTGCTGCTCAATCTGGTGGCGTTCTCCCTTGGCGGCGACCCGGTGCACCGGCGCGAGGCGGAGTGGTTTCTGGCCCGCGGCCGGTGGCGGGAGGAAACCTCGCTGGATGCCTGGCGCCGGCAGTTTGCGGCGGGCGAGACGGTGGACTGGCGGTTCGACAAGCTCGTGGCCGGCCAGCTGCAACCCGGCGAACACCTCTGCTGGGAGAAGACGATCCTCTGCAAATTCGTCGCCGTCGCCGCCGAGTGGATCCACCGCCTGCAACCGGACTGGCTGCCGCGCGAACAGTTGCAGGCAACGCTGCGCCGGTGGTGGGAGCTGTGGCCCTACGGCCTCGGCGAGGATTTCCTGCCGTATTACTACTACATCGCCGGTCCCGCACCCGGGGCGTGGCGGCCGGCGCAGCTCACGGCCCAACTGCCGCGCGGGGAGTGGTTCTTCGGCGATCCCTTTCTCTCCTACGCCTCGCAGGTGCGCTGGTTCGAGCCGCTGGCCAGGTTCATGGCCACGAGCGTTATCCTCGCCGAGCACGGCGGCCCCGCGGCCGACGAGGCGCGCACCCTCGCGCGGCGCATCCTGGAGGCCACAGACGAGGTGCGCATCAAGTGGATGCACGATCCCGACGGACGGCAACTGCGGCCCGGCCTGGAGCACTACGGGCGCACGCTGAGCAGCGAGATGCCGGCGACATTCCTGGCGACCTACTGGCGCGGCCGGGCCGCGGGCTGGTGGTGATTTTTTCCATGACCTGTCCACCCTGCCACCTCCTGCTCGCGCACGGCGCCGCCGCGCCGTGGCAGCTTCCGCTCGACGAGGCGATCGTGCGCGTTTGTGGCGACACGCCGGCCGAGATCGCCGCCGCCCTCGCGCCCGACACCGAGATATTGGTCACCGACGCGATGCCCGCTGCGGACGCGGCGACGGCGGGACTGCGGTGGATCCAACTGATGTCGGCCGGCTACAACCAGGCCATCGGTCACCCCCTGGCGCTGCGGCCGGGATTGCGGGTTTCGAACGCCGCCGGACTGTGCGCGGGGCACATGGCCGAGTTCATCGTGGGGCAGATGCTGCGGCACGTGAAGCGGTGGGATGAGTTTGCGGTCCTGCAGCACCGCCGCACCTGGCCGGACCGGGCCGCGATGGCGACGCCCCCGTTGCGGGGCCGGCGTGCGCTCATCGTGGGTTACGGCGGCGTGGGGCGTGAGACGGCGCGGCTGCTCACGGCGCTGGGGGTCGTGGTGGACGCGGTGCAACGGCGCGCCGGGCGCGAACCTTACCGGGGTTTTGTGGCGCAGGCCGACATGGGCGACCCCGCCGGAGCCCTGCCGCGAAGGATCTATGCGTTGGAGGAACTCACCGCGGCCCTGCCCGAAGCCGATTTCGTGATCCTCACGCTGCCGCTTACGCCGCAAACGCGACATCTGCTCAACGCCCGGACCCTGGCGGCGACCAAACCCGGCGTCGTCATCCTCAACGTCGCGCGCGGCGGCGTGATCGAGACGACCGCATTGTTGGCGGCCCTGGACGAGGGGCGCCTTGCGCGGGCCTATCTCGACGTTTTTGAATCCGAACCGCTGCCGGCGGATTCACCGCTCTGGACGCACCCGGGGGTCGTGGTCACCCCGCACATGTCGGGCGTGATGCCGGTGGCCTTGGAGTTGCAGAAAGACCTCGTGCGGCAAAACCTGCGGCGCTACCGTGCGGGTGAAGCGCTGCTCAACGAAATCCCGCCGGAACGGCTGCGCACCCCATGAAGATCACCGCCGTCACCTGCCACCTCTGCAGTTCCGCGACCTCGCTGGGCGACGGCATCGGCGCGGCGGTGGTGCGGGTCGAAACCGATGCAGGCCTGTGCGGGCACGGGGAGCCGTTGATGGGCATGTTTTGCGGCGAGGCGGCGCTGGCGCTGGTGAACTATTACGCCCCGTTGCTCATCGGCCGGGATCCCCTGCGGCGCGATCCGCTCTGGCGGCGCATGTGGGACTCGAGCGTGTGGTGGGGGCGCAGCGGCGCGCCGGTCAGCGTGATGGGCGGCATCATGAACGCGCTCTGGGACATCGAGGGGCAGGCGGCCGGCAAACCCTGTTGGCAATTGCTGCGGGAAACGGCGCCCGCGAGCATCCCGGTCTATGCGAGCCTGGGCCCGTCGCCGCACGTGGAGGAAGTGCCGGCCTTGGTGGCGCGCCTGCGCGCGCGGGGGTTTGACGCGCTCAAGATCGGTCCGTTTTTCCGTCAGGCGGACGGCGGCATCGCCGGTCCCCGGGGCGAAGAGCTGCGCCGGAAGATGGCGGCGGTGCTCGCGGCGCTGAGGCGCGAAGGCGGGGAGGGTTTCGGTCTCATGGTGGACGGTCACATGGGCGGGGTGCCCGATCCTTTCAGCCGCGAGGAGGCCGCTGAACTGGCCGGGGTGCTGGCCGACTATGGCGTCGATTTTTTCGAGGAGCCGCTGAGTTACCTCGATCCCGCCGGTTAACCAAGCAGGCGATTGCGGCAGTGCGTGCGTTGCCATCGGGCGTAAGGGCCGAAGCGATTGCCTCACTGTTAAAGCCCAGCAATCTTGAAACGCTGGCACCTGTTTTCGGAAACGTGATGAGGCTAATTCGCAGTCTCTATTCCGAAATCGATGAGAAGACGAAGGATTTAGCTGACGCCACCATCACACAGCTTCTATCAGAGGGTTCTCATCTGACGGCCAACGACCTCAATCTATCTTATCTCCTGCAGGTCTATGGACAGCGACAAAGCGCTCAGAAAGAACGAATCCTCATAGAGCTTTACGAACGAAGTTCTTCGGCACTTGTTCGTAAGGAGGTCATTCTAGTGATGGCGAAATGGAAAGCCACCTATTGGCTATCTGACATATTGCGGCGTTTTGGCTCGCTCACTAAATGGGAGAAAAAGGCTTTTATCGTCGCAGCATATCACATGAACGATGAAGGCGGGCATTGGTTAGACCGCGCTAAATTCACCTTTCTCTCCGACGAGAATGCCATTCGGAAATGGTATAAGGAGAGATCGAATCGAGTATCGGAGGTTCCTCTGTGATCTCGGAAAAGCAACTTGCTGAGCATTTCGACTCCTTTTGGCAGCAGCATTTCCCGTTGCTGAACCCGACTTTTATTCGCCAGCTCAACTCTGAAAAAGAGCGCCTTGTCGGGACCGACGGGCAACCAGTTCTGCCTGTTAAGATGGGAAAAGATGTAGATCGATTTGATTTGGTCGCTGAGCTTGCATTCGAAATGGCGCAGGAGAGATATCGAGTGAGGCCTGCTGGTGTCCCCGATGAGGCAAAAGCTTGCCTCCGAGCGCTGAAGAGAATGGCTGCAATCCTCGGGTTACCTCAAATTCCAAAGCCCTCACACGCTGAGGTTGCAGAGGCAAACGCTCTACTTGGGGTTTACGAAGTGTTTTTTGCTACGGTCGCAACAAGTGGGGATATTTTTTTTCGTCCGCGCATCAAAGGTGCCGGCGTTCTTGACGAGATGGAAGCTGACTTCTGCAGTTCCTCTACTCTTTTTGAAGTAAAGGCGGTGAATCGAAATCTTCAGTCGGGTGATCTTAGACAGGTTGTGTGCTATCTCGTCGCAGGACTTGGTTCGCATCAGTTCGCATGGACCGACTACTGTATTTTCAATCCTCGCTTATCCATTTATCATTCGGGGAAAATCGAAGAGCTTCTCACTTATGTTAGTGGTCGAACTTCGCACGATTGTATAGCCGACGTGCTGGACGCCCTAATGGAACGCGAGCAGCCCCTCGAATCTCGATTCTAATGACTGCCGAAACCCTCGTCTCCAAGCTTTGGAACTACTGCAACGTCCTTCCTCCTTCGCCGAGGCTATGGCGGACAAGATGGCGACTACGTCGAACAGCTCGGGTTCTTGTATTGACAGGAATAACCGGTCATACGTAAGGAATAACCATACAACATGAGCTTGCTGCCCGTGCTTTTCCCCCAAGTCCGTGCCGAGGTGCTCCGCCTGCTCTTCGCCGAGGCCGCACGCGAGCTGCATTTGCGCGACCTGACCCGACAAAGCGGGCTGGGCCTGGGCACCGTGCAGGGAGAGCTGGAGAAACTGTCCAAGGCCGATCTTGTCATGAGCCGGCGCGACGGCAACCGGCGCTACTACCGGGCCAATGCCAGCCATCCGCTCTTTCCCGACCTCCAGCAGCTTGTGCTCAAAACATCCGGATTGCGCGACGTCCTGGTCGATGCGCTCAAGGGCGTGAAGGGAATCGAAGTGGCATTTGTCTTCGGCTCGCTGGCGGCCGGCGCCGCCCGGGCGGCGAGCGACGTTGACCTGCTGGTGATCGGCGATGCCAGCCTGCGCACCGTGGCGCCGGGCCTGCGCCGGGCCGGCGAAAAACTCGGCCGGGAGATCAATCCTGTCACCATGACGACCGTCGAGTATGTCAAAGGAAAGAAGAAGCATCCCCTGTTGCTCGACATCGCGGACAAGGAGAAACTGTTCATCATAGGAGGTGCTGATGAGCTTGAACGACTTGGTTAAAGCCCAGCTGCTCAAGGCCCACACCCCGACCCGCGACCAGATCGCAAAGATCTTCGGCGTCGTGGATCGCGATTTGGAGGATTCCAGGCGGAACCTGTCGCCCGACGGCCAGTTCAACATCGCCTACAACGCTGCGCTCCAGCTTTGCGCCATCGCCCTGCTGGCCGAGGGTTGGAAGGCGGAAAAGCTGAAAGCGCACTACCTGACCATCGCAGCCCTGCCGAAGATCCTTGGGCCGGATTGGCAGGACCGTGCCGACTACCTCGACGCCTGCCGTGCCAAGCGCAACGGCCTCGAATACGATGCCGCGGGCAAGGTGAGCGCCAGTGAGGCCAGAGAGCTGCGCGAGTTCGCCGCCGAGCTCCGGGAAGCCGTGGTTGCCTGGCTGGGGAAAAAGCATCCCAAACTTTCCCCATGGAAGTAATAAATCGCCGATGACCGCCGAAACCCTCGTCTCCAAGCTCCCGACTTGGCCAAGGCTATCGCGGAGAAGGCGGGACTTGGAAGCGGCACTTGAGTAATTCGCGGCGATTTAGGAAGACTTAAGGCCATGAACCCAACGGACGCATTGGCTGGACTTATGGCCGGCGGCATACTGTTCATCTCCCTCAGTCTGGCGTTGTCACTGGGTATTTTTGCTTTGTTTCTCAGCGCACTGATCAGTTGCTTGCGTCATCAGCATGATAAGGACCGCCTGACGTGGGTTTTGGTTATTATCTTTGTGCCGCTTATCGGCCCTATCCTCTATTTTACAATGGCGCGGCGGGCGCCCCTCATGCCACCGCCCTTTCCCGCGGCAAATCCCGGTGCATCTGCCGCACCGCCGGTTGCCTATCCCGCGAACCCCGATTTTGACCACACTGCGATCCACGATGAAAAGATGCGGGCGGCAGCGATCAACAAATCATTGAGCGCTTTGGGGAAGACCGCCCGGAAATCCTGACATCCGTAGTGGCGTAATCCACGATTATCCATGGCCACAAGGGTGTGGTGCCTTGCAAGGGGGCATTCAGGCAGCTCGTTGCGAACAACATAGAGTCATCCTGTGACAGATGTCCGCTGGTCGCGTTTTCGTTCGTTGAGATGATGGTGCACCTCTCCGTTGTCGGATTGCCGGTGCCGCGGTGAACGCCAACGTGAGACCTAAAAATTTTATCCCAACCGCCAACTCCATGAAAACCCCAACTCCGAAAAATATCGTTTGTCTTTGGTATAACCATGATGCCGTGGAGGCGGCGAACTTCTATGCGCGGACGTTTCCCGACAGCCGGGTGACCGCCGTGCACAAGGCGCCGGGCGACTATCCCATGGGCAAGGCGGGCGATGTGCTCACGGTCGAGTTCACCGTGCTCGGCATCCCGTGCCTCGGGCTCAACGGCGGGCCGCTCTTTCCGCACACCGAGGCGTTTTCCTTCCAGGTCGCCACGGAGGACCAGGCCGAGACCGACCGCTACTGGAACGCCATCGTCGGCCACGGCGGGCAGGAAAGCCAGTGCGGCTGGTGCAAGGACAAGTGGGGCGTCAACTGGCAGATCACCCCGCGCACGCTGACCGAGGGGATGGCCGCCGGCGGCGCGGAGGCGAAGCGCGTCTTCGAGGCGATGATGACCATGGGCAAGATCGACGTCGCCCGGATCGACGCCGCCCGCCGCGGTTGAGCGGAGCCGGGCCAAGCCAGTTTGTAACCCAATAGGTGACAAATTGGGTCGGGCGGATGGCGAACACGCCTGCGCTGGTTCTCTCGCCGGGTGTGTCCAGCCCGAAAGGACTTTTCCAGTTTCGACAAACGCGGGGGTGTTCCACCAAACTCCGGTCAACCCATTTACCCCCGGTATCATGGCTGAACCACACAACCAGAGTTCGCTGACCGATTATCAGGGTCGGGCTGTCCGATTCACGGCAGAGCGTCGCGCGCATATTTGTGAGCATCCGGAGATGAACGGTTTGGAGCAGGAGATTGCCGACACTCTGCGGCGGCCTTCCTTGGTGGTTCAGTCGCTGTCCGATACCGCCGCAGCTCTGCACTATCGGTATTACTTCGGCACCCGCGTGGGTGACAAATGGCTTTGCGTGGTGGTCAAATACAGTGCGCTGGACAGTTTTGTGCTGACAGCGTATCTTACCAACAAACCAAAAAAAGGAACGCAGCTATGGCCCAAAACGTAAAAGTCTGGTTCGACAAGGAAGGCGACTTTCTGGAAGTCCGTTTTTCCGACAAGGCCGGTTACCTGCGGGAGACGGATCACGATGCCGTCATGGAGCGGGTGGACGAGGAAGGCCGCGTGCTCGGTTTTACCGTCATGGCGGTCAGCAAGCTGGACAAGGATCACCCTTTGGTGGCGCAACTGGCCGCGGCGGGTTGAAGCTGAGGATTTCGTCTGGCGTCACCCTTTCCGGTCAGGCCGGCGCCGATGCCCGTCACTATCAGGAAAAGGAAGTCCGCCAGAAAATCAGTCTCACCCGTCCATGAAAGCCTCCGCCAAAAATGCCGAATCCCCGGCCGTGCTCGCCCGCCGTTACCTCAA
>JAHCLN010000103.1 GCA_026125215.1 Opitutaceae bacterium
TCTCTCGGCGTTACGCGCGAACACCGCGCCGCCATGCTATCGAACATGGGGGCTTCCCTCATCCGGCATGGCCGTATCGAGACCACCCTGACGAAGGCCAAGGCCCTGCGTCCCTTCATCGAGAAGGTCATCACCAAAGCCAAGCAGGCCGCGGCCAAGACCGACCCGAAAGATGCCATCCACCTCCGCCGACTGGCCCTGGCCTCCGTGCGCGACGAGGATGCCATCACCAAGCTCTTCAACGAGACCTGCAAGGAGTTCGCCAACCGCAACGGCGGCTACACCCGCATCTACAAACTTGGCCGCCAGCGCACCGGCGACGCAGCCGAGATGGCCCTGATCGAATTGGTCAAGGCGGACGATGCCGGCTACAAAAAGTCCCGGGGCAAGAAGGGCGCGAAGGCCCGCAAGGCTCCCAAGGCGGCCGAAACTCCGGCGACCGAGCCGGCCCCCGCCGAAGCTCCGGCCGCCGACAAGGCCTGATACCGGAAGCAAATCTGTCATCCCACGCGTCGAAGTTTAACTTCGGCGCGTTTTTGTTTATCTTGCCGCCATGTTCGAACTTCCTGTCGCCGCCGCCCTCTACTGCGCCTTGGTTGCCCTGGTCTTTCTGGCGCTTTGGCTTTGCTACGATCGGCGGGATCATGCGCGGTTCGAAGGCGAGCGCCGCAAGGTCAGCTTCCATTGCATCCGCTGCGACCGCCTCTACACCGCCCGCGCCGGTTCCGGGCTTTGCCCTTGTCCGCGCTGCGGGCACGAAAATTCGCGGCTCAAGTTCTAGGGCATTGACCCTGCCGGCGGCATTCTGGTTGCTTCATCCTTTCCCAGCACTCTCCATCCCTCATGCCACAGACCATTGCTGTCATTGATTTCGGTTCCCAATACACCCAGGTGATCGCCCGCCGGATCCGTGAGTGTCAGGTTTATTCGAAAATCTATCACTACAGCACCCCGGCCGACCAACTGCGGGCGGACGGCGTTGTCGGCATCATCCTGTCAGGAGGGCCGAGTTCGGTGTTTTCACCCAAGGCTCCGATGCCCGACCGGGCATTGTTCGAGCTGGGGGTGCCCGTGTTGGGCATCTGCTACGGCATCCAGCTGATGGGGCGTCTGCTCGGCGGTCAGGTCGCCAAGAGCGACCACCGCGAATACGGCCACGGCACCCTCACCATTCGGAAACCCGGCCGCCTGTTTGCCCGGCTGCCCAAGAAACTCAAGGTGTGGAATTCGCACGGCGACCGGCTGATCAAGCTGCCGCCCGGCTTCACCGCCATCGGCACGACCGACAATTCCGAATTTGCCGTGATCGAGGACCTGAAGCGCAATTTCTACGGCATCCAGTTTCACCCGGAGGTTTTTCACACCGAACGCGGCGTGGATGTGGTGCGCAACTTCCTCGTCGGGGTCTGCCGGGCGCGGCAGGATTGGACCACCGCCGACTTCATCCGCAAATCCGTCGCCGACATCCGTGCGGCGGTGGGCAAGTCCCGCGTGTTGCTCGGACTCTCCGGCGGGGTGGATTCCTCGGTGGCCGCGGCCCTGATTCACAAGGCCATCGGCCGGCAGCTCACCTGCGTGTTTGTGGACAACGGGCTGCTGCGCGCGGGTGAGCGGGAGCAGGTGGAGTCCCTCTATGCCCGGAACTTCAAAATCGATGTTCGTGTGGTGGACGCCTCGGCCCTGTTTTTGCGCCGGCTCAAGCACATCACCGACCCCGAGCAGAAGCGAAAGATCATCGGTCGCACGTTTGTCGAAGTGTTTGAAAAATCTCTCAAGTCCGTCGGCGGCGCCGACTTTTTGGCCCAAGGCACGCTCTATCCCGATGTGATTGAGAGCGTGGCCATCGGCAACAATCCCGCGGCCCTGATCAAGTCGCACCACAATGTCGGCGGCCTGCCGGAACGGATGAAGCTCAAGCTGCTCGAGCCCCTGCGCGAGCTCTTCAAGGATGAAGTGCGGGCGGTCGGCTCCGCCCTGGGTCTCCCCCGCGAGGTCGTATGGCGGCAACCGTTCCCCGGCCCCGGGCTGGGGGTGCGTGTCATCGGCCGGATCGACCGTGAGCGGCTTTCCATCCTGCGTGAGGCCGATGCCATCCTGCAGCACGAGATGATGGAAAGCGGTTGGTATTGGAAGGTTTGGCAGTCCTTCGCGGTCTTTTTGCCGGTCAAATCGGTGGGGGTGGTGGGGGACGAGCGCAACTACGCCTACGTCATCGGCCTGCGCATCGTTGAAAGCATCGATGCCATGACCGCAGACTGGACCCGGTTGCCTTACGACCTTTTGCAACGCATCTCTTCGCGCATCACCAATGAAGTTCGCGGGGTCTCGCGGGTGGTGCTCGACGTGAGTTCCAAGCCTCCTGCCACCATCGAGTGGGAGTGAAAAGCATCCCCGGCGTTGCCAGTTGGCCAAATCACCCCAAATTCAATCCGTCATGTCCACCACGCTCCGCGGTTTCCTGCTTTCCCTCGCGCTGGGTTCCCTGGCGCTGGCCAACCTGACGGCCCAGACCCCCGAAGAAGTCATCGCCAAGGCACGATCCTACCTCGGGCCCGAGGCGTTGCTGAACGAAGTTCAGTCCATCCGCTATGTCGGCCGGCTCACCGTTGAGCGGGAGCCGGCACTGCCCGACCAAACGGTGCCCGACTCGCTGAGCGTGGAGATTATTTTCCAAAAGCCGGCCCGCCAGCGCAGCGTGATCAAAGCCCCCCAGCGCATCGAGACCACGGTGCTGGACGGCTACGATGGCTGGCAGCGCCTGCAGGACCCGGCCGACGAGAGCCGCTGGACGCTGTCCCTGCTGCGCACCGAGCAGATCAAAAATCTCCGGGCCAATGTCGCGGAAAACCTGTCGTTTTTTCGCGGCATGCCTGACCGCGGCATGCAGGTTGAGGATCTCGGCAAGGCGAACGTCGATGGGGTGGAGTGTCGGAAACTGGCTTTCGTTTACTCTCCGCAGATCGCCTTCATCCGGTATTTCGACGTGCAGACCGGTCGGCTGGTCCTCACCGAAACCCGTCAGGGCGAGAGCATTCGCGAACAGGGCGAGATAATGTCCGGCGGCATCCGCTTCCCCGGCCGGCTGATTACGACCATCCGGGGAGCCGATGGCAGCACCGGCCGCATCACGATTGATTTTGATGCCATCCAGGTGAACGAAAGCTTCCCCGACAGTCTCTTCTCAACGCCTTCGTTGGGACGGCAATAAGCCTCCGGCAACCTTTCGCGATCCCGCGGTGCGCACCCTTCGTTACACGGACCGGAATTTTAACGACGAGCTCGCGGCGTTTTGCCGCGGTGCCGAGGTCGCGCCCGAGGTAACCGCCGCCGTGGCCGCCATTCTGGCCGACGTGCGTGCCCGGGGCGATCTGGCCGTGGCCAATTACGCGGCGAAGTTCGACGGCGCCAAATTGCGTTCGCGCGACTTCCGCGTGGCGCCCGCCGAACTTGCGGCCGCCGCCAAGCGCTTGCCCGCGCCCGAGCGCAAGGCGTTGCGCGAGGCCCATGCCAACATCGAGGCGTTTAATCGCCGGGGTCTGCCCAAGGCGTGGCAGGGGCGGAACCGGCAGGGCGCCCGGGTCGGGGAGAAATACGATCCCATCCGGCGGGTGGGACTTTATGTGCCCGGCGGTCAGGTGCCGCTGGTCTCGACCGTGCTCATGACGGCCAGCCTCGCGAAGATCGCCGGCTGTCCTGAAATTGCGGTCTGCACCCCGTCCGACTCGCGGGGTCGCGTGGCCGACGGCCTGCTGGCAGCTTTGCATTATCTCGGGATCACCGAGGTTTACCGGATCGGTGGCGTTCAGGCCATTGCGGCCATGGCTTACGGCACCGAAAGCATTCCGCCCGTGGACAAGATTTTCGGCCCGGGCAACGCCTACGTGTGCGAGGCCAAGCGGCAGGTCTTTGGTGTGGTGGGCGTTGATTCGCTGCCGGGGCCCAGCGAGGTAATGATCATAGCCGACGAGACCGCGCGTCCGGATTTCGCGGCCGCCGACCTGCTGGCGCAGGCCGAGCATGGCTCCGGCCGGGAAAAAATCTACCTGGTTGCCAGTTCTCCCGAGATTGTGACCGCGATTGCCGCGGAACTGGAACTGCAGCTCGGCCTGATCAGCCGGTCGGAGAAGACCCGGCGCGTGCTTGAGGCGGGCTTTCTGGCCGTGGTGGCCGCGAAGCCCGCAGAGGCGGCGGCGGTTGCCAACTACGTGGCGCCGGAACACCTCGAACTCCTGGTCAAGGAGACGGTGGCGCGCAAACTGACCCGCCTCATCACGACCGCGGGTGCCATCATGGTGGGCAACCATACGCCGACGGCTTTGGGCGATTTCACCGCCGGTCCAAGCCATGTGCTGCCGACCGGACGCACGGGCCGGTTCTTCAGCGGCCTGCGTGTCGCGGATTTCCTGCGCCGCACGAGCATCGTGCATTACGACCGCAAGAGCGTGCGCGCCGGCCACCGTGTGGTGGCGGCATTCGCCGCCATGGAACAGCTCGATGCCCATGGGCGTTCGGTGGCGGTGCGCGTGCAAAAGCCGTGAACGAAGCCGCTCTGCATTCGCTCGCCCTGCCGCATGTGCCGCGGCTGCATGCCTACACGCCCGGTTTGCAGCCCACCGGGCCGGGCTGGACGAAACTGAACACCAACGAGTGTCCATACCCGCCAAGCCCGCGGGTCGCGGCGGCGATCCGCCGCGAAGTGGGGGAGGACGGCGCGTCCTTGCGGCTTTATCCCAACCCCAAGAGCACACCCCTGCGGGCTGCCGTGGCGGCCCTGCACGGCCTGCGGGAGGAGAACGTGTGCATCGGCAACGGCTCCGACGATATTCTCAACCTGCTCGTCCGCTGTTATTGCGGGGGCGCGGCCCCGGCCGGTTTCATGCTCCCGAGCTACTCGCTTTATCCGGTGCTCGTGGGGATTCAGGACGGACGCAGCACGGTGATTGAATTTGGCCGCGACATGCGCCTGCCGTTGCCTGCGATCGCCAGCTCGGGCGCCGCGATTTTTTTCCTGACCTCGCCCAATGCCCCGACCGGGGTGACCTTCGGCAACGCCGAGATCGAGCAACTGCTGGAGAGCTTTCCGGGACTCCTGGTGGTCGATGAGGCCTATGCTCCTTTCGCCCGCGAGCATGCGGTGCCGTTGCTTGCCCGGCATCCCCGGCTGGTGGTCGTCCGCACCCTTTCCAAGGCCTATGCCTTGGCCGGCATCCGGGTGGGTTATGCCTTGGCCGATCCGGCGGTGATCGACCTCCTTGATCGCGTGCGGGACAGCTACAATGTCAGCCGCCTGTCCCAGGCCGCGGCGCTGGCCGCGCTGGGCGATCCGGATTATTACCGCGATGTCATCGCCCGGGTCTGCGCCACGCGCGACCGGGCGATCGCGGACTGCACGGCCCGCGGCTGGTTTACCTATCCCTCCGGGGCCAATTTCATCTTCACCGAGCCTCGCGATGCCCGGGGCGGCAGCGGTCCTGCCGTCGCCAAGTCGGCCTATGATTTTCTCTGCGCCCGGAAGGTTTTGGTCCGTCACTTCCCCAGCCATGCCTTGACCGCTTCGTTCCTGCGCATCAGCGTGGGCACGGATGACGAGATGCTCGTCCTCCAGAACACCCTCGAAGCATGGCTAAAGCACGCGTAGCGACCATCAGCCGCAAAACGGCGGAGACCGACATCGTCCTGAAACTCGGGATCGACGGCACCGGCGCGTCGAAGATCGACACCGGGGTGCCGTTTTTCGACCACATGCTGACGCTTTTTGCCAAGCACGGTCTCTTCGATCTCGAGGTGCGCGCCAAGGGCGACAACGACGTGGACTATCATCACACGGTCGAGGATGTCGGGCTCGTGCTCGGTGAAGCCTTCAAGCAGGCCTTGGGCGACAAGCTGGGCATCACCCGTTACGGGTTTTTCCTGCTGCCCATGGACGAGTCGCTCGCCCGCGTGGTGGTGGATCTCAGCGGCCGGGCTTGCCTGGTTTACGAGGCCTCCGCGCCGACGATGTTCATCCGCGATTTCAACCTCGTGCTGGTGAAGGAATTTTGCCGCGCGTTCAGCAACGCCGTGGGCTGCAACCTGCACGTGAAGCTCGAATATGGCGAGGAGCCGCACCACGTGGCCGAGGCGATTTTCAAGGGACTGGCCCGCGCTTTGGATGCCGCCACCCGGATTGACCCGCGCACGGCCGGGTCCTTGCCCAGCACCAAGGGCGTGCTGTAGAGCGTGGGCTGGGCGGGCTCGGGGCTAAGGAGTTTTCCCCGGAAAGCATGGCTCAAGCACTTCCGAAGGCTGCGGTCCGCGGTTCGCCCCGCGCCTGTTTGGCGATTCGTTTCAGATGGTCTTGGCGGGTTTTTTGCGCAACGAGGCCGGCATGGTGAGCGTCGCCATATCCCATTGTTCGAGCGTCAGGATCTTCGCGAGACACTCCTCCATCAATTCGTGTGACCGGGCTGCGGCCCTGGCAATGGTTTCGTGCACCAGACGGTCGTTGGCCGTATCGTTGGCGCAATTGAGCTGATACTGGTGCAGTTCGCGCAGCTCAAAAATGGCGCGGCAGACCTGCGCCGGGCAGGCGCACTGGTAAAGCAGGGCCTGGTCTATAACCTTGCTGATCTGGGCGGTGTCAAATCGCTCTTCCATGATGATATTGGCGTTTAGTTGATGGGAACAGATTGGAAGGCCACGCATTCGACGCTCTGGGCGAAACCGCGGATGGCAACCGGCCCGATCGGGCGCAGATTGGGAAACTCAAAGCGGGCGGCGGCCTGAAGGCTCCGTGTCATGATCACTTCACCGGGGCTGGCGAGGCTGCACAACCGGGCGGCCAGATGCACGGTCGATCCGATCACGTCATACTGGCTGCGCCGTCCCGCCTGCTGAAAGTCGCCCACGAAGCCGCCAAGGATCAGACCGTGGGCCAGGCCAACGCCGAAGGGCAGGAGCTTTTGTGTCTCGTGGCCGGCCAGAATCTGGGCGCAACGGAGCGCGAGACGGCTCCGGCCCATTCCGCGGAACACGGCCAGAACTCCGTCACCGGTGTATTTTACGACCGTCCCGTGCCTGGCTTCCAGCGCCCGGGTCTGCTCACTGAGGCTGCGGTTGAGTGCTGCAAAATAGGCCTCCGGGCGGAGGGAGGCGATCATCTCGGTCGAACGCCGGATGTCGGTAAACAGGACCGCGGCCTCGAACATTTCCGCCTCACCGGACGGATGCTGTTTCATGGCTTCGAGCGCCGCCGCGGGAACAAGGTTTGACAAACGTGCGAGGTGAAACTGCTGCTGGCGAACGGACTGCCGGGCCGCCGCCAGATCGCCCACCACCATGAAAAACCTCTCGTCCGAGAGAGGTTTTTCAATGACCACATCGATCTGTCGTGTTTCCCGCGCCCGCGCGCTGACCAGCTTCACGGCCGGCCCGGAAGACGCGATGGCCACCACGGGCACGGAAGGTGCCAGCTGTTTGATTGCGGCGCACACGGCCAGGTCGTTTTGATTTTCATAGTGATGGTTGAAAATCACCACGTCCGGGTCGAATCCGGTCACTGCATTTTTGAGATTTCCGCTCGGGTCGCAGTGGAAAATGCTGGCGAAACCCCGGCGCTGCAGCTCTTCCTGCAGCAGCGCCGATGAGTAATGCTTGCTGTCGAGCAGGAGCAGTTTGGCGTCTGTTTGTCTCATCGCAGGTGGCGGCCAGATGTCTACGGTTGATCCCTGCCGGCGGATGCTTGCACCACGGAGCAAAGGGCTCGACCGGGAAACTGTCCGTCGGACTGGGGCTGATCGCGGGTTGAGCCGGCCCAGGATGGGTGGCGGGTGGCGGCCAGCAGGCAGCCGGCCGTTTGTCGCAGCGGGGCAGATTTTGATTTTCTGAGTGGATGCCGCCGGGTCGGTGGGTAACGTTTTGCGGCATGACCGCACCCACCATCGCAATCATCGACTACGGCATGGGCAACCTGCGCAGTGTCGCCAAAGCGGTCGAGGCCGCCGGTGGCGCCGTGCGCATCGTGACGCGTCCCGGAGAAATTGGCGACGCGGCCGGCCTCGTGCTGCCGGGCGTGGGTGCGCTGGCTGATTGTGTCGGCGCGCTCCGTTCCAGCGGGCTGGCCGGGGCCCTGGCCGATTGGATCGCCGCGGACCGGCCCTTTCTCGGGGTCTGTCTCGGATTGCAGGCGCTTTTTGAACACTCGGAGGAAGGTGACACTCCCGGGCTTGGAATCTTCCGGGGACGCATCGTGCGTTTTCGTCTGCCCGCCGGGCTGAAGGTGCCGCACATGGGTTGGAATACGGTCAGGTTTACCCGGCCGGATCATCCGTTGGCTGCGGGTCTGGCGGCCGAGGGCGAGGAGTTTTACTTCGTTCACAGTTATTACTGTGTTCCGGAAGATCCCGCCTTGGTTTTGGCCGAGTGCGACTACGGGGTCCGTTTTACCGCGGCCATTGCCCGGGGAAGGTGCCATGCCACCCAGTTCCACCCTGAAAAGAGCCAGGCCAAGGGCATCCGGCTCTACCGGAATTTTGTGACGCTGTGTGCCGGTGCGGTCCCGGCCGGTTACGCCGGCTAAACCACCGGAACCAAACGGCTAATTATGCGCCGAAATCGGCGCGCGGCCGGTATCTTTGCTTTGCAAGCCGCCGGGAATGGGTTTGGTTTTGCCCGCTATGGCCGACCAAACCGCATCGCTCAAACTCAATGGCAAAGAACACGTGCTGCCGGTGATTGTCGGCACCGAAGGTGAGCGCGCCATTGATACGCGTCGTTTGCGCGCGGAGAGCGGCTACATCTGCTACGATCAGGGTTACGGCAACACCGGTTCTTGCGAGAGCACCATCACCTACCTCGACGGCGACAACGGCGTCCTGCGGCACCGCGGTTATCCCATCGAGCAGCTCGCCGCGCACAGCGATTTCGTCGAGACCTCCTACCTGATCATCTACGGCGAGCTGCCGAATGCAAAACAGCGCAAGGCCTTCGGCCAGCTGCTGCGCAAAAACGCGGCCATCGAGACCCAGATGCAGCGCATTTTCGAGGGCTACCCGGATGACGCTCCGCCCATGGCGATGCTCTCCTCCATCGTGGCTTCGCTGGCGGCCCATTATCCCGAGCTGGCCGCCAACAATTTCGAAAAGGACCTGCAGAACTTCGACCTCGCCGCCGCGATGGCCATTGCGAAGATCCGCACCATCGGGGCGATGATCTACCGCTACCAGCACGGTCTTCCCTACGTGCATCCGAAGGACATCCCGTTCTGCGAGAACTTCCTGCACATGATGTTCTCGGAGCCCTACAAGGATTACGTCGCGGAGCCCGAGGTCGCCCGCGCTCTCAACCTGCTCCTGCTGCTCCATGCCGACCACGAGCAAAACTGCAGCACCTCCACCGTCCGCATGGTCGGCTCCAGCGCCGCCAATCTCTTCACCTCCCTTTCCGCCGGCATCTCGGCGCTTTCCGGCCCGCTGCACGGCGGGGCCAACACCGCCGTGATGCAGATGCTGCAGGCCATCCACGACGAGGGTGACGACGGCACGCGCTTCATCGAGGCCGCCAAGTCGGGCAACAAGAACAACCGCCTGATGGGGTTCGGCCACGCCGTTTACCGCAATTTCGATCCCCGGGCGAAGATCATCGGCGACGCCTGCGAGAAGGTTCTGGCCAAGCTGGGCATTGACGACCCGCTGCTCGCCATCGCGCGCAACCTCGAGCAGGCCGCGCTGAAGGATGACTACTTCCTCTCGCGGAAACTTTACCCGAATGTCGACTTTTACTCGGGCATCATCATGCGCGCCCTCGGCATCCCGGTGAACATGTTCACCGTCATCTTTGCCATCGGCCGCACGCCCGGCTGGATCGCCAACTGGCGCGAGGTTGCCTCCCAGCCCAAGGGCCGCATTTACCGTCCCCGCCAGATCTACACCGGCCACGTGGCGCGCGATTACGTGCCGATGGAAAAGCGCTGATTCAGGGGCGGCCGTCCTTTTCCTTGGGCGGCGGGGCGTGGAATATGTCCTCCAGCTTCAACCCGGTCAGCCGGGTGATGCCGCTCAGCAGCCGCCACAGCGCAAACATCATGATGGCCGTGCTGGGCAGGGCGATCACCGGCCAGCTGAGCAGGTTCATCTTGGCCAGTTCGGCGTTGAATTCCGGCGTCCCCGTCGGGCTTTTGAGCAGCCAGCGGGCGAGCAGGAAATTCAGGGTGGCGCTGAACATGAATGAAGCCACGAGCCAGCGGCTGGCGGTGCGCATGAGCCCGTCGAACGCGGGCCGGGCGGCCCGTGCCTCCAGCGCCGCATCCACCTTGGGAATGTTGATCACCTGCTCGTTGTAGATGAACTGCCGGACCAGGGGGCGCTTGGCATGCTGGGAAAACCAGACCGCCGCACCGATCACGAACGGCACCGAGGCCTCTTTCACCGCGAACCAGAGACCTTCAACCTCCAGCAGGCCCAGGCCCCCGGTCAGCAGCACGCTCGTGAAACCGATGATGGAAATGAAGTTTGCCGTCCGGCGCTGCCAGAAATCCCAAAGCCCGTAAGTCACGGGAAAGGCGAGGGCCACGATGAGGGCGGGAGCGGGACCCAGCCGGTCCGGGGTGCTGAGCTTGGCGAGGATCAGCGACGGGATCAGGATGTTGCACACCAAATTGACGAGGAGGTTCTCGCGTTTGGCGGGCGGACGGGCGGCGGGGGCGGAGGTCATTTCGATTTTGCTTTGGAGCATCACCGCGGGCTTACTCAGGTCAAACTTCCGTCCGTATGATCTTACTCGGCGTCAATATCGACCACTGTGCCACCCTGCGGCAGGCCCGCTACCGCGCGTCACCGGCCGCCGCCGGCGGCCCGGTCGAACCCGATCCCGTCCTGTTGGCCCAGTTGGCGGAACAGGCGGGGGCCGACGGCATCACCGTGCATCTGCGCGAGGATCGGCGCCATATTCAGGAACGGGATGTCTGGCGGCTGCGGGAAACCATCGCCACCCGGCTCAATTTGGAGATGGCCTGCACCCCGGCGATGACGGAGTTCGCCCTCAAGCTTAAGCCGGACTTCGTCTGTCTGGTGCCCGAGAGCCGCGAGGAGGTCACGACCGAGGGCGGGCTCGATGTTGTCGGCGGCCGCGAACGCGTGGCAGCCTGTGTTGCGGCCATGACCGCGGCGGGCATCAAGGCCAGCCTGTTCATTGATCCCGACGAGGCGCAGATCGCGGCGTCGGCCGGGCTCGGTGCGCCGATGGTCGAGCTCCACACCGGGGCCTACGCCCATGCTTTTCACGGCGCGCGCCGGGCGGCCGAATTCCAGCGTTTGCGCCTGGGCGCCGTCCGGGCCCATGAGCTGGGGCTCACGGTCAATGCCGGACACGGCATCAACTACGTGAACATCGCCGAGGTGCGCACGCTGCCGCACC
>JAHCLN010000104.1 GCA_026125215.1 Opitutaceae bacterium
CGGCATCTGCATCCTTGCCGCCATGTTTGTCGATGAGTGCACAGTCAAATTGGCGGCGGGCGACGGCGGCCGCGGCTGCATCAGCTTCCGGCGCGAGAAATACGAGCCGTGGGGCGGCCCCACCGGCGGCGACGGCGGCCGCGGCGGCGACGTCATCCTCGTGGGCGACGACGACACGAACAACCTCGTCGATTACAAATACCAGCCGCACTGGCGCGCGGAACGCGGCGGCCACGGGCTCGGCTCCGACCAGCACGGCAAGGACGGCGAACACCGCCGCCTGCGGCTGCCGCTCGGCACGGTGGTGACCGACGAGGCCACCGGCAAGGTGGTTGCCGAGATTCTGCACGACGGGCAGGAGATCGTGCTGTGCAAGGGCGGCAACGGCGGGTGGGGCAACACCCACTTCAAGACCTCCACCAACCGCGCACCCAAGCGCGCCAATCCCGGCCAGCCCGGCGAGACCGGCACCTACCGCCTCGTGCTCAAGAGCATCGCCGACATCGGCCTCGTGGGCTTCCCCAATGCCGGCAAGTCTTCCCTCACCGGTGCCATCACGCGCGCGCGGCCGAAGACGGCGGCCTATCCCTTCACCACGCTGCACCCGCAGATCGGCGTCATCGATTATCCGCCGGACCGCGCGGGCGAGCGGCGCCTGCTGCTCGCCGACGTGCCCGGCCTCATCGAGGGCGCAAACGAAAACCGCGGCCTCGGCCACCGCTTCCTGCGGCACATCGAGCGCTGCGCGCTGCTGCTCATCCTCATCGACATGGCCGGCACCGATGCGCGCGATCCCCGCGAGGATTACCGGCACCTGCTCCGCGAGCTGAAGCTCTACGATCCGGCCCTGCTGCGGAAGCCGTGCCTGGTCGCCGCGAACAAGATGGACGTGGAGGCCGCCGCCGCGCACCTCGCCAAGTTCCGCCGCCGTTATCCGAAGGTCGAGGTCATCGGGATTTCCTGCCTGACCGGCGACGGTCTGCCGCAGCTGAAGAAAGAATTGCTAAAACGGGTCACCCGGCTGCGCGCCGGCCGAAAAATGTCGCCTCAAACCGCCCGCTGAACCAGTTTTCCGCCGTATGCCCTCGGAATACCGTTCCCTCATCATGCGCTCGAACCGCCTCCTGGGCGCGGCGTTGGTCGAGGCCAACCTCATCAAGATCGAGGATCTGGAAAAGGCGAACGAGCGGCTGCTGGAGATCATCGCGCTGGACCAGCCGCGCCAGTGCACCGTGCTCGGCATCCTCGCCTACGAGATGAAGGCGCTGCGCGAGGAGGACGCCCTGCAGCACGTGGTGGACAACGAGGGGGTGGGTTTGGTGGACCTGCGCGACTACGACGTGTCCGACGAGGTCAAGCGCAGCATCGATCCCGGCGCCTGCTGGGCGACCTGGGCCGTCCCGTTCGACCACGAGGAGGATTTTCATTTTGTCGCCACCGCCTACTACCTGAGCCCGCCGGTGCGCGCGTTCTGGGAGAAACAGCTCAACGGCCCGATTCTCTGGTTCGGCACCACCCTGGAGGGCATTGCCGATTTCCTGGAGAAAGCCGAGGCCGAGCTTTCCTCCGGCCCGACCGGCGGTGGCACGCGCTCGCCTTTCAACCCGGCCGCCATCGCGGCCGCCGGCGCCACGGTGTCCCCTTTCCCCACGGCCACGCCCGCGCCCGGCGCCAGCAACACGCCGTTTCCCAAGCCCAAGTCGGCCTCGCCTTTCAACCTGCCCGCCACTTCCTGACGCCCCATGCCGCTCGGCAAAGTCCAGTCCCAGATCGTCGCCAAGCTCGTGGCCATGGAGCGCCTCACGGAGGAGCAGCGCGACGCCGTGGCCGCGACCCCCGGCGAGCTCAACGGCGACGCCCTCGACAAGCTCCTGCAGGAGGAATACAAGATCTCGCCCTTCCAGCTGCTCGTGGCGAAGGCGCGGGCGCTGAACATCGCCCCTTACAACGTCGCCCGCTACCGGCTGAGCCAGTCGACCTTTGAGCGCATCCCGCAGGAGTTTTGCCTGGAAAACCTCGTGCTGCCGGTCGGGCAGGTCGGCGAGTTCCTGCTGGTGGCTTTCGCCAACCCCTTCGAGGTCACGCTTCCGACCAAGATCCAGGAGCTCACCGGCATGCGCGTCATCCGGCTCCTCGGCCGGGAGCGCGACATCCGCGACAAGTTCACCAAGGGCGGCCAGCAGCAGGCGGCGGGCTTCGACGACGTTGTGCAGCAGATCGGCGCCGAGTTCGGCGGCACCAATGTCGAGAAGATCGAGGAGGAGCTCGTCAACGAGGAGTCCGGCCCGATCATCCAGCTCGCCAACCGCATCATCGAGGATGCCTACTACATGGGCGCGAGCGACATTCACATCGAGCCGCAGGAAAAGGAGGTCATCGTCCGTTACCGCGTGGACGGCCTGTGCCAGGAGAAGCTGCGCCTTCCCGCCATGGTCGGCCCCGCGCTCGTCGCCCGCCTGAAGATCATGTGCAACCTCGACATCTCCGAGCGACGGCTGCCGCAGGACGGGCGCATTGTCTTCAAGCAGTTCACCAAGAAGTCGCTCGACCTTGACCTCCGCGTCTCGACCGCGCCGCTCAACCACGGCGAGGGCGTGGTCATGCGTATCCTCGACAAGCAGAAATCCACCCTCCCGCTGACCGCGCTGGGCTTCTCCGACGCCAACCTGACCAAATACCGCGAGGTCATCCGGCAGCCCTACGGCATGATCCTGCACTGCGGTCCGACCGGCTCCGGCAAGTCGATGACGCTCTACTCGGCGCTCAACGAGATCAACTCGCCGGAGATCGTCATCCGCACGGCCGAGGACCCCATCGAATACACGCTCCAGGGCATCAACCAGATGCAGATGCACCGGCAGATCGGGCTCACCTTTGCCAGCGCGCTGCGCGCCTACCTGCGGCAGGACCCCGACATCATCCTCGTCGGTGAGATCCGCGACAAGGAGACGGCCAACATCGCCGTCGAGGCCGCGCTTACCGGTCACTTGCTGATTTCCACGCTTCACACCAACGATGCTCCCGGCACCGTCGCGCGCCTCACGGACATGGGGATCGAGCCGTTCATGATTTCCTCGTCGTTGCTCTGCGTCTGCGCGCAGCGGCTGATGCGCCGCGTCTGCAAGACCTGTCGCAAGCCCTACGAACCGCAGGGTCGCGAAAAAGCCCTCCTGGAAAAGGGCATCGGCTGGAGCGGCACCATCTACAAGCACACGCCCAAGGGCTGCCCCAAGTGCGGCGGCAGCGGCTACAAGGGCCGCGTCGGCATCCACGAGCTGATGGTCACCAACGAGGAGCTGATCGAGGGCATCAACAAGGGCCTGGAGACCGCCGAGCTGAAGAAGATCGCCATGCGCGGCGGCATGAAGACCCTGCATCAGGACAGCCTGCTCAAGGTGAAGGAAGGCATCACCACCTTGGAGGAGGCGATCGCGACCGCCCCGGTGGACCTGTAGCCGGCCGGGGGCATGGCGGACTGCGCTTGCGTGGCGCCCGCGTTCCCGCCAATCCATTCCACCCTCCCATGCCACGCCTGCTTGCCACGCTTGCCGTCCTTCTCGCCCTCGGGGCCTCGGGCTGTTCCAAAAAGCCGCCCCCGGAGATCACCTCCCTCCAGCGCAAGGAAGCGGCCACCCTCGTGAGCGAGGCGCAGTTCGCCCTGGCGCTGCGCGACAACGCCCGCGCCGAGGAGCTGCTGGCCAAGGCCGTCGCACTCTGTCCCGACAACGGCACCTACTGGCTCGACCTCGGCGTGCTCCGGCGTCGGGCCGACCGGCGGGATGAAGCCCGGCAGGCCTTTGCCGGCGCGGCCAGGGCCTACGCCGCCGCCTATCAGGCCGATCCCAAGGATCCGCAGCCGCGGCTGCAGCAGATTTACGTCGAGTCGCTGCTGGGCAACGCGAAGGCCGCGCAAAAACTGCTCAAACAGGTTCGCGCCGACCACCCGGATCACCCGGCCGTGAAAAATCTGACCCCGGAAAATTACGACAAGATGCTCGCCGATCCCGGGTTCAAGGCGCTGGCGCTGTGAGACGCCGGCCCGGGGCAACTTTTGGGTCGTGGTCTTGCCCGCCGCTGGCTTAACAGCTCCTCCTTCGCATGAGCGCCTATTGGGCCGAATTTCTGACCATCGCCGTGGCGCACCTGCTGGCGGTGGCCAGCCCGGGGCCTGACTTTGCGATCGTCCTCCGGCAGAGCCTCAACCACGGGCGCCGCACGGCCGTCTGGACCAGCATCGGCATCGGCTCCGGCATCTCGTTGCACGTCGGCTATTCGCTGCTCGGCATCAGCCTGCTGTTGAAAAGCTCGGCCACCGCGTTTGCCGTGCTCCAATACGCCGGTGCGGCTTACCTCGCCTGGCTGGGCGTGCAGGCCCTCCGCAGCCGGCCGCGCACCGCCTCGGGCACGGCCGCGCCCGCTGCGGGCGGACCGCCGTCCGACCGGGCGGCTTTTGTCACCGGTTTCCTCACCAACGCGCTCAACCCGAAGGCCACGCTGTTCTTCCTCGCGCTTTTCCCGGTGGCCGTGAGCGCCGACACCCCGCGGCTGGTGCAGGCGGGCTACGGCCTGTGGATCATCCTGACCACGATGGGCTGGTTCACGCTCGTCTCGCTCCTGTTCACACGCCCGGACATCCGGGGGCGTTTCCTCCGCCACGGTCACTGGATCGACCGCGCCCTCGGGGTCGTCTTCCTCGGCTTCGCCGCCAGCCTGCTGTTCGCCAACCTGCGCTGACCGCGTTGACGAAGGATTTTCCAGCCCCGGCAACATTTCACTTATTAAGTGAAGTATTGCCGGAGGATACCTTGATTTTCCCAGGTAAAGCAGGGGAAGGATATTAACTTTTCACTTATTAAGTGAAAGTGAATGTCGGGGTTTTCCGGGGAATGATGGATGCGGCTAGGGCTTGGGCGGCAGGTGGCCTTTGCCCACGGCTTCGTCGATCATCCGCACGGCGTATTCCCAGATCGTGCGGGAACCGTCGGCGACATGGGCGTTGCGGGCGAGGACCTTGTCCTGCGTGACGCCGTGTTTCCGCCAGGCGTGGCCCTCGGTGAGACAGTTGAGCAGCATGGGGTGAAAGCGGTCGCAGGCTGCGGCGAAGCGCGACTCCGGTGTCTGCTTGGCCTCGAACTCGTCCCAGAGCGCGCGGAACTCCGCCGCCTGGTCGGCGGGCAGGAGGCCGAAGATCCGGTCGGCCGCGCGGGCTTCGCGTTCGTGCTGGTCGGCCATGTTGACGACATCGTAGGCGAAGGTGTCGCCGGCGTCGATTTCGACGAGATCGTGGATGAGCACCATCTTGAGGATGCGCAGGACGTCCAGCGGGCGGTGGTTGGAGTGTTCCGCCAGCGTGATGACCATCAGCGCAAAGTGCCAGGAATGCTCGGCGCTGTTCTCCGAGCGGCGGCTCTGCGTGACCAGGGTTTGCCGGAAGACTTCCTTGAGCTTGTCGGCTTCGACGATGAAGCGCATCTGGCGGGCGAGACGGTCGGCAGGGGAGGACATGGCCGCAGCCAAAACCCGGCGCGCAGGTTCCGCAATCCCGCGCTTGCGCGGGTCGCGGCCGCGGCTATCGGTTTCGCGATGAATTATGCGAAGGCGGGTTGGCCCGCATGCCTGCTGTTGACCCTGTGTATGTCCGCCCAAAGCGCTCCGGTTGATTGGAATTATCCGCCTTCGGCCCGGGGTGAGGTCGTGGATGATTACCACGGCGCGGCGGTCGCCGATCCCTACCGCTGGCTGGAGGATCTCGATTCGGCCGAGACGCAGGCGTGGGTGGTGGCGCAGAATGCTTTCAGCGCCCGGTTGCTCACGGCGATGCCCGAGCGCGCGCAGGTGCGGCAGCGGTTGACGGAGCTGTGGAATTACGAGCGCCGGGGGCTGCCCGACCGCGAGGCGGGCCGCTATTTCCAAGCGCGCAACGACGGCCTGCAAAACCAGTCGCCGCTCTATGTCATGGACGAGTGGGACGGCCCGGCGCGCGTGCTGATCGACCCGAACACCCTGGCCGAGGACGGCACGGTGGCTCTGGCCCTGAGCGCGCCGTCGCCCGACGGACGCTGGCTGGCCTACGGTCTCGCCCGCGGCGGCTCCGACTGGCGCGAATTGCGCCTGCGGGCGGTGGACACGGGCGTGGATGCGCCCGATTTGGTTCAATGGGCCAAGTTCACCGGCATCAGCTGGACGCACGACAGCGCGGGTTTCTTTTATTCGCGCTATCCGGAACCGCCGGCGGGCGACAGCCGGGTCTTTGCGCGGCTGGAGCACCGCCAGCTTTGCTACCACCGCGTGGGCACCGGTCAGGCCGAGGATGTCTTGGTGCTGGCCATGCCCGAGCATCCGCAGCGCTCCTTTAACGGCAGCGTCGCGCCGGACGGCCGCCACCTGGTGATCTCGATCACGCAGCCGGGACGTCCGGGCAACAGTGTCTGGATCCGCGATCTCGGGGATGCGCTCAACCCCGTCCTCGACGGGCCGACGGTGCCACTCATCGAACAGTTTGAGCACCGCTATTTCTTCATCGGCAACGTCGGGCGGACCTTCTACTTCCGCAGCGATGCCGGGGCGCCGCGCGGCCAGATTGTCGCCTTCGACGCCGATACGCCGGGCGCCGCCCCGCGGGTGGTCATCCCCGAGACTGCCGACATTCTGGACGGCGTTCGCATCTCGGCGGGGCGTTTCGTGGTCACCTATATGCGGGATGTCGTGCACCGCTTGGCGGTCTTCGACCTCGATGGTCGGCCGGCAGGCGAGATTCCGCTACCGGGACCCGGGGTCGTGACCGGGGTTGCGGGCAAGTTCAAGGATCCGGAGCTGTTCATCGGCTACGCCTCGTTTCTGGCCCCGGGCTCGATCCTGCGGCATCACCTCGACCGCGGGGAAACCGAGACCGTGTGGGCAACCCGGCTCGACCTTGAGCTCGACCGCTACGAGGCCCGGCAGGTTTTTTATCCCACGAAGGACGGCACGCGCGTCCCGATGTTTCTGGTGCACCGCAAGGACCTGCCGCGCGACGGATCCGCGCCGACCTGGCTCTACGGCTACGGCGGCTTCAATGTCGTGATGCGCCCGCAGTTCAGCGTGCCGCCGCTCGTCTGGATCGAGCGCGGCGGGGTGTATGCGGTGGCGAACCTCCGGGGCGGGGGCGAATACGGCAAGGACTGGCACCTCGCGGGCGTGCGGGAAAACAAGCAGAACGTGTTCGACGATTTCATCGCCGCGGCCGAGTGGCTGGTCGCGGAAGGCTACACCGTGCCCCGGCGGCTGGTGCTCGACGGCCGCTCCAACGGCGGGCTCCTCGTCGGCGCGGTGCTGAACCAGCGGCCGGATCTCGCCGCGGCCGGGCTGCCCGCCGTGGGCGTGATGGACATGCTGCGCTACCACCGTTTCACCATCGGGGCGTCCTGGGCCAGCGATTACGGCACGGCGGAGACCCCGGAGGGGTTTGACTATCTGCGCGCCTATTCGCCGTTGCACACGGTGAAGCGCGGCGCGCGATATCCCGCGATCCTGGTGACAACCGGCGATCACGACGACCGTGTGCATCCGGCACATTCCTACAAATACACCGCGGCGCTGCAGGCGGCGGCGCATCCGGCGAGCGGGCCGATTCTGATCCATGTCGAACCCAACGCCGGCCACGGTGGCTCGAGCGGCACGACACCCGTGACCAAAACGATCGAGGAATGGGCGCTGCGCATGGGTTTCGGCGCGCACCACACCGGCTGGGGCCGGTAGCGCCGGCCCGAAAACCGGCGGTTTACAGGCAGGAGGGGGACCCCTCTGGAGGGGGTATCCGTGTCATAACCCCGGGGTGCCGGCGCCCGGCGCCGTTTGTTTATTTGCGTTTTCAATACCCGGACGTTTCCCTCGCCGGCTACTATGCCCGTGAAAGTCCTCGTCGCCGACAAGATATCCGCCAGTGGGGTGGAGTATTTGCGCCGTCAGCCCGGTCTGACGGTGGTCGAAGCCTATGGCTCCAGTCCGGAGCAGGTGCTCGGGCTGGTCGGCGACGTCGAGGCGATCGTCGTGCGCAGCGAGACGAAGATCACCGCCGCCGTGATGGCCGCGGCGCCCAAGCTCAAGGTCGTGGGCCGGGCCGGGGTGGGGGTGGACAACGTGGACGTGGAGGCGGCGACCGAGCGCGGCGTCATCGTCATGAACACGCCTTCGGGCAACACCATCGCGACCGCCGAGCTGACGTTTACGCACATCCTCTGCGGCGCGCGGCCGGTGCCGCAGGCGGCGGCCTCGATGCGGGCCGGCAAGTGGGACCGCAAGGGCTTTTCCGGCATCGAGCTTTTCCGCAAGACCCTCGGCGTCGTCGGCCTCGGCCGCATCGGCAGCGAGGTGGCCAAGCGGGCGCAGGCCTTCGGCATGCGCGTCGTGGCCTACGATCCCTATCTCGCGCCCAGCCGCGCCAAGGCCATGCAGGTCGAGGCCATGACGCTGGACCAGCTCTTGGCGGAGAGCGACTACATCACCGTCCACATGCCGATGACCGACAGCACGCGGCACCTGATCGACGAGGCCGCGCTGGCGAAGTGCAAGAAGGGCGTGCGGCTTTTCAACTGCGCCCGCGGCGGCATCATCAAGGAGTCGGCGCTGGTCGCCGCGCTGAAGTCCGGCCATGTCGCCGCGGTGGGCCTGGATGTTTTCGAGGAAGAGCCGCTGGCGGCCGACCACGAGCTGCGCAAGCTGCCCAATGTCTCGCTCACACCGCACCTCGGCGCCTCGACCGCCGAGGCGCAGGAGAGCGTCGGCCTCGAGGTCGCGGAGCAGATTGCCGACGTGCTCAAGGGCGGCGTGATCCGCAACGCCGTCAACATGCCCTCGATCGACGCCGCCGCGCTCAAGATCCTCGGGCCCTATCTCGATCTCGGCCAGAAGCTCGGCACGCTCGTCCAGCAGCTCGGCCCGCAGCAGATCGCCACGCTCCGCGTCACCTATTGGGGCAAGATCGTGGACCTCGACGCCAACTCGGTTACGCGCGCCATCCAGCGCGGCTTCCTGCGCCGGATCAGCGGCGACTCGGTGAATTTCGTGAACGCCCCGGTCGCGCTCCAGCGGCTCGGCGTGAAGATGGAGGTGCTCAAGTCCACCGACGACGTGGACTTCACCGAGCTCGTTTCGGTCGAAGCCGTGGCCGCGGACGGCACGGTGCACTCGGCCCGCGGCACGCTGCTCGGCAAGGCCGCCCGTCCGCGCGTCGTGGAAATCAACGGCCGCGACGTGGAGGTCGAGGCGCACGGCAAGCTGCTGCTTATCGAGAACCACGACGAGCCCGGCATGATCGGCTATGTCGGCACCCTGCTGGGCAAGGACGGCGTCAACATCGCCAACATGTCACTCAGCCGCCAGGAGCCCGGCCAGACCGCGCTGATGGTCATCAACCTCGACAGCGAGCCCAGCGAGCCGGCCCGGCGCGAGTTGAAGTCGCACCGTGCCATCAAACTGGCCAAGTTCATCCAGCTCTGATTCCCGCATGTTCGTCGCCTACCTCATCGTTCTTGCCGTCGGCTACCTGTTGGGCGCGCTGCCTTTCGGGTATCTGGTCGCGCGCGCGAAGGGCGTGAACATCTTCGAGGTCGGCAGCCGCAATCCCGGGGCGACCAACGTCCGCCGCGTGCTCGGCAAGGGGCCGGGCAACCTGGTGTTTGCGCTTGATGCGCTGAAAGGTGCTGTGGCCTCGGCTTGGGCGCTGCTCGCGCGCACCGAGGCGGTGTTCACCTGCGAGATGCCGGAGTGGGGGCTCGATTTCATGGTGGGCGGGGAAGGGTGGACGCTGCTCGGCGTGGCCGGCCTCGTCGGCGCCATGCTCGGGCACAGCTTTTCCTGCTTCACGAAATTCAAGGGCGGCAAGGGCGTGGCCACCGGGGCGGGCGGGATTTTTGTCATCATCCCGGTCAGCGCGCTCATCGCCGCCGCCGTCTGGGCGCTGGTTTTCTTCGCTTTCCGCTATGTTTCGCTGGCCTCGATGGTGGCCGCGCTTTCGCTGCCGCTCACGGTGTGGCTGCGGGACCGGCCGCCGCTGGTGGTGGTGCTCACGGGGCTGATCGCGCTCTTTGTGATCATCCGCCACCGGGAGAACATCAAGCGCCTGCTGAACGGCACGGAGAACCGCTTTGTGAAAAAGTCCCCGGAGGAACCCAAGGCATGAGCACGCCCAACGTCATTCGCATCGGCCTGTGCGGCTTCGGCACGGTCGGGCAGGGGGTGTGGAAGCACCTCGCCGGTGCGCGCCGCGCCCTCGAGTCGCGGCTCGGCGCGGGCATCGAGGTCCACCGCATCGCCGTGCGCAGCCCGCGCAAGGCCCGCACCGTCCGGCTGCCGGCCGGCCGCATCACCACCGATGCGCTCGCGGTCGCCGCCGATCCGAAAATCCACATCGTGTGCGAACTGATGGGCGGCACCACGCTGGCCCGCGAGGTCACGCTGACGGCGCTGCGCCACGGCAAGATCGTCGTGTCGGCCAACAAGGCCCTGATCTGCGACCACGGCGCGGAGATCTTTGCGACGGCCCGCCGGCATGGCGGCCATTTTCTCTTCGAGGCCAGCGTCGCCGGCGGCATCCCGATCATCAAGGCCCTGCGCGAGGGCCTCGTCGCCAACCGCTTCCCGCGCATCTACGGCATCCTCAACGGCACCTGCAATTACATCCTCACACAGATGGAGGAGCAGGACGCGCCCTACGCCAGCGTCCTCGACGAGGCCAAGCGGCTGGGCTACGCCGAGGCCGACGAGGCGCTCGACGTCGAGGGCTGGGATGCGGCGCACAAGGCTTCCATCCTCGCCTGGCTCGCGCACGGCGTCTGGGTGAAGCCGCGCCAGATGGTGGTCGAGGGCATCACCCGCATTACCCCGGCCGATTTCAAGAACGCCGCCATGCTGGGCTACGGCATCAAGCTGCTCGCCGTCATCACCCGCGACCTCGCGAGCAACGAGCTTTCCGTGCGCGTGCACCCGACGCTGCTCCCCGAGGGCAGCGTGGTGGCGAATGTCAGCGGCGTCTTCAACGCCGTCTCCGTCACCGGCGATGTCGTCGGCACCACCCTCTACATCGGCCGCGGGGCGGGGCAGGATGCCACCGCCAGCGCCGTCATCAGCGACATTGCGGACGCCGCCGCGCTGCTGGTCCACGGCAAGGGCTCCCACCTTACCGCGGCCGAGACGCTGCCGGCCCGCAACGGCTGCCGGCTGGCGCCGCCGGAACACATCAAGTGCCGCTACTACGTGCGCCTCACCGTGAAGGACCAGCCCGGCGTGCTCGCCCGCGTCGCCTCCGTCATGGCGCGGCACCACATCAGCATCGCCAGCGTGATCCAGACTCCCGGCGAGGACGACCGCGCCGCCTCGCTCGTGCTCACGACCCACGAGAGCCACGAGCG
>JAHCLN010000105.1 GCA_026125215.1 Opitutaceae bacterium
GAAACCAAGCAGCGCATCGACAAGTCGCTCCTCCACCGCAGCGACTACGACAACCACTGGCAGGCCTTCAACATCGCCAAGGCCGTCGCCCGCTACTCCTTCGGCCTCTCCAAGAAGGACGAGACCTCCCGCCTCATCGAGCGCATGGTCGAGCGCATCAACGCCACCAGCTCGGCCGGCTTCTTCGACGATTCCACCAGCGGCCTCGGCGGCAACTTCAACCTCTACGGCGTGATGAATTTCGTCTTCATCCGCTCCGCCCTGCAGCTCCACGCCAACGCCGGCGTCCGCGAGCGCAAGCTCCCCACCCTCCGCACCTACGCCGAGAAATACATCAAGATGATGCCCGACCTCGTCCGGGCGGACGGGCTCGGCTGGGCCTTCGGCCGCGCCGCCGGTGCCTACGGCCAGATGCACTGCATCAGCCTCATCCTGCAGGGCCTGCGCGACGGCTGGATCACCGACGACCAGAAGGTCAAATACTACGACATTCTCCGCCGGTTGTTCATGTTTTTCTACCAGACCTATCTGGACCAGGAGCACGGCTTCCTCGACCTCCGCGACGCGGAGCGCACCGCCTATTCGCACCACACCACGCGCATGGCGAACTTCGACGCCGCGCGCTACCTCTGCCAGTGGTCCCGCCTTGCCAAGACCGTCTCCATGCCGCCCGGCCAGCCCAAGGTCGAGCCGGCGCGCACCAGCGGCCGCTTTGTCATCTTCGACAAGAGTGGCAAAAAGGAGCAGGGCCTGTTCCTCTACCGTGACGCCGAAAGCGGCCTGCACGCGCAGATCCCCCTCATCAGCTCCGGCACCACGCTCACCAGCGACGCCCTGCCCTTCCCGCACTGCCCGGGCATCTTCGACTGGCCCAACAACGTGTATCTGCCCGTCATGCTGCCCGAGCTGACCTTCGGCGAGCACGTCACCCTGCCGGCCTTCTACGGCAAGAACTGCGTCACCGGCCTCGGCCTGCGCAACAGCTTCTACTTCCGCTACGAGCAGCCCGAGCTCATCACCACCAAGGAGGAGATCATCAAGGGCCTCGGCGCCGTGAAGGTGCAGTGGAATTTCTCCGGCAGCCAGCTCAGCTGCGAGTTCATCTACACCGTGAAGCAGCAGGTCACGCTCGACCGCTTCCGCTACGTCCTCGCCATCGCCGCGCCCCACTCCATCTACCACGTGGGCGGCGCGCTTGCGCTCGGTCCGCAAGGCCACCGTTGCAGCGTGCAGAAGGACGACTTCCAGGCCACCTGGGCCGAGACCGAGGTCGTCACCGACGATCCCACCTACCGCACCAATTACGGCAAGATCCACTACCTGCAGCATCTCGTGCGCGACCATCCGCTCATCATGCGCCCCGGCCACGTTTACCGCCTGGCCGTGAGCTTTGAGCCCGATGTCACCCACGTCTGAGCCGCCGGTGCGCGCCCCATGCTGAGCCGCCGCATCATCCCCTGCCTCGACGTCAACGCCGGGCGGGTCGTCAAGGGCGTGAAGTTCCGGGAACTGCGCGACGCCGGCGACCCGGTCGAGTCCGCCAAGGCCTACGACGCGCAGGGCGCCGACGAGCTGGTCTTCCTCGACATCACCGCCTCGAGCGACAACCGCGGCATCATGCACGACGTCGTGCGTGCCACCGCCGAGCAGTGCTTCATGCCCCTCACGGTCGGCGGCGGCCTGCGCTCGGTGGCCGACATCCGCGCCATGCTCAGCGCGGGCGCCGACAAGGTTTCCCTCAACACCGCCGCGATCAAAAACCCGGAGCTGGTCCGCGATGCCGCCCGCAAATTCGGCAACCAGTGCATCGTCGTCGCCATTGACGCGAAGGCCAGAACCGACGGTCCCGGCTGGGAGGTTTACACCCACGGCGGCCGGCATCCCGCCGGCCTCGATGCCGTGGCCTGGGCGCAGCGGGCCGTCAGTCTCGGCGCCGGCGAGATTCTGCTCACCAGCATGGACCGCGACGGCACGCAGGCCGGCTACGACCTCGCGCTGACCCGCGCGGTGAGCGACGCCGTGGAGGTGCCGGTCATCGCCTCGGGCGGCGCCGGTTCGCTCGCCGACCTGGCGGATGTCCTCGATGCCGGCCACGCCAGCGCCGTGCTGGCCGCCAGCATTTTCCATTACGGCACCCACACCATCGCCGAGGCCAAGACCTACCTCGCCGGGCGCGGCGTGCCCGTCCGCCGCTAGCCTCAGGCCGCGGCCCCGGGCCGCACCGCGTTTTCCGCCAGCCGTCGCATGTCGCCCAGCGTCTGCAATTCCCGCAGCCGCTCCTCGGGCAACGACAACTGCAGCACCTCTTCCAGCAGCAGCGCCATCTCGATCCGCGTCAGCGAGTCCAGGCCGAGATCCTCCGTCAGGCGCAGGCCGTCATGCGCCTGCCGCAGCACCGGCCGCGCTTCCGGCCCGGCGTAGTGCTCCAGCACACCCAGCAGCACCGGCGGCAGGTGCACCGCATCGCGCGTGCGGCGAAAACGCCGCGCCGCTTCCAAAGTGGTCCGCGAACAATGGCGCAGGGCCGCGCCCAGTTTGTCGTCGGGGGTTCGCTCGGGTTGGGGAAAATCCATCGGAGTGATTGACGGCTGGCGCCGGCGCTTGTTCCGGCGTCCGTTACCTTCATGACGGACGAGCGGGTGGAAACCGCTACCATCCGGTCCGAAACAATTTTCGTCGCGCCGCCTCAGCCCGCCGCGACCGGCGCCGGAACCTCGCGCGGAGCCCCCACGAGCACGCCGAGCTGCTCCTGGATGGCCGCGAAGAACGTCGCGTCCAGTTCGCCCACGGGCACTTCGTAACGCTCCTTGCTCCGGGCATGCTCATACACCCGGCGCGTGCCGTCCGTCGTCAGGCCTTTCGGCCGCAGGACCCGCTTGCGCTCCAGCAGCAGCGCCAGGAACTGCACCAGGCGCACGGTCTCCGGCGTCGGCTCGGTGGCGGGATCGGCCAGCGTCAGGAAAAGATTTTCCGCGGTCAGCTTCATCGTGCGGTCGGCGTTTTCCTCCCGCGCCCGCGGCTTGAAGACATGCACCCAGCGGCAGGCCACGGTGCCCGGCGGCTGGAATTCCGCCGCCGCGGCCTCGCCGACATCGTGCCGGAGAATCTCCAGACCCGGCCCGCGGACCAGGTAGCTGGCCACCCGGTCGCCTTCCGCAAAGGGCCGGCCGGAGACAAAACACGTGCTCGCCGTGGGCTGCAGATTCATTTCCATGGCTTTCGTGTTTACTTCCGCATCCGGCGGAAGCTAGCAAATTTCCCACCCCGCATGAACGGACGCATCATCGCCATCGGCGATATCCATGGCTGTCACCAGGAATTCGCCGACCTGCTGGCCGCCGTGGAGTTCCGGCCGGCGGACCGGCTCGTGCTGCTCGGTGATCTCGTCAACCGCGGACCGGACAGCTGCCGGGTGATCGACCTCGCGCGGGAACACGGCGCCGTCGCGCTGCTCGGCAACCACGAGCTGCGGCTGCTGAATTTTCGGCGCACCAAGGACCGGGACACGCTGAAGGCCGGCGACGAGGACACCCTCGCCCGGTTGCGGCCCGAGGACTGGAGCTACCTGGAGGCGATGCCGCTGACCCACGAGGAGCCCGAGCTCAACACCGTGTTTGTCCACGGCGGGTTCCTCCCCGGCGAGCCCTGGCAAAAGCAGCCCGCGCCCGTGGTCACGCGCACCCAGGTCGTCGATGCCGACGGCCGGCCGCGCAAGCGGGCCGATGCACCCGACGCGTTGCCCTGGGCCGACCTCTGGAACGGCCCGCCCTTCGTGGTTTACGGCCACACGCCCCGGCCCGAAATCTACAAGCTCAAGTGGTCCGTCGGCATCGACACCGCCTGCGCGATGGGCGGGCACCTCACCGCGTTCATCCTGCCGGAGCGGCGTTTCGTGCAGGTGAAGGCCCGCCGGCGCTATTTTCCCTGACGGCCGGCGATTCCCCGTTTACGCCGGGCGTCCGGACCTCCAGCCTGCTGCCAACCCATGCAACGCCATGTCTGATCTTCCCCTCCTGCCGGTCCGCGAGCTCCGGGCCTTCGGTCCCGCCGACCACGGCCGGCCTTTCGCCAGCCTGCTCGTCGTCAAGAAACTGCAGGCGCGCACCGCGGCCAACGGCAACACCTTCCTCAGCGCCGAGTTTGGCGACCGCGGCGGTTCCTTCGGCTGCACGATCTTCGGCGACAGCCCCGCCTTCGAGACGCTGAAGAACGCCGGCGAGGGCGCCGTCGTCCGCTTCGAAGGCAAGGTGGACTTCTATCAGGCGCGCTTTTCCCCCAAGGCCGGCCGCGTCACCGTCGTCGCCGAGGAAGCACTCGCCGCCGATCCCGCGATGATCGAAAACCTCGTCGAGGTCGCGCCCGAGGATCCCGCCGCGCTCTGGACCGAGTTCGGCGCCTTCATCGATGCCATCGGGCATGACGAGCTGCGGATGACCGTGCGCAGCGTGTTCGAGGAAATCGGCGAGACCTTCCGCTGGTCGCCGGCGGCCGTCGCGATGCACCACGCCTACCGGCACGGCCTGCTCGAGCACACCGTGCGCATGGCCCGCGCCTGCCGTGCGCTGCTGCCGCTCTATCCCGAGGTGGACGCCGACCTCGCGCTCGCCGGCATCCTTCTGCACGACACCGGCAAGACCATCGAATACGAGGGCACGCTCGCCACCAAACGCAGCCGGCGCGGCATCCTGCAGGGCCACGTCGTCCTCGGTTACCAGCTCGCCCGCAAACACGGCATCAAGGCCCGGCTCGACGCCGACCGCCTCGAACGGCTCGAGCACATCATCCTCTCGCACCAGGGCGAACCGGAATGGGGCGCGGCCGTCTATGCCGCCACGCCCGAGGCGGTCTTTGTTTCCATGATCGACAACCTCGACGCCAAGATGGGCATGGTCCAGCGCGCCCTCCGCCAGGCCCCGCCCGAGGGCGAATTCTCCGAACGCCTGCCCGGGCTGAACAGCGTGCTGCTGACCAAGCCGGTCGATCCGGCCGCCGGCTGACCGCCCCTGCCTGGCGTGGTTTGGAAAATCGGGGCTATGCGCTTGACTGCCACTGGCGAAGTTATGGGCATGCAAGCAGTAGACTAGACCTTTAGCGGCTTGATGCCCAGCGCCGGCGCCGCCACCGCCTGATGCTTGTCGTAGGTGTAGATCTCAGGGAAGTTGTGGTGTATGCCGGTGATCAAGTGAAGGCAATCCGCCGCCCGGAGAAACACCTTGTCGGGAAGCGTGGCATAGGTCTTGGCCGCCGCAGCGATGATCACCGCGTCCAGGGGAAGCCACGTCCAAAACCCTCCGATGTCGTCGGAGTTGAATTGCCGGACCGCGACATCAAATTTTTCCCGTGACCAAACCTTCCCGCGCAATTGCCGGTGAAAAACACCCATCAACTCGACCCGAACCAAATCCGACACGAAGCGCTGGTCGGCTTTTTCGAGCATTGCCCGCACGGCCTTCGATTCGGTTTCGACCACATAGAGCTTCGCGACCGTCGATGTGTCACAAAAAACCATGGTCAGCGGTCACCACGGATTTCGTCCAAAGCCGCCTGGATCGTGTCGCCGGGAGCCTCCGCCATCATCGCCTCATATTCCGGCAGCACCGTGCGCTTGCGAATTGCTGGGCGGAGGAGTGACCGGTTAACGAGCACGGCCACTTCCTGGCCGCGATCCGTGATGGCGACCGGGCGTTTCAAAGCCCCCGCGCGTCGAACCAGAGCGCCGGTGTCGTCGTGGAGCTGCTTAATGGTAACAACTGCGGTGATTGATGGCATGAGTGTAACAGAGTCACATCTTCCGGCGATGTCAAGAGTCACAGAGACACTAACCTGATAACATCATCTCCTTTTGGCACGCCACGGGTGCGTGGCTCACGCGGTCCGTGAGTGGCAGCCAAGCCCATGGCCTCATGGAAAATATCCCTGCCCATCTGCGCCTCGGGTGCATCCGGGTTGGTCGCGGGCCAGCGGTTGATTCAACCGCTCACCCCAGGCTCTGCACGATCCGGATGATCGGCAGGAAAAGCGCGATCACGATCGTGCCGACCATCACCGCCATCACGACGATCATCAGGGGCTCGATCAGCGTCGTGAGCGCCGACACCGTGCGGTCCACCTCCTCGTCATAGCTGTCGGCCACGCGGCCGAGCCTCTCGGGCAGGGCGCCCGTCTCCTCGCCCACCTCGATCATGCTCGGCACCATGTCGGGAAAGACCCGCGTGGCCCGCAGCGGTCCGGCCACGCCGTCGCCCGCCTGCACCCGGTCATGCACGGTCTGGATGGCGGCCGCCACGTGGGTGTTGCCCGCCGTGTCGCGCGCGATGGCCAGTGCCTGCAGCATCGGCACGCCGCTCGCCAGCAGCGTGCCGAAGGTCCGCGCAAAGCGCGCCACCGCCGCCTTGAGCAGCACGTCGCCCAGCAGCGGCAGCCGGAGTTTCCACCGGTCCAGCCATCGTCCGCCCGTCTCCGTCCGCGCCGCCAGCCCGAGCAGCAGCCAGCCGCCCACCGCCAGCCCGCCGGCGAGCAATGCGTGGTCCTTGAGCAGACGGCTCGCCCCGAGCACCAGTTGCGTGAGCGCGGGCAGCGCCTGCCCCTTCAGTGTTCCCGCGAAGATCGCCTCAAACCGCGGCACCACGAAGGTCATCAGCGCCAGCACGATGGCGACGGCCACGATCAGGATGATCACCGGATAGGTCATGGCCGCCTTCAACCGGCCGCGCACCTGCACGCCCTGCTCGAGAAACTGCGCCAGCCGGGCGAGCACGGGTTCCAGCACCCCGCCCGATTCGCCGGCCCGCACCAGGTTGACGTAAAGCCGGTCGAAAACGCGCGCGTGCCGCCGCAGCCCGTCGGAAAGCGTCCCGCCCGCGCGGATGCCGCCGATGAGATCGTCGAGCACCGGGCGGAAGGCCGGGTTGCGCTCCTGCCGCGCGAGGATTTCCAGCGCGCGGACCAGCGGCACGCCTGCTTTCACCAGCATCGCGAGCTGCCGGGTGAACACCGCGAGCCCCTTCGCCGTCAGCGGCCGGCCGAGATGGAGATTGAAACGGCGCCGGGCCGGGCCGGCTTCCACCTGCACGCGGATCCGGGTGGGCGCCAGCCCGCGGGCCTTCAGGGCGCCGGCCGCCGCCTCCGCGTGGGCGGCTTCCACCACGCCGGACCGCTGCCGGCCGGTGTTTGCCTCGATGGCCTGGTAGTCAAACCGCGGCATGGTCAGGTGAACTTGAGCACTTCCTCGAGGGTCGTCTCGCCGGCCCGGGCGGCCCGGATGCCTTCGTCGCGCAACGTGCGCATGCCCTTGGCCACCGCGGCTTGCCGCAGCCGGGCGGTCGGCGCTCCCTGCAAAACCAACTCCCGCAGGGGCTCGGTCAACCGCAGCCATTCGAAGAGGCCGCGGCGGCCGAGATAGCCCGTGCCGTTGCAATGCCGGCAGCCGGCCCCGCGAAAAAATTCCGTCGCGGTCTCGGGTCCCAACCCCGCCTGCGCCAGCACGGCCGGTGCGGGCCGCGCCGGCGCGCGGCAATGCCGGCAGATGCGCCGCAGCAGGCGTTGCGCGAGCACGGCCTCCAGCGTCGAGGCGATGAGGAAGGGCTCCACCCCCATGTCGATCAGCCGGGTCACCGTGCCCGCCGCGTCGTTCGTGTGCAGCGTCGAGAACACGAGGTGCCCGGTCAGCGAGGCCTGGATCGCCACCCGGGCCGTCTCGAGGTCGCGGATCTCGCCGACCATGATCACATCCGGATCCTGCCGCAGAAACGAGCGCAGCGCCGCGGCGAAAGTCAGCCCGATGGCCGGGTTGACCGGCAGCTGCATGATACCCTCGATCTCGTATTCCACCGGGTCCTCGGCGGTGAGCAGTTTCTGGTCCGGCGTGTTGATGGCCCGCAGCGCGCTGTAGAGCGTCGTGGTCTTGCCCGAACCCGTCGGCCCGGTGACGAGGCAGATGCCGTTAGGCCGGCGGATGATTTCCTCCAGCTCCGCGCGCACCGCGGGCGGCAGGCCGAGCTGGTCGAGTTCCAGCTGGACGTTGGCCTGGTCCAGCACGCGCAGCACCACGCTCTCGCCGAACTGCGTGGGCAGCGTCGAGACGCGCAGGTCCACCGGCCGGCCGGCGAGCGTCAGCCGGATGCGCCCATCCTGCGGCACCCGCCGCTCGGCGATGTTGAGACCGGCGATCACCTTGAGGCGCGAGATGATCGGGAGGGCCAGCGCGCGCGCCGGCGGCACCAGCTCGTGCAGCACGCCGTCGATGCGGTAGCGGATTTTGAACTCGTGCTCAAAGGGTTCGAAGTGGATGTCCGACGCGTGGTCGCGGACCGCCTGCGCGAGCACGAGGTTCACAAAGCGGATGACCGGCGCCTGCCCCGCGAGCGCCTCGATCTCCCGGAGCGCGAGCCCGCCCTCCGCCGCGGCTTCGTTGCCGTGGATTTCCTGCATCACTTCCTCCAGCCGCGCCTCGTCCTCGCCATACTGGCGCCGCAGCAGGGCCGCGATGTCGTCGGGATCGCCCACCAGCAGGCGGATGTCGCGCCCGAGCACGAAGGTCAGGTCCTCCGTCACGCGGTGGTTCAGCGGATCCACCGCGAGGAGATCGAGCCGGCGGCCGGCGCTGCGCCAGGGCACGACGCCGTAGGTGCGGGCCTGCGCGGGCGTGAGCAACGCCGCCAGCTCGGCGGGCACGGCCGCGGGCAGTTCGGCGACGCACTCCGTCTGCAGGTGGGCCGCAACCCGCTGCAGGAGTTCGGCTCGGGTCACGAGGCCGTGCGCGATGGCCGCCTCGGCCAGCGGCCGGCCGCTTTCCCGGTGTTCGGCCAGCGCCGCGGCCAAGCCGGCCGCGTCCGCACCCTCCAGGATCGTGCGGATCGTCTGGCTGTGGGCTGCGAACATGGCCGCGGGCGGTCCCGGCGCCGGCTCAGAGTTCCTTCAGCTGCGCGCCCATGGCCACCAGCTTGTCGCGCATGGCCACGGGGTCCTGCGCCTTCTCCACGCATTCGTCCGCCGTGATGAGCTCGCGGTTGAAGAGGCTCATCAGGTGCGTGTCCATCGTGATCATGCCGAGGCCGGCGCCGGTCTGGATGTCGGAGGGGATGCGGAAGGTCTTGTTGTCGCGGATCAGCGAAGCGATCGAGGTCGTGGTCACCATGATCTCGTAGCCGGCGATGCGGCCGCCGCCGACCTTCTTGCAGAGCACCTGGGAGATGACGGCCTGCACCGACGAGGCGAGCTGGGTGCGGATCATCTCCTTCATGTTGGCGGGAAAGGCGTCCACGATGCGGTCGATGGTCTTGGCGGCGCTGTTGGTGTGCAGCGTGCCGAACACAAGGTGGCCGGTCTCGGCCGCGCTGATCGCCGCCTCGATGGTCTCAAGGTCGCGCATTTCACCCACCAGGATGATGTCCGGGTCCTGCCGCAGCGCGCGCCGGATGGCCTCGGCGAAGCTCGGCACGTCGGAGCCGATCTCGCGCTGGGTGACGACGCAGCGCTTGTGGTTGTGGTAATACTCGATGGGGTCCTCGATCGTGATGATGTGCCCGTCGCGGTTCTCGTTCACGTAGTTGATCATCGAGGCGAGGGTCGTGGACTTGCCCGAGCCGGTCGGCCCGGTGACGAGGATGAGGCCGCGCGGACGGTAGAGCAGCTCGCGGATTTTGTCGGGCAGGCCGATGTCGCGCAGACCGAACATCTTGTAGGGAATCTGCCGGAGGACCATGCCGTAGTTGCCCTTGGCTTTGAGCACGCTGACGCGGAACCGGGCTTTTTCGCCGAAGGCGAAGCCGAAGTCGGCGCCGCCGTTGAGCTTCACGTTGCTGATGTGCGTGTCGGGCGTGATCGAGAGCATCAGCTTCTCGGTGTCGGCGGGCGTCAGGTTCTCCCCGTCGATCGGCGTCATGCTGCCGCTGAGGCGGAGCGTGGGCGGTTGGCCGACCTGCAGATGGAGGTCCGAGGCGTTTTGCTCGACCACGAGGTCGAGCAGGTCGTTCATTTCGTAGCTCATGTTGGGATGGGTTTAGCGCTCGTCGCCAAGGGTGATCGAAGCAACTTCCTCGATGGTGGTCAAACCAGCGCTGATCTTTCTGAGGCCGTCCTCACGGAGGGTGCGCATGCCGTCGGCGCGCGCCTGCGCCCGCAGCGCCGCCCCGCCCGCCCCGGCGTGGATCATTTCGCGGAGCGGATCGGACACCTCCATGATTTCAAAGATGCCCATGCGCCCGCGGTAGCCCGTGCCCCGGCAGGCCGCGCAGCCGCGTCCCCGGCGAAAATCCGCCCCGGCCGCCGCCGCCGCGTCCAAGCCCAGCAGCCGGAGTTCCGCCGCCGCCGGCACGTGCGGCCGCGTGCATTCCGGGCAGATGCGGCGGACCAGCCGCTGGGCCATCACGCCGCGCAGCGCGGTCGCCACCAGGAAGGGCTTCACGCCGATGTCCACCAGCCGGGTGACCGCGCCGGGCGCGTCGTTGGTATGCAGCGTGGAAAAGACGAGGTGGCCGGTGAGCGACGCGTTGATGGCGATGTCCGCCGTCTCGCCGTCGCGGATTTCGCCGACCATGACGATGTTCGGCGCCTGCCGCAGCATCGCGCGGAGCGCCGCGGCAAACGTCATGCCCGTCTCCGGGCGCACCGGCACCTGGTTCACGCCGCTCAGCTGGTATTCCACCGGATCCTCGACGGTGATGATCTTGCGGTCCGGGCGGTTCAGATGGTGCAGGCAGCTGTAAAGCGTCGTCGTCTTGCCCGAGCCGGTCGGGCCGGTGACGAGCAGGATGCCGTCGGGCAGCGCGATGAGTTGCTCAAACCGCGCGCGGTCGTCGGGCAAAAATCCCAGCTCCGGCAGGCCCGGGCGCAAACCCTCCTGGTCGAGGATGCGCATGACGATGCTCTCGCCGTGCGCCGTGGGCAGCGAGGAGACGCGCAGGTCGAACGCCCGGCCCCCGGCGTGGAGCTGGATGCGGCCGTCCTGCGGCAGCCGCTTCTCGGCGATGCTGATGTTCGCCATGAGCTTGAGGCGGGAAACGATGGCCGGCTGCAGGCGTTTGGGCGGATCGTCCGCCTCGCTCAGCAGCCCGTCGATCCGGTAGCGCACGCGGAGACGCCGCTCCAGCGGCTCCAGATGGATGTCCGAGGCCCGGCGGCGGATCGCCTCGTGGATGAGCGCCTGCACGAGCCGGATGATGGGGGCTTCGGCTTCCTCCGCCGCCGGTGCGGTTTCCGCGGGAGGCTCCGCCGGCGCGGCCGGGGCGGCGGCCTCGTTCCCGTAGGCCCGCGCGAT
>JAHCLN010000106.1 GCA_026125215.1 Opitutaceae bacterium
AGTTCGACCAGGTCGTGAAATACGAGTTCGGCGACGACGTGCGCGACATCGACTGGAACGTGACCGCCCGGCTGGGCGAGCCCTACCGGAAAAAATTCGTCGAGGAACGCGAGGTCACGCTGCTGCTCGTCTTCGAGGATTCGCCTTCGCTGCAATTCGGCTCCGGCGCACAGTCCAAGCGCGAGGCCCTGCTGGAACTCGCCGGACTCGTGATGCTGCTCGGCGCGGTCAACCGCGACCGGGTCGGCTTCGTTTACGCCGGACCCGACGGCGCGCATTTCCGCGAACCCGTGCGCGGGCGCGGCCGCATCCTCCACCTCGCGGCCAACCTGCTGGCGCGGCCGGCGCCGGCCGTCACCGCCCCCGCACCGGTGCTGCCGTGGCGGTTGCTCGCCCACGCCGCACCGCGCCACAGCATCCTGCTCTGGCTCGGCGACTTTCCGCCCCGGGCCGAACCCGAGGGCTGGCCCGTGCTGCAGCGTCGCTACCAGACAATGGGCTTTCGGGTGGACGATCCCTGGGAGCGGGAACTGCCGGCCCAGGAGATATTCGTGGCCTACGATCCCGCGGCCGGCCGGCTGGTGACGCTGGAAGGCTCCGCGGCCGAGCGCGCCACCCACGCCGCGTGGCGCAACGCCCGCGACGAAGCCTGGCGCCGGCTGTTTCCCGACGCCATGAGCCGGCTCGTCGTGGACACCAACGAAAACCGCCTCGATGCGCTGGTGCGCTTCTTCCACGCGCGGATGCGCAAAGCGCGCTGAAAACCCGTCCGCTCCCCGCGCCCGCCATGCTCCCCGAATTGCTGCACCTTGCCTCACTCCCCGCCGCCCTGCTCGACGGCTGGAACTTCCGGCCCGGTGACTTCCGGTTCGCGGATCCCCTCTGGCTGCTCGCGCTGCCGCTGGTGCTCGTCATCCACCTCCTGCGCGGGCGGCGCCGTCTGCCGGTGCTGCTCGTGCCCTTTGCCGCCGCCTGGCACCGGCCGTCGCTCACCACCGCCTCGCGCTGGCCCGTCCTGCTCGCCACCCTCGGCCTCACCCTGGTGATCGTCGCCCTCGCCCGGCCCCAGCGGATCGAGGACAAACGCGAAGTCCGCACCGAGGGCTACGACATCATGCTCGCGATCGACCTCTCCGGCTCGATGCTCGCCGAGGATTACGAGCGCGGCAACGAGCGCATCAACCGGCTGCAGGCCATCAAGCCCGTCATCCAGGCCTTCATCAACAACCGGCCGACCGACCGCATCGGCATCGTCGTCTTCGCCGGCAAGGCCTACACGCTCGCCCCCCTCACCTTCGACCATGCCTGGCTCGCCCGGCAGACCGAGCGGCTCGACATCGGGCTCATCGAGGACGGCACCGCCATCGGCGACGGTCTCGGCGTCGCCCTCACCCGTCTGGAACAATCCCGCCACGACCAGGGCGGGCGGCGCCAAGGCGCCTTCGTCGTGCTCCTGACCGACGGCTCGAACAACCGCGGCTCGCTGCAACCCACGCAGGCGGCCGCCATCGCCCAGTCCCGCGGCATCCCGGTTTACACGATCGGCGCGGGTCGCGACGGCTTCGTTCCCTTCCCCGTGAAGGATCAGCAGACCGGACGCGTGCTCGGCTACCGCCGGGTGCTGTCCGACCTTGATGAGGGCGCGCTGCGTGAAATCGCCGCGACGACCGGCGGGCAATATTTTCGCGCCGACGACAGCAACACCGTGGCCGCCGCTTTCCGCGCCATCGATTCGGCCAAAAAAATCGAGTTCCAGGCCAAGAGCCATCTGCTGACCACCGAACTTTTTCACTGGCCCGCCGCGCCGGGCTTGGCCGCCATGCTGTTCGCGGCCCTGCTGGTCCGCCCGCCGTGGCGGAGGGAGGTGCCGGCATGAGTTTCGCGTGGCCCCATCTGCTCTGGCTGCTGCTGTTGCCCGCGGGCCTGCTCGGGCTGGATCTGGCGCGCCGCCGCCGGCTGGCCGACGACGCGCGCCCGAAAATCCTGCGGGCCGTGGCCGGCCCGCGGCACCTCGCGCTCGATCCGGCGCGCACCCCGGTCCGGCACCGGCCGCGCTGGTTGCTCGCCCTCGGGCTGGCCTTCACCTGCCTCGCCCTGGCCCGGCCGCAATGGGGCCGCATCGAGGAACGGGTTTTCGACCAGTCCCGCGAGATCATCATCGCCGTGGACCTTTCGCGCTCAATGCTCGCCACGGACATCCGGCCCTCCCGGCTGGAGCGTGCCAAGCTGCTCATCCAATCCCTGCTCGAAAAGCTGGCCGGCGAACGGGTCGGCCTCGTGGTCTTCTCCGGCACGGCCTTTTTGCAAAGCCCCCTCAGCGCCGACTACGAGATCCTGCGCGAATTCCTGCCGATCCTCGGCCCCGACTACCTGCCGGAGGGCGGCACCGATTACCGCGCCCTGCTGGAGACCACCCTCGGGGCCTTCGCCTCGGGCTCGGCCGCCGACCGTTTTCTCATCGTGCTCAGCGACGGGGAATCAACCGGCGGGGATTGGAAGCCGCTCCTGCCCGAGCTGCGCAAAAAAAACATCCGCACCCTCGGCCTCGGCATCGGCACCGAGGCCGGCGCCATGCTGCCCGACGGCGCGGGCGGCTTCATCAAGGATGAACGCGGCGCCGTCGTGCTCTCGCGGCTGGAAAGCGCCACCCTGCGGGAACTCGCCGCCGGCACCGAGGGGGTTTACCGGGATGCCAGCGGCTGGCTCGACCTGGCCGGCCTCCTCGGCGAAACCGTCGAAGCGGGCCGCACCGGCGAATTTCAGGAAACGCAGACCGTGCGGCTCGTGGAGCGTTTCCAGTGGGCGCTCGCCCCGGCCCTCGGCTTTTTGCTCCTCAGCCTCTGGCGCGAGTTTCCCGTCCGTCCCGTCCCGCGCGACCTGCGGCTCTCCCCGCGGTCCGCCGCCCCGGCCGCAGCCGCCAACAGCGTCGCGATCGCACTGGTCGCAGCGCTGATTGCGGGCACCCTGTCGCCCGTCGCCAAAGCCGCTGAGTCCGGCGCGGCCAACTTGGGCAAGATCGTCGGCCGGCTTTCGCAGCTTCCCTCGCCCGCCGCGCGCGACTGGGCCGAGCTCGCCCGGGAAACGGTGTTCTGGGGCCAGCGGCTCCAATCCGGCCAGCAACCGGTGCCCGCCGGTCCCGTCCGCGACGCCCTGACGGCCGTTGAGCTGGGCGCCGCCCTCGAGGCCGGCGCCGCCGACTGGCCCAAGCTGCGCGAAGAACTGGAAGCCCTGCTGCAAAAATCCGACGAGCCGCCGCCTCCGCCGGAAAACCAGCCCCAGAACCAGGATCAGCAAAAACAGGACCAGCAGAATCAGGACCGCCAGCAGCAGGACCAGGAACAGGGCCGGCCGGAAAAGGAAAATTCCTCCGACCCTCAGTCCGGCTCAACGGGCGAACAGGAGCAGCCGGACGCCAAGCCCGATTCCCCCGGACAACCATCGGACCAGCCGCGGCAATCCGCCTTCGGCGACATGCAGCAAGATGTGCCGCCGCCTCCGCCTTCTTCGGAAACCCAAAAAGTCGGCGGCGCCCCCGAGCCCAAACCGGGCGAACCCGCCCAAACCGATCCCGCGCTCGCCGTGCCGTTGCAAAAACTCGACCAGCTTCGCAACCAGGATTCACCCGGCCGGCTCTTTCAGCTGCTGCAGGGTGAAGCAAAACCCGCTCCCGCCAAAGGGGGCAGAAATTGGTGATTTTCATGCGTCCCGTCCGAATCCTTCTCTGCTTCCTCGCCCTGGGTGCCGCCGGACTTGCGCAATCCGTGCAATGGCTGACCTCCGATTCCGGCGACTCCGCCGACCTGCAGCTCGTGTTCGACAACTGCGTGCCCGAGGGCAACCCCGAGCTGCCCGCGGTGCCCGATGCGACCTTCGTCTTTGCCGGCCGCTCCGAGCAGACCTCGATCATCAACTTCAAGGTCACCCGCTCCGTCATCCTCAACTACCGTCTCCGCACCCGGGCCGGAGGCAGCGTGCAGATTCCGTCCTTCACGGTTAAGACCGACCGGGGCGAACTGCGCGTGCCCGCCTACACCACCGGCTCCATCCGTCAGGCCGCCGATGTCAACATCCACGCCCGGCTGGTGCCCGGCGCCAACACCGTCTGGGCCGGCGAGGTTTTCCCGCTCAGCTACGTGCTCGACGCGGGCCGCCGCACCTTCAACAGCCTCGGCAGCAATCCCGAATGGGATCCTTCGCCGCTGCTCATCGAGGATTGGTCAAAGCCGGAAGTCGCCGAGCTGACCGTAGCGGGTGAAGCCCGCCTCAACTTCATTTACCGCACGCGCGCCTACGCCAAGACCCCCGGCTCGCTGACCTTGGACACCGCGCAGCAGTTGGTGAACATCACCACCGGCACCGTCGGCTTCGGCCTGTTCCAGCAACCGCGGCTCGACCAGGTGGCCGTCACTTCCAACCAGCCCAAGCTCACCGTGCGCCCGCTGCCGCCCGCGCCGGCGGGCTTCACCGGTGCGGTCGGCCAGTTCCGCCTCGAATCCAGGGTCGTGCCCGCCGACGCCACCGTGGGCGAACCGGTCACCTGGACGCTGGAGCTGACGGGCACGGGCAATTGGCCCGACATCGCCGGGCTGCCCGCGCGGGAAGTGTCGCGGGATTTCCAAGTCGTCCAGCCGCAGGCCAAGCGCACGCCGGCCGAGGGCAAGCTTTTCGATGTCACGCTCACCGAGGACGTCGTGCTCGTGCCGACCCGCGCCGGCACCTACACGCTCGCGCCCGTCAGCTTCACCTACTTCGACCCCAAGGCCGGCGAATACAAAACGCTCACCACCCCGCGCACCACGGTGAATGTCGCCGCCCGGCCGGTCTCACAGTTCAACCTCACGCCTGTCGCCGATCCCCAGCCGGCCGCAGCCGCCCCGGCCCGACCGCCGGAGCCACCCGCCCCGCCGGGGCTGCCCGCCCCGATCCCGCGCGATCCGCTGGCTGGCAGCACCGCGGCGGCAAAACCTTTCGCCTCGGCTTTCACGCTGACGGCCGCGATGCTGGGGCCGCTGGCGGCGTTGCTGGCATTCTGGTTCGGACTCGCGGTTCGCCAGGCCCACCGCACCGATCCCGGCCGCGCCCGGCGGGAAGCACACGCCCGCCTCGCCGCCACGTTGCGCGCCCTGCCGGACTCACCTGCGCGCCGCGAGCACTTGCTTGCCTGGCAGCACGACACCGCCCGGCTCTGGCAGATTCCGCACGCCGCTCCGCCGGCCGCGAGCCTGCCCGACGCCGCGTGGCGGCAACTCTGGCAGGAGGCCGATGCCGCGCTCTACGGGGCCGACGAAACCCTGCCGGCCGACTGGATCCAGCGTGCCCACGCGGCGCTCGCCCGGAAAAAGGCGCCGGGCTTCGCCGCGTGGCGCGCGCTGCTGCCCCGACAGCTGTTTCCGTTCTTTTTTGCGTTCTGCCTGCTCGGCCTGCCGGCCCCGCTCCCGGCCGAACCGACAGCCGACTACCAGGCCGGCAACTACGCGGCCGCGGAAAAAGGCTGGCGCGAAGCCGTGGCCCAAAGTCCCACGGATTGGATCGCGCGCCACAACCTTGCGCTCGCGCTCGCGCAACAAAGCCGCTGGCCCGAGGCCGCGGCCCACGCGACCGCCGCCTTCGTGCAGGAACCGGGCGACGCCGCCAACCGCTGGAATCTCGCCCTCGCCTACGACCGCGCCGGCTACACGCCGGCACCGCTCGCGGCGTTTCTCAACCCCGGTCCGCGGGAAATGCTCGCCCTGCGGGCCTCCCCGGCCGTTTGGGAGCGCAGGTTGATTGTCGCGGCGGTGCTGGTGGCCCTCGCGCTCGGCTGGCTGTTGCTCACGGCCTACGCGCCGCAGCCACGCTGGACGCGCTTCGTCGCCTGCACGCTGTTGGGCTGCGGCCTGGCGCTCGGCGCCGCCGCCTGGTCGGGCCGCACGACCTACGGGATCTCCGCCCACCCGCAGGCCGCGGTCGTCTGGCGCAACACCACCCTGCATTCAATCCCCACCGAGGCCGACACGTCACAGCAAACCACCGCGTTGCCCGCCGGTTCCGTCGCCATCATGGACCGCACTTTTCTCGGCTGGAAACGCCTTGTGTTCTCCAACGGCCAGACCGGCTGGGTCCGCCAGGAAGCCCTCGTGCCGCTGTGGCAGTAACCTCAGCGAAGCGTCTTCCGCACCATCCGGGCCATTGATTCTTCGGGGTTCAACCCCGCCACCGCGCCGAGTTCCACCCACGCGAGATCTTTCGACTCACTCGTCACCACCAGCGGCTCGGCCGGATCGGCCTCGATCATGAAGCGCAGGTCGAAATGCCAGTGCGCGGGCACACCCCGGTGTTCCGGGATCCAGTGCCGGTCGAGATCGAAGATCATGCGGTCCACCGGGCGCAGCCGGGTGAGGCCGCTTTCCTCCTGCGCTTCCCGCAGTGCCACCGCCAGCAGATCAGGATCTCCGTCGGCGTGGCCGCCGAGCTGCAGCCATTTGTCGAGCTTACGGTGATGCGTGAGCAGCGTGCGTGTGCGGCCTGCATCCACCACCCAGGCCGAGCCGGTCAGATGCCCGCTCAACTGCGAGCGCAGCAGACAGTCGGCATGCGCGGCCACGAAGCGGATCGTCTCGGCTGTCATCGCCGCCTCGTGCGGCTCCCATTTTCGCTCTGCGTGGGCGCGCAACAGGCGCAGGACCGGATCGCGGTGCATCAGCGCGTTTCAAACCACTTCGATTCCGCCGGGGTCGTGGCTGCCGCGTCAATCTGGGCAAAAACATCCGGCACATCCGTGGCCACCCGGAAGAGCCCCATGTTTGACGGCTTGAAAAAACTCTCCGCCAGCATCCGGTCGAAGAAACGCAGGAGGTCGTCGTAAAATCCGTCCTGGTTGAGGAAGACGCACGGTTTGTGCACCACGTTGATCTGCCGGAGGGTGAGAATCTCCATGATCTCCTCCAGCGTGCCGAAGCCGCCGGGCAACGCCACAAAGGCATCGGCCCGCGTCTCCATCAGGAGCTTGCGCTCGCGCATCGTCACGACGGTCACCAGTTCGTCCGCCTCGTCGAAGGCGAGCTCGCGGACCTTCATGAACTCGGGGATCACGCCGACCACGCGGCCGCCAGCCGACTTCGTGCCGCGGGCCACCGCTCCCATCAGGCCGGTTTTGCCGCCGCCATAAACCAGCCCCCAGCCCCGGGCCACGAGCTGTCGTCCCAGCTCCTCGGCCGCGGCGTAATACTTCGGATCGAGCCGGTCGCTGGAGGAGCAGTAAACGCAGAGCAGCTTCATGCGGCTGAATAACCACGGATTCCACAGATTCGCACGGATAAATTTCCGCCCTCGTCTTGCGCCTGATCCGGGTTAATCCGTGTAATCCGTGGCAAAAAGTCCTCCAGGTTTGTATCGTGGCCGGTTGGCCCCTTCGCCCACGGGGCTGCTCCATCTGGGACACGCCCGCACCTTCTGGGTCGCGGCGGAGCGCGCGCGCCGGGCGGGTGGCAAACTTTATCTCCGCAACGACGACCTCGATGCCGTTCGCTTCCGGCTCGATTACGTGGACGCGATGATCGAGGACCTGCGCTGGCTGGGTTTTCAATGGGAGGAGCCGATGGTTTCTCAAAGCGGTCGCCGCCCCCTGTATCGCGCCGCCTTGGAAAAACTCCATGCCGCGGGATTCATTTTTCCCTGCACCCGTTCCCGGCGCGATGTCGCCGAAGCGGCCGGCGCGCCGCATGAAGGCGCCGGGGCCGATGAACCGGTTTATCCGCCCCAATTCCGCCCGCCGGCCGGAGCGCCTTTGTCGCCACTGGAAGCGATCATCAGCATCAACTGGAGGTTCCGCGTGCCCGACGGTGAAACCCTTGCCTTCGTGGACAAACACGCCGGCCCGCAAAGCGCTGTGGCCGGCCGCGATTTCGGCGACTTCCTGGTCTGGCGAAAGGATGATGTGCCCAGTTACCAGCTCGCCTGCGCCGTGGACGATGCGGCCATGGGCATCACCGAGGTCGTGCGCGGGGCCGACCTCATCAAGTCCACGTTCCGGCAGCTGTTGCTCCTGCGCGCGCTTGGGCACGCAGCTCCGGATTACTTCCATTGTCCGCTGGTGAACGACGCCAGCGGCCAGCGCCTCGCCAAACGGCACGACGCCCTGAGCCTGCGCGCGCTGCGGGAGCAGGGCCGCCGCCCGGAAGAGCTCTTCGCGGAGTTTGCGGCCGGGCTTTCCAAGCCCTGATCTTCGGGAAAGCGGGATTGCAGCCCCCGCCGGGCGCGTTAGGCTTCCGGTCAACCCCACCCCGTCATGCCCTACCTCAAAATCCAGACCAATCTGCCCCTCACCCGGAAAGCCGAGCGCACCATCCTCAAGGAGGCTTCCGCGCTCGTGGCCGGCGAACTCGACAAGCCCGAATCCTTCGTGATGGTCGCGCTCCAGCCCGACACCGCGATGCTCTTCGCCGGCAGCGACGACCCGGTCGCCTTCCTTGAGCTGAAGAGCGTCGGACTGCCCGGCAAGAAGACCAAGAAGCTCAGCCAGGCCCTCTGCGCCCTCATCGAGGAGCATCTCGGCATCGTGCCCGAGCGCGTCTATGTGAAGTTCATCGACGTCAACCGCGGCATGTGGGGCTGGAAGGGCGACGTGTTCTGAATTTTCGATTTTGGATTCCCGATTTTCGAATACCCATCCGGTCGCAGACCCGGAGCGAAAATTCTACAGCTCGGTGTATTTGTCCGAACGCCCCCGGGACTTCTCCACGGGATATTTCCGCGCGTTGAGGGCCAGCTTGCGCTCGATCGCCGCCGCGATGTCGATGTCCGTCATGTTGGCAAACTCCAGGGCATAGATCATCACGTCCGCCAGCTCCTCCTCAATCTTGGACCGCTTGGCCGGATCGGCCGCCACCGCCCGCGACTGTTCGGGCGTGCTCCAGAGGAAGTGCTCCATCAGTTCGCCCGCCTCCGCGGCCAGCGCCATGCTGAGGTTCTTCGGCGCATGGAACTGCTCCCAGTCGCGCTCGCGCACAAAGGCCAGCACGCGGGCCCTGAGTTCGCCGGTCGTGGTAACGCCATCGCTCATCGGATTCATGCCGCCGAGCCTGGTGGCGCGGGCCGCCGGCGACAATCACTTCCGGTCGCGCCAGCGCCACCAGCCGGCCAGCACGCTGCCGATGACCGAGTGGAACACGCTCGAGATTGCGCAGGGCACCGCCGTCAGCGGATCCACAAAATGTCGGCGTGCGAGGACGACCCCGAGCCCCGAGTTTTGCATTCCCACCTCGATCGAGACCGTCCGGGCCACGCTGCGGCCGAAGCCCAGCAGCCGCGCCAGCCCGTAGCCGAGGCCAAAGCCGCCCGCATGCAGCAAGAACACCGCGAGCAGCAACACCCCGGCGCTGGCGCGGATGGCGGCGGCGCTCTGCCCGATGATGCTTGCGCAGATCAGGGCGACCGTCAGCGCCGACACCAACGGTGCCACGGGCAGCACCGGCCGCACCGCTTGCGGGAAAAAACGGTTGATGGCCACGCCCGCCAGCACCGGCAGGATCACCACCTGCAGCGTGCTCCAAAGCAGCCCGAGCGCATCCACCGGCACCCGCGAGCCCGCGAGCAGTTGCGTGAGAAACGGCGTCATGATCACGGCCGCCAGGGTGGAGACCGCCGTCATCACGACCGAAAGCGCGACATCCGCCCGCGCCAGGAACGTCACGATGTTGGAAGCCGTGCCGCCGGGACAGCAGGCAACAAGGATCAGCCCCACCGCAAACGGCGTGTCGAGCCCCAGCAAGAGACCGATGCCCCAGCCCAGCAGCGGCATGACGCTGAACTGCGCCACAAACCCGAGCGCCACCGGCTTCGGCATGGTCACCACCCGCCGAAAATCGTCCAGCGTGAGCGTCATGCCCATGCCCAGCATGATGACCGCAAGACCCCAGACGATCCACGGTCCGCTGAACCAGGTGAACCACGCCGGCCGGAACAGCGCGAGCACGCCGCCGCCGAGCACCCAGACGGGAAACGCATTGGTCAGGAGCGCCAGCAGCCGGTTCATGCGCGCAGGGCGGAGCGGCGCGGGCCGCGGACTCGGACGGGTTTTTCGGAGCAGGCCATGGGGTTAAGGCAAGCGTCACCCCAGCCGGTTTCCCGGTGCCGCACGAGGGCAAAAAACCGCATGACACGGTCGCCGTAACGCAATCTTGACGCGTAAAATTCAAAATGCACTTGGCGCGCTCCCTGCTTTGTGCATGGTGTCCCACGTTCCAATGACCGTTTCCCAAAAACATCTCCGCGGCTGCGCCGGCGCTTCGTTTACGAAGGCCGTCCGCCTTTGCCGCGCCCAGATGTCTCCGGTCGCCATTTACTGGAACAAACATCAGCGCGGCCCGGGCTTGCAGGCCTAAACCTCCGTTTAACGGAAACACGTTTAGCAAACCTGAAGCCCGAGGCCCCAAGCCCCGAGGAGCACCCTCATTTTTACCCATGCACACGATCATCCATCCCCAGCCGACCCGCCACCGCAGCCGTCCCGTGGAAGCGCCCGCGCCCTTCCGTCAGCCGAGCTACGACTGCCGCGAACTTCCGGCCGCGGTGAAACTCACTGTTTATATTCCCGGGGTGGATGCCGCCGGCGTGGAAATCGAGGCACGCGGGCCGGACCTCATCGTGACGGCGCGCAAGCAGCAGGTCGTCCGCGTCAACTGGCAGGCCCTCCATCTGGAGGCCTCGCAGCGCGACTACCGGCTGCGGCTGCGTTTGGGCCTCGGCCTCGACTACGCCGCGCTCAGCGCCGAGCTGCACGAAGGCGTGCTCACCCTCATGCTGCCCAAGCGCCAGGCGCCCGCGGCGCGTTGGCGGCATGTCGCCTGATCCGGATTCGGCGGAAATTTTTCCGATTTGAGGAACAATTTCCGCCGGCCGGCACTCCACCCGTTGACCACCGTAACCGTGACTACCCCCGCACCCAAATGTCTGTTCCCATCCATTTCTCCGCCCTCCCCGCCGAACGCTCCGCCGCCGTGAAGTCCTCGCGGCGCCTGCAGCGCGACATCCTCTGGGGCCGGCCCGTGTTCAAGGCGCCCGAGCTGCCGAACCCGCGCATCATCTTCGATCCGCTGCCCTTCACCGCGGTCCGCGTCACGCAGCCCGCGAGGCCGGCCGACGAACGCTGATCCGTTCAGCGCTCCGGCACCAGCCAATGACAGCGGGCTGAGCCACCCGGCTCCTGCTCCAGGCATCCCGCCA
>JAHCLN010000107.1 GCA_026125215.1 Opitutaceae bacterium
CGGAGGTGGTGATGCGCCCGGTCATGAGGCCTCCAGACAGCCGACGCGAAACACCCGACGGAAGCGGCCGACTTTGGCTGCTGGTCCTGGCGGGTATCGGCGTGCTTGGGACTTCAGTGGTGTTCAATGAATACGGGTTTCTGCATTTCGAATGGTGGAACGGCTACGTGACATTCCACCTCGGGCCGGGGTCGGTTTGGAGAAAGATCTTCAACAACGAAGTGCTGGAAGCCGGGCTCTACCTGGGGCGTGAGTTTTCGTATCTGATCGACCACATCGACATGCGGGTGATGGCGTGGACGGTGCGTGCCGGGTTTCCGATCTTCGACTCGTTTGTTCACCTGGTGCTCAGCCTGTTCATCGGCATTCGTCTGGCGCGGTATGCCGGCAGGGACCTCGGTCTGGGCTCCTTGGTGGGCCTGCTCCTGGCTCTTCTGTTCTGGACGGCGCCAAGCACCTACCTGCACTTTCTGATGCGGACAGCAAAGGGGCTGACCGCCGCAGGCTTGGTCGTCGTTCTGCTGGAGACGCACCGGTTGCTGGTGGGTAACCCGCAAGGGCAGCGTTTGTGGCGGCCGTTGTTGCTCATCGCGGCGGCGGCTGCGGTCATGAGTTTTTCAGACCGGCAAGGAGTTTACTTTCTGCTGACAATCATGGCCGGAACAGGGATCCACTGGCTTTTGGTGCGGGCCCGGGCCGCTTTGGCCGTGCTGTCCACCCTGGGGGCGGTGCTGGTGGCGGAACTGGTGGCTTTCTTTTGGATCACGCCTGCATTGATCCGAAAATATTGGGGGCATGACCCGGATTTTTCCTTCAATCGCATGCCTTGGGGCGAATTATGGTCGGATGTGGGTCGCTATGTGATCGATGCCGGCGGCTTGCTGTTTGACACCATGGGACACGTGCTGGGCGGTCTGCCCGCCTTGATCGCGGCGCCTTTGTGTCTGGCCTTGATCATAAAGATGGCGCGGAACGATGTGCGAAGCGAAACTTGGCGCCGGGGATTGCCGGCCTCGTTGGCGACGGTGCTGATGCTGGGAGCACTGTGGGCGATGTATACCTTGATGATTTTGCGGCATCCTCCGCTGCTGTGGCCAGACATTCGCGTGGTTTATTATTGGATACCCACGAGTGTGCTGGTTGTGCTCGGGCTCGCCTGGTCGGCGCGGGCAATGCAAACGCGGCCGCTCGGCCGGCAATTGGTGCCGATTGGGTTGGGTCTGCTGCTGCTCGGCAATGTCGCCAGTTTGCCGCGACATAAAAATGTCCTCGTGAACGGGGTCCTGCGGGAGTCCATCGAGACCAGCCGCGGCATGCGCCAGCTGCTGATGGAGCCCATACCGCCGGACCAGGCCGCACCAGATGGCTTGGATCGGATCAACGCTTTTCGCACGCTGCGCCATTTGGCGCATCCGCGGCCGGCCGATTCCATCGAAACCGATATCCTGAGGCATGCCTTCCGGCCCGACGGGATCCAGCGGTTCCTGAGGGTTTATGGCGGCAATATTGACCCGCGTTTTTTGCAGACCACGGGCCGGTTGCTGCCAGATGCCGGTGAGCCGGCTTTGATCGGCGCCAATGGTGGGCAGGCTGAACTGCAGGTGCGCTTTTCCACGAACCGGATCAGGGTCGAAATGTATCTGCGGCGGTTGCCCGGGCAGGAGAGGCGGGTGGACAGCGCTGAGTTCGCGGCCTATGCGGTGTGGAACCCAACGATGCAGGGGAGAATCCTGCGTTGGCAGGGCCGATTGGAGCTGCCGTTGGATCGGGAGGAAATTACGCATGAAGTGGAAATCGACGGGAGCGGGCTGCCGACGTTGTTCACTTTGAGCATGGCCGATGCCTCAGGCGGCCGGGTGGTCGCCGGTTGGAGAAACCCGACGGTGACGCATGTGTCCCGGGAAGCCGTCCGGCCGCTGTGGTTGATGCCCAGCCAACAGTATCAATCGGTCGAGCTGACGGAACAAGACTTGGCGCGGCTGCTGCCAGACGCCTGGCGGCCGTCCGAGGCATGGATGCGGGGTGGCCGGATTGGCGAGGATGGGGTGGTTTTAAGCCCCGGGGGGGAAGTTTGGCTGAAGTGCTCCGACGAAATTATCCAGATTGACGGTGAATCCTGGCGGGAAGACGGCCACGAGGAGACGGGGGCGGGCGCCACGGGCTGGTGGTTCAAGGGCGGCCGGCTTCAGCTCTATGAGTTTCCCTCGACGGAAGGTTCCCGGCCCGGCACACGCCTGTTTCGTGCCTGGGGGGCGGAATACGGCGGTTGGCTGGTCATCACCGCGCCGTTGCAAACCGGATCTGGGCCGCTTGTGGTCCGCGTTACCCAAGTGTCCGGGCGGTAGATGCGGCCCGGCCCAGATTCGAAACATTTAGCATGATTCCGCATTTCAAGCAGAAGTTCCCCGGTGTTGTCCTGATCATCGCCCTGATTGCATGTGCCTTGTTGCCGTGGTTCAGAAACCGCGGCTATCTGCGTGACCTGTATGACTATGGTTTGGTAGTGGCGGCGAACGGACATCTCAACCGCGGCGAACTGCCCTATGTGGATTTCACCACGTCGATTCAGGCCGGATTCCTGGGGTTGAACTGGTTGGTGGAACGCATTGGCGGCGGCACCTACGGCGGGCTGACCTGTGGAGCGGCCGGCTTGATCGTGCTGTCGGCGTTGGTGCTTCCGATGATGCTGGCGCGGCGCTTGCCGCCGGGGTTGGCCGCCGTGATCGGCGGTGCGGTGACGATAGTCTCGGCCAGCCAGCACACGATTTTGTGGCACAACGCGCTGGGGGTTTTCTGCCTCGCGGTCGTGACCTGGGCGGCGGCGGTGGCGCCGGTGTGGATGCGTTCCACCTGGGGTTGGCATGCGCTGGTCGCTGGCGGATTGCTTCTGGGCGGGCTCAACAAACTCAATTTCAATCTGGTGGCCTTGGCCGCGGCGCTGGCCTGGGCGGCTTGGGCCGTGATGGCAGGCCGGGCGCGGTGGCGCGAAGCCGGGTTGACGATGGCGGGCTGCCTGACGGCCGGTCTGGCCCTGCCGTTGCTGATCGAGTGTGCCTGGACCGGAGCGAGCCCGGCCTTGTGGTGGCACAACGTGGTGGCTTTGCCGTCGGAGCAGCGTCTGGGAATTGTGGCGACGGTTTTCTCGTCCGATTTCTTGTGGCGGCCGATCCACGACTATTACGGTTGGATTCGGCTGCAACCCGTGGGTTTGGCCGGCATCGGCATGACATTGCTGACCATGGGTGCGGTTTGGTGGGGTGGAAATGTCCGGGGCTGGAGGCGGAGCCTGGCGTTGGCGGGAACCATGGCGGCGGGAGCGGCGGGAGCGGCATTGATCGCGACCAATTTTGAAATCGTGTATCTTGGCCTGGGGGGGTGGTTGGTCCTGTTGGTCAGTGTATGGCTGGGGACGGAGGTGGTCGGTTTGGGGCGGCGTTGGCTCTGGGCCGGCCTGGGGTTGCCGGCGCTCGTGATTGCGCTGCCAGCATGGGAATCAGCCTGGCAGGGACAACGCTCACAATTCGGCTATGATGCTGCGCCCCGCTCGAAATACCGGACATTGGAGGGGGTTGCGGATGGATTCAGTTATTTCGGCGGGCTGAAGATGCCGTTTGGCTACGTGTTCAGCTTGGGACGTCTGATGTGGACCCTGCCCGACCCCGATCAGGACGGCCGCCGTGCGGTGTTTTGGGGTGTGGGGATGGAGTGGATGGAGCGTTTTGTTCCGGCGATACGGGAGCCCGGGCAACCTTTGTGGATTCATTGGGGCACCAGCTACAGCCAAGCCGACATCGAAAGGCTGGCCCGAAAATTCCAGAACCAGCGGGACTATGTCTGGGCCTACAACACGGTGGCGCGCGACAATTGGCCCTGGCCAATCAACGACGTTCTGGATTTGGACTATCGCCGGGAGATCATCGGCACTGTGCTTGTCGGGCGGCGGCCGATCAATCACGACGAGGTGGATCTGACGGACGCGATGGCCACGATCCAGGGGCTGGGCGGAAACGTGGTCGGCCGGTCATTCCTGCTGGATCGCGATCCTTTCACCTTCATGCGCGGTTACGACGGCCGCATCATTTATGGTTCCGCCCGCCAGAGCGCGCAGGTGAAGCTGCTGGCGCCGCTTTACCGGATGCGCGGCGTGGCGGTGATCAACCGGATGGACCAGAACGAGGCCGATCAGATGTCGGTGACGGCCAAAGTCACGGTGCATGGCTCGATTCCCGAGCAGGTGCTTTGGCAGCAGGAGTTGAGGCTGGAGCCGGGCGAGAAAGTGGCGCGGGTTCCCTTCGAGGTTGAAGCGGGCGGCCGGCAGATTCTTTTCTGGATAATCCAGCATGACCGCGCGCAAGCCGGCCGCGTGTTTGCGGGTTATCGGGAGCTCGAAATCCTGCATTCGGCGGAAACCGCCGGCGCGCCGGTCCTGCGTGACGACATCCTGCCGGTGACAGCAACCGGTCCATCCGCGGCCGAAAGCTTGCTCGGCGAGACAGCGTGGCGGCCGGAGCAAATCGTGGTGAGAGGCGGTCGCGTGACTCCGGAAGGGATTGAGCTGCCGGCCGGCGGCGAGGTTTGGTTTCACTCGGTCAACATGCTCGGCGAGGTGCACGGACGCATCGAGAGCGCCCCGGGATCGGGAGCGTCACGCACGGTGCGCACGCTCTGGTGCAAGGGGGGGCGAATTCAACCTGTGCAGGGCGGCGGGGTGGCCCCCGGACAGGGCATGGATTTTCACCTTTGGACCGGCGAACTGGGCGGCTGGTTTGGCATCGTTGTGGAACCAGGCCAATCCGACGCTTGGGTCCGGGTGCGGGTGCGCAGTGCCAAAATCAGCCAACCGACCGAAGGACGCCCCTGATCAATGACCCGCCGGTGCGGGGTGCGCGAGGCAGGCTTCCTGCGCCAGTGCCACATGGAAAGGCAGGACGCGGCGGTGGTCGTAGTAACGCAGGGCCTTGGAGTAGGCGGTCGGGGTGAGGGATTTGCCGCTGCGTTCCTTTGCCACGCAGGTCCACATCATCCGTGACAGCCCCAGATGGTCGCCGGGTGTCACCAGATAGCCCTGCTGCCGCTGGCCGATCATCTCGGCGATGCCGTGGACATCGGTCGTGACGATGGGCGTGCGGAAGGCCATCGCCTCCATCACCACCCGCGGGAACGACTCCTCGTAGCTGGTGCAGACGAACTGGTCTGCCGCCACGAAGAAATCGAACACCTCGCGCGTTTCCGGGACGAGCGTGACGTTCGTCAGTTCGAGCCGGGCGAGATCGCGCTTGAGCAGGTCGAGGTAAATGCCGGGCCGCGCACCGACCATGACGAATCGGAATTTGCCGCGGTGGTTCTGCCGGTTGAAATGCTCGATGGCGCGGATGAAGACGTGTTGGCCCTTGCGTTCACACACGGTGCCGATGTTGGCGATGACGGTCTCATCCTCGGCGAAGCCGTGCTTGCGGCGCATTTCCGCGCGGGTGTGGCGGGAGCGGAAGATCTCGATCTCGTCGAGGTTGATCCAACTGGGCACGATGCGGAAGTTGCCGTTGACGTTGTGGTCTTCGTAATAGGCGCGGGTGGCCTGGCAAAGGAACAGCGCCCGGGTGGCGCGATGGAAGGCCGCCGCCACGAGGTGGTGCAGTTCCAGCTCCAGCTTGCGCTCGAAGAAGCGGAAGATGGTCGAGCTTTCGTGGATGTAGAACAGCGAGGGCTTGTGCGCCTGCGCGGCAAGATGCACCCCCCAAAAACTTACCAGGGTGTTGCACACGACCAGGTCGATCCGATCCCAAGCCACCTGCAGGGCGATGTCCTGCAAACGGCGGTGGAAAGTCTCCTCGTCGGGCGAGCTGTAGAGCGGACCGGCATCAACGACGGTGATGCGCGCGCCCAGGGCGGCGAAGGTCTCCCGGAGCGGGCCGTCCTGCCCGGCCAGGATCTCGATGGTGAAGCCGGCCTCGCGCACCATCCATTTGGCATACTCCAGCAGAAACAGCGGCGCGCCCTCGAGATTCAGGTTGTGCGTGAGCAGCAGCAGCCGCAGCGGTCCGGCGCGATCGTGCCGGATGGCGGTGCCGGCGATGCATTGCAGCCGGTTGCCGCGGAGGGCGAGATGAGGGCTGAGGTAAGGATCGCGATAACCGGGGTAGCGACGCACGAAGGCGACGTGTTCGGCGTCGTCAAACGTCACGCCGCGCGTGGCGCTGCCCCAGTGCATGAGCTTGGCCTGGGGGGTGTAGATCACCCGGTGTCCCCCGGCCCGGACTCGCAGGCAGTAATCAACATCGTTGTAGGCCACACCGAAATCCTGTTCGTCGAAACCGCCCAGCCGGCGATACAGCTCGGTGCGGGTCATCAGACAGGCCCCGGTCACGGCGGAGACTTCGCGGGCGGCGGCATGCCACTCGATCGGGGTGTCCGCCGGCTTGGCCTTGGCAAACGGGGTGTCGGCCAGCCCGCCATGCGGTCCGATGACGATGCCCGTGTGGTTGAGGGTTTTTTCCGGATAGACCAACTGGGCTCCGACCGCGCCCACATCGGCCTGCAAAAACCAGGTGGCCATCTCTTCGAGCCAGCCGGGTTCCAGCGCGTTTACATCGTTGTTGAGGTGGAGGATCAGCGGGGTCTCCACCAGCGGCAGCGCCAGGTTGACCAGATGGGAGTAGTTGAACGGCGCGACCCGGTCGGCCGGGCGCACGACGCGACAGTGCAGATCCGGCCGGCGCTGGATGGTTTCGAGATAGCGGACTGCATCGGCATCGCGCGAGTGATCGTCGGCGATGATCAGGCGCGCATGGTTCCAGTCCACGGTTTCGTCCAGCAGCTCAATGCACTCCTGCAGCAGGTGCAGGCGGTCGCGGGTGGGAATCACGATGGTCACGGGTAACCGTGCGAGTATCCCCGGTTCCGGCCGGTATTGGTGGTAGCGCATCTGACGGTGATGTCCCGTCTCCGGCAGGAAGGGCGCGGTGTTGCGACCGCGGCGGCGCGCGGCGTCGGCCAGCGCTTTTCGGGCTTCCTCCACGCTGCGATGATCCGGTGCGGTTTCGCGGGTGACGTCGGCGCGGGCGTGATGGCAGACCAAGGGCACATGGGCGGTTTGGGTATGCGGCAGTTGGTCGCCCAATCGCAGCAGCACATCGAACCATGGCAGCAACGGAAACTCATCCCGGAATCCGCCCAGTGCACGGAGCGTTTCGGTCCGCACAAAACACAGGTGGCCCGGAAAGAGCCCCGAGTCGGCCAGCGCTGGGCTCCACTCCGGCTTGAAAACCGGCTCGCTGCGGGCGCCCTGATCATCCATCCGGTCTTCATCGGTGTAGATGAGCTCGGTCTGCGGGCGGGCGGCCAGCATCCGGGCAATTTCGGCCAAGGCATCCGGGCTCAAGCGGGAATGTCCCGGCAACAAAGTCAGGTGCGAGCCTTCCGCCGCGGCTGCCGCCGCGTTCAGCGCCTCGGCCGGCTTTTTGGGGTCAGCCGGGCGTTGCCGGTGAAAACGTTTGTCATCGTTGGGCGCGGCCATGTCGCCGACGAACCAAGCCTGCCAGCGGGGATAGATCTGCCGGCGGAGCGAGTCGGCCAGATCTTTGAGATGTGCGGTGGTGCAGCCGCGGGTGTCGATCAGCAGGATGAAGGAAGGGCTGTGGTCGTCCGGATGGGCGGCGTCCGCGCTCAGCTGCCGCTGCAAGCGGGGCAGGAGGGCGTTGCATTCTTGCCAAGCCGGATAGGCATCGGCCTGCGGTCGCGCCAAGTGGGCGAGGGAGCGCGGGGCGAACCGTTCGAAGAGACGGTAAGCCCGCCGGCACTGGTGCCAGTAGGCGAGGGCGCCGCCCAGCCGGATACCTTCCGTGCGGCAGGCTGTGGCGAAGGCCCAGGCGGCCTCGACAAAAACTCCGCGACTGAATTCCGGCAACGGCTGTTCGAGTTGGCTGCAAGGCCGTTGATAAAAGCGCCGGGTGAAAACGAGATGACGGGAACCATCTTCCAAATCGGCAAAAATCTTCAGACAGACCGGATTGATGGCCGCCTCGTCGATATCCACCATGCCGAAATACTGCGAACGTTTGGCGTAAGGGTGATTGGGAAAGAGGTTGCCCGCGTCCAGACGCTCCCTCGCACCGTAATCCATCTCCACCTCCACCAGCGGATGCGTCGAGGCGATGAGCCGCTTGATTGGCTGCTCCTGGTGAATGATCCACCCTTCGACGGAGACCTTACCGAATTGGGAGCCTCCGGTGAGCAGCGGTTTCTCCAGTGCGCCGAAAAACGGCGGATTGGGCAGGGTGTCGAGCGGCACCACGGCCGACTCAATGGCAAGCCGGCGGGCGAGGGGTGCGAGCGGGGCGGTCGAATCCGTCCGCCGGGCTTGCAGCAGCTTTTGGAGTTGGTCGGGCACGATGCCCGGATTGAGCCGGCCGCCGCGGCGCGGACCCCATACGACGGTGATGGCATGACGCCAGATTTCAGTCCAACGCCCACCCGCATCCAGCAGTTCGATCCGGATATCCTTGGCGCCGAGCGGCGGACGCACCTGCAGCACAAAACCGGCGTGAGGCAGCCCGGTCCGGCCCCGGTGCCTGCTCTCGATGTCCGGCCGCGGCAGTCCCAGGATGCCCAGATGGGTGACGCCACCGGTTACCGCCCGGATGTCGCTGAAAACGGCATTGTTCTTGGAGAGAAACCAGCCGCTGATCCAAGTCTGCTCGCCTGAAAACAGCCATCGGCGGGGCAGTTCGACATCAAAGATATAGGAATCGTTTTCGTTCACGCAGTGGTGATGAACCAAGGCAGAGCGCTCCGCGGCGCGCAAGCCGTTAGCCGGCGGTGAGGGACAACAGGATTTCCTCCCAGCGGGCAATCAGCCGGGCCGGGTTGCGGTCGGTCCGGAAGTGCTCGGCCAGCGCGGCGGCCTCACGTTTACCAATGGAAGGATCGGCGAGATGGGCCAGGAAAACGTGGGCTGCGGCCATGGGGTTGGATTCGTCGATCAATGGCACGCGGTATCCGCGAAAAAGTTCCTCCGTCACGGGACGCCGCGGCGCCGCGAGCGGCAGACCCATGGCGGCGGCGTCAATTGCCGACCGCAGCGGCCCGCGATTGAAGAGCGGGCCCAGACACAGGTTGGTTTGATCCGGCCTCCAGTCGGTTTTGCGCGTCAATCGCGGATGCCGGCCGGCATCGTCCCTGGCGGCGAGAATTTCGTCATCATAGCTGCCGGCCGGGCCTTGCTGAAAATGCCAGCGTGCCGCAAGGTCGGGATGTTGCCGTTCGAGCCAGTCCACGACACGCAGCGGGGCGCTGGCCACCGGGGGATTTTCACCGGGCGCGGACGTTGGCAGGTTTGGGCTGTGCCAGAAAGGGATCGTGACAGCGGGTCGACCCGCGAGAAGGTCGGCCTGGGCTTCGGCCACCGTATCGGCGGCAAAGCAAACGGCATCGGCTTCATGCCACGCGCGCTGCTGCAAAGTCTGCACCGCGGAAACAGCGGTCGGGTCGGGAGCCATCGTTTCTTCCGCGGTGCAATCAAACAGCACGGGCAGCTTTTGACGGCGCGCAAGCGTGATGGCCCAGCCACATACGGGATCAAAGACGGCGACGGCGTTCAGGTGGGTCCACCAGATCTGCCGGCCTAGATGATCGAGCGCCCGGTTCATGGCGGTTTCATCGCGGGCAGTCAGGAGCGGTTTTGGATCCACGATGAGCGATTCAATGCCGCACTTCTCCAATTCCTGCCGGATTGGACCGTCCTCGGTGCTTACCACCCGGATGGCCCACCGATATGAAGCGGCCAGTGCGCACGCCACATCCCGGGCGCGCAGCGTGGCGTCGCTCGGCCACAGGCTGCGCAGCACGATCAGCAGGCGACGCGGCCGGCCGCTGGGCAGATCGCGCGGTTTCCGGACGATCACCGGCAGGTATTGCGGGCGGCTGCGAACCGGGTGGGCAACCGGTGCGGCCCGCACGAGCCGGTGGGCGAAGCACAGGTGGGTGGAGCCGTCGGGCGAGACGGCGTAGACCCGCAGACAGGCCGGTTCGGTGAGCGTTGCCGGAAAGTCCACCGCGCCGCGAAGGCGGGCATGCCGGGCCGCGGGCAGGTGGGGCACCTTGGCGGCAAGGGCGTCGTCGGTCAGGCTGTGTTCCAGGTGATTGAAGACGAGCGTGTCGGTGGTGGCTATTACCTTCCCGAGCGGCCGGCTTTCATCCAGCAACCATCCGAATATCTGTGCCCGCCCGTGGCGCAGCCGGGGGGCCGGCCCGGGATCATCCAGATGACCGTGGAAGGGATGGTGCGCGTCGCGCACGGTCCAGGTGCCGCCGGGCACGGTTTCCAGCCGACCTTCGACGCGGGGAGGCGGAGTGCCGTCCGCAGCGATGATGGCGCTGAAATTTTGCAAGGCGTGCCAGGCGCCGTGCTCGTCCATCACTTCCAAAGTTACGGTCACTTCTCCGTCTGCGACCGGCACACCAATGATGAACTCGGCCGGCAGCCAGGCACGGTTGGGACTGAAATGTGCGGCCAGATCGGTGCGCGGCAGACCCAGCACGCCGAGATGGGTCTGCCCGGCGTGCCGCACGCGCAAATCAACGAACGCAAACCCGGGCTTGGCCACGATCCAGCCCCGCAGCCAAAGCACCGGTCCTGCCAGCCGCGAATTCGCGGGAGGCCACTCGAGGTTATAAAAGCAATGTGCGGTTTCCTGCATTTCAGCATCCGAGCTCGGCCACGCCGCGCGCCAGCAGCAGGTGCTGCGGCAGCGAATGAGCCTCGTGATAGTTGCGCAGGACGGATGCACGGGCCGATTCCGGCCGGCCATTGTCTCCCTGGATGCGGGCCGTGATCGCCTGCTTGAGCGCATCGGCGAGCCGGTAACGGTCGCCGGGCGGGATCAGCCAGGCATCCGCGGGCGCGATCATCTCGGAGATGCCGTTGACATCGGTGGTGACGATGTGGCGCCGGAAAACGGCCGATTCCAGGATGACGCGCGGGAAAGATTCTTCGAAACTGGTGCAGACAAATACATCGGCCAGCCGGTAGAAATCGAAAACCTCGCCGGTCTCGGGGAAGAACAGGGCCAGCTCCTGCAGGCCGAGACGCGCGACCTCGTCCCGGAGCGTTTCCAAGAACAGCCCCGGACGCGCGCCG
>JAHCLN010000108.1 GCA_026125215.1 Opitutaceae bacterium
CTCCGCCGCGGCCAGGCGCAGGCTTTCGCCGGCCTCCTGGAGCAGCTGCAGCAGCTCGACTACGACTCCGAAGCCGTCTGCGAGGCGCCCGGCCACTATGCCGTGCGCGGCGGGATCATCGACGTCTATCCCGTCACCGCCAACCAGCCCTACCGGCTGGACTTTTTCGGCGACGAGATCGAGGAGATCCGCGCCTTCGACCCGGTAACGCAGCGCTCCGGCGCACCCGTCGAGAGCATTGCGATCCCCTTCTCGCCGCGCCTGAAACTCGCCGAGTCCACCACCGGGCTGGCCGACTACCTGCCGCCGCAAACCCGGCTGGTCCTGGTCGAACCGGCCGCGCTGGAAGAAGAGTTCCACACCCTCGGCCCGGACGGACCCAGCCCCGCCGCGCCGGTCTTCGCCAAATGCACCGTCCACCACGGCGTAAGCGATCTCGACGAAGCCAGCAGCCTGCTCGACGGCGCGGAGCACGAGGAAACCTGGGACACCGAGAGCCTCGCGCATCACCGCAGCTACCCGGGCGACGCCCTCGTGGCCCAGGAGCGCCTGCAGGTGGAGGAGGACGCCCGCCGGCGGTTTCTCCGGCAGGTGGCGGCCTGGCGCGACGAAGGCTACGGGCTCCTGCTCGTCGCCACCAAGGAAGGCGAACGCCAGCGGCTGGAGGAAATTCTCAAGGAAGCCGGGTTGCGTCCGCCGCCCTTCGTGACCGGCACGCTCAACGAAGGCTTCCGCCTCACCGCCCGCGCCGGAGCGCGGCTCACGCCCGGGCCGGAGCGCGGCCTCGTCGTCATCACCGAGACGGAAATCTTCGGCCGCCAACGCCAGCGGCGGCCCGCGCTCAACCCCCGCGCCATCGCCACGCGCGCGCAGATCGACCAGCTGCTGGATTTCGCCGAGCTCGTGGAAGGCGACTTCGTCGTGCACCTGCAGCACGGCATCGCGCTCTACCGCGGGCTCACCAAGCTCGACACCGCCCAGGGCCTGCGGGAGGTCATCTCGCTGGAGTTCGACGACCACGTGACCCTGCACGTGCCGCTGCAGGAGTCGCACCTCATCAGCCGCTACGTCGGCCTGAGCAAAGCCCGGCCGCAGCTCGGCCGCATCGGCTCGGGCCGCTGGGAAAAGACCCGGCAGGCCGCCGAACGCGCCACCATCGACCTCGCGGCGGAGCTCCTGAAAATCCAGGCCCAGCGCGAAGCCCAGCCCGGCCACGCCCTGCCGCCCGACACGCCGTGGCAGCGGGAGTTCGAGGCCGCCTTTCCCTACACCGAGACCCGTGACCAGCTGCGCGCCATCAACGAGACCAAGGCCGACCTCGAGCAGCCGCGGCCGATGGACCGCCTCATCTGCGGCGACGTGGGCTTCGGCAAGACCGAGGTCGCGATCCGCGCGGCCTTCAAGGCCGTGCAGGGCGGCCGGCAGGTGGCCGTGCTGGTGCCCACGACTGTCCTCGCCCAGCAGCACCTCAACACCTTCCGCGAGCGCATGGCGGGCTACCCGATCGCCATCGAGATGCTCAGCCGCTTCCGTTCGCCGAAGGAGCAGAAACAGGTGCTCGCCGCCACCGCCGCCGGCCAGGTGGACATCCTCATCGGCACGCACCGCCTGCTGCAGCGCGACGTGGTCTTCAAGGAGCTTGGCCTCGTCGTCATCGACGAGGAGCAGCGCTTCGGCGTGAAACACAAGGAGCGCTTCAAGGGCCTGCGCGCCACGGTGGACGTGCTCTCGATGAGCGCCACCCCGATCCCCCGCACCCTCTACATGGCGCTGACCGGCGCGCGCGACCTGAGCGTCATCGAGACGGCCCCGACCAACCGCCATCCGATCCAGACCGTGGTCAAAACTTACGACGAGAAAATCGTGGTGGATGCCATCCGCCACGAGATCCGGCGCGGCGGCCAGGTCTTCTATCTCCACAACCGCGTGATGACCATCGACCTCGTCGCCGCGCGGCTGCGCGAACTCCTGCCCGACCTCACCATCGGCACCGGGCACGGGCAGATGGATGCCGACGAGCTGGAGCGGACGATGACGGACTTCGTCGCCGGCAAATACCAGGTGCTCGTGTGCACCACGATCATCGAGAGCGGCCTCGATATCCCCAACTGCAACACGATCATCATCGAGGGCGCGGACCGCTTCGGGCTTTCCCAGCTCTACCAGCTCCGCGGCCGCGTCGGCCGTTTCAAGCACCAGGCCTACGCCTACCTCCTGCTCCACCGCCACACGCGCCTGCTGGAGGTCGCCCGGCAGCGGCTCACCGCCATGCGCCAGCACAACCAACTCGGGGCGGGTTTCCGCATCGCCATGCGCGACCTCGAGCTGCGCGGCGCCGGCAATCTCCTCGGCGCCGAGCAGAGCGGCCACATCGTGGGCGTGGGTTTCGAGCTTTACTGCCAGCTCCTGCGCCAGTCCGTCGCCCGCCTGAAAGGCGAAAAGCCCGCCGCCGCCATCCGCGCCAACGTGAAGCTCGACTTCGTCTTCGTCGGCGAAAGCACCGGCGACGACGCCGGCCGGCGCCGGCCCACCGACGGTTACACCGCGCTCAAGGACGCCGAGGACGCCGCGGCCGCGGAAGTGCCCCGCATCCAGGCGCGGATTCCCGCCTCCTACCTCGCCGAGACCCGGCTGCGGATCGATTTTTACCGCCGGCTGGCCCTCGCGGACACCCCGGCCCGGCTGAAGGAAATCGAAGCCGAGCTGCGCGACCGCTTCGGCAAGTTCGGCGACGAGGTGAAGGCCCTCCTGCTCGTCACGGAAATCCGCATTCGCGCGGAACAAAAGGGCATCATCTCCGTCGAAACGGAAACCAACCGCCTGAAGTGTCTTCGCCACAGCGGCCAGCGCGACGACTGGGTGCAGCTCGGCACCCGGTTTCCAAGGTTGACCGCCCCGAAGCCCCTCCTACGGTTGAGGGAAATCATCACTTTTCTGAACAATCTGCCCAGTCCATGACCATCTGCCGTAGCGCCCTGTTAACCCTGTCCCTCGCCGCCGCCTCCGCCTTGGCGCAGCCTGCCGGACCGCCGGCCAACGACAACCTCAACCTCCGGTTTGCCAACGGGATAGCCGCCATCGTGGAGCACAAGGTCATCACCGTGGATGACATCCGCCGCGAGATCGGCCCGCTCATCCCGCAGATCCAGCGCGAAGCCCGCAGCGAACGCGAGTTCAACGAGCGGCTCGAAGCCCTGCAGGACGAGGTCATCCAAAATCTCATCGACCGGGTCCTGATCGTGAAGGAATTTTACAAGGACGAAAACCGGCGCATCCCCTCCGCGTTTGTGGACAGCCAGATCGCCGACATCCAGGCCGAACAGTTCGACGGCGACCGCTCCAAGTTCCTCGCCTTCCTGCGCGCCCGCGGCCTGACGCTCCGCGAATACCGCAAGGAAATCGAGGAGGACATCATCTACAACTACATGCGCCAGCAGCAGCGCAAATCCTACAGCGTGGTCAGCCCCGTGCGGATGGAGGCCTTCTACAACGAAAACAAGGAGCGCTTTTATCAGGACGATGCCGTCCACCTGCGGCTGATCCAGTTCAACCGCCGCAACGACGAGACCGACCTCGAGCTGCGGGCCAAGGCCATCGAGGTCCGCGGCCGCTTCGACCGCGGCGAAAAATTCGAGGACCTCGCCCGCGAATACAGCCAGGACTCCCGCCGCTCCCGCGGCGGCGACTGGGGCTGGCAGAAGCGCACGGACCTGAAGGCCGAGTTCAGCGAGCCGCTGTTTGCCCTCAAAAAGGGCGAGATGACCGAGCCGATCATTCTGCCCGAAGGCTGCTTCCTCCTTTTCGTCGAGGACCGCAAATATGCCGGCATCCAGCCGCTCGAAGAGGTGCGCGACCAGATCGAGGTGATGATCACCCGCCAGATGGCCGCCGTCAGCCAGGAGCGCTGGCTCGAGCGCCTGCGCCGCAACGGTTACGTCCGGCACTACTGAGGCGCACGCGTCCGGGGCTCAACGGGCCTTCGGCTTGATCGGCTCCGGCGACACCTTGGCGTTCGGGCAGGAGTCGATCCACACGCCCTGCGGCCGGGCCCACTCCACGGCGTTGGCGATCACGCGGCGCACGTTTTTGTCAAAATAGGTCGGGTAGGTCTCGTGCCCGGGGCGGAAGTAGAAAATCTTGCCGTTGCCCCGCTGCCAGCAGCAGCCGCTGCGGAAAACCTCGCCGCCCTCGAACCACGAAATGAACACCTGCTCGTCGGGCGCGGGGATGGCGAAGGGCTCGCCATACATCTCCTCCCGCGGGAGTTCGAAATAGCGGTCGATCCCCCGCGCGATGGGATGGCCGGGATTGCACACCCAGAGGCGCTCCTTCTCGTCGGCCTCGCGCCACGTCAGCGAACAGGTCGTGCCGAGCAGCCGCCTGAAGATCTTCGCGTAGTGCCCCGAGTGCAGGACGATCAGCCCCATGCCTTCGAGCACGCGTTTCTGCACGCGGTCCACGATCCGGTCCTCCACCTTGTCGTGGGCCATGTGCCCCCACCACGTGAGCACGTCGGTCGCCGCGAGGCGTTCCTCGGTCAGGCCGTGGTCCGGCTCCTGCAGCGTGGCGGTCGTCACCTGCGCGCCGGGCAGAAACTCCCGCACGCCGTCGGCGATGGCGGTGTGCATGCCCTGCGGATAGACGGCGGCGACCACCGGGCTTTTCTTCTCGTGGGTGTTCTCGCCCCAGACGGTGACACGGATCGGATTCATGGCGCGGAGGGATTGCATGTTTCCCGGCGGTCCGCCAGAAGCAAATCCGTCATGAGCCAGCCGTTCTCCTACCCCGAGAACCGCCTGCGCGCCACCGCGCTGGGTGAACGGCCGCAGGAACGGATGGAGCGCCACGGCGTCGGCGCCCTCTCGGACACCGAGCTCCTCGCCATGCTGCTGCGCAGCGGCACCCGCGGGATGGATGTGATCACGCTCGCCGGGCGCCTGATCCACGAGGCCGGTTCGCTGGCCGGGCTCATCGGCTGGAAGGAGGCGGATTTCCGGCGCTTCAAAGGCATCGGCCACATCAAGGCCCTGCAGCTCGTGGCCGTGATGGATCTGGCCCGCCGCGTGCGGAGCCAGTCGCTCGGCGAGGCGCCGCTGCTCAACCGGCCCGACCTGGTGCGCGAGTTTTTGCTGCCCACCGCGCAGGGCCTCGCGGTGGAAAAATTCTGGGTGCTCAGCCTCAACCGCAAAAACCGGCTCATCCGCTGCACGGAAGTCTCCTCCGGCACCGCCACCGCCGCCCTCGCGCACCCGCGCGAGGTCTTCCGCGAGGCCATGGGGGCGGCGGCCACCGCGGTCGTCTGCGCGCACAACCATCCCTCGGGCGATCCCGCGCCGAGCGCCGCCGACGTGCAGATCACCCGCCAGTTGCGCGAAGCCGCCCGCACGGTGGACATCCAGCTGCTCGACCACGTCATCCTCGGCCGGCCCGAGGCCGACCCCGCCGGCCGCGGCTACTACAGCTTCCGCGAAGCGGGCGTTATCTGAACCCCGCTAGCCCGCACCCAGATTGCGCGCCAACCGGGCCCGGAGCCCCGTGGCATCACGCACGGTGATGACCTTGCCCGAGATCGTGATAAGCCGCAGATCGCGCAGGCGGGCCAGTGTCCGCGAGAGGGTTTCGCTGCTCGTCCCGAGTTCCGCCGCCAGCACCCGTTTCGTCCCGGGCAGACGGACGACGCCCCCTGTGGCGCCACGGCTGTTCCGAACCAGCCAGTTGAGAAACCGCGTTTCCACATCCTTCAGCGTGAGATCGTCGAGCATGCCGACGATCACCCGCAGGTGCGCGCCCATGGAGGCGAGCATGCGCAGCGCGAGATCGGGGTTGCCGGCGATCAGTTCCAGCATCGGCGCCTTCGGTATCAGCAGCACGACGCCCGGCTCGACAGCCCGGGCGCTTGCCGGATAGCCGGTGGGCGAGGCCAACGAGGCCTCGGCCAGGGTTTCCCCCGCACGAAAGACATGGATCACCTGCTCCTTGCCGGCCGCATTTACCCGGTGGACATTGATGGCGCCGCTTTGCACGAGATAGAAACCGCGCGAGGACTCGCCTTCGCGAAACAAATAGCCGCCCTTGGCCAGCCGCACCGGCACCACAAACCCGGCGATCGCCTGCAACTCGGCCGCCGGCAGCATGGCAAACAGCTGGCTGCTGCGCAGCGTGGCGGCGAGACCGGCCAGTTTGTGCGGGGAGGACGACGGCTGCATCGGGACGGCACGATACCAAGACAGCCGCGCTGCCATGTCCCGCCAAAACGGCGCGTTTGCTTGACGCGGGTCAAGGCGGCAGGCCGGCCGGTGCGGCAGACTGGCGTCAACTCCATCGTCTTATGCATACCGTTGGTCCCATCCACCCCGACCAAACGGTCGGCGACATTGTCGTGGCCGCACCCGGTCTGGCCCGCATTTTCGAACAATTGGGCATCGACTACTGCTGCGGTGGCCAGCGACCGCTGGCCGAGGCCGCCCTTGAGAAAGGGTTCGATCCCAAAACGGTCGCCGCGCTGCTGGCCGCCGCCGTTTCCGCCCGCGATGCCGCCGGGCCGGACACCCATGACGTCGCCACGATGACCCTTTCGGAACTGACCGCGCATATCGAGCAAACCCACCACCGCTATCTCAAGCAGGAGCTGCCCCGGCTGATCGAAATGGCCGAACGGGTCGCGCAAAAGCATGCCGAACGCGATCCACGCCTCACCGCTTTGCAGGCGACGGTGCATCGGCTAGCCGGGGAGATGACCGACCACATGCAAAAGGAAGAGTCCGTCCTCTTCCCGCTGGTGCGGGCGATCGAACAACAGGCCGGTTCGGACCGGACCGCGGCGGATTTCCTCATTCACCCGATCCGGCAAATGGAAGCCGAGCACGAATCCGCCGGCCTCGCCACCGCGCAATTGCACGAGCTCACGGACGGCTTCCGGCCGGACGCCGCCGCGTGCAACACCCACCGGGCTTTGCTCAACGGGCTGGCGGAATTTGAAGCCGATCTGCACCGCCACGTGCACAAGGAGAACAACGTCCTGTTCCCGCGCGCGCTGGCGCTGGCCGCCCGGCACCGCCCGGCGTAGGCCGGGATGCCGCCGCTCACTCCCTGAGAAAGTCCACCACCCAGGTCCGCTCGTCCCGTTGCTGCACGCGGGCGCTGAAACCCTCGCCGCGCAGCCGTTCGATGAGCGGCGCCGGCAGGAACGGTGCGATGAGCGTGAAGCCCGCACCTGCCTCCAATCGGTCCACCCGCGCCCGGATCGCGGCATACGGTTCCTCACCCTTGGCGAGCAGCGGGCGGACATCCAGGATCGTGGTTTTGGAACTGCTCATGATCGGAGCCCTGAGGGCACGGCGAGGCCTCTGATTTTTCCTTCAGGGAGCGCGCAGCGTGATGGCCAGGGCCGCGGCGGCTTCCTCCAGCCCGCCGCGCAGGCCGGCCCGCCGGTGCACGATTTCACCCTCGGCATTGAGAACGGTGATGAGATTGGAGTGCGCAAACTGGCCGTCGGTCTCCTGCCTGTATTTGACGCCGAGCAGGGCCGCGATTTCGCGCACGGCATCATCGTCGCCGTGCAGCAGCGTCCACTGCCCGTCGAGCAGACGTTCGGCCCGGTAGCGGCGGAGCGCCTCCGGGGTGTCGCGCACCGTATCGAAGGAAACGAGCACCAGCGCCACCCGCTCCCGCTCCGCCGGCGGCAGTCCGTCGCGGATGCGGGTCATGTCGGCGACCAGCAGCGGACAAGCATAATGGCACGACGCGAAGAACATCGCGATGACCACGGGCCGGCCCCGGAGGGTGCCCAGCGCGACGGACCGGCCTTCGTCGTCGGTGAAGGTCACCCCGATCTGGTAAAGCGATTCGGGGCTGTAGGCCGCGGGCACGGCCTCCGCCTTCGGCGGCTCGGGCGGACAGCAGGGTTTGTTGTCGTCGCCCGACGCGGTCAGGGCGGTCGCGAGCAGCAGACAGGTGAAGGCGTGGGTTTTCATGGTGCGGAATTTGCGGGGACCGCCGGCAGATCCTGCGCGCAGCGGAAGCCGAGGGAGGTGGTCGTGTTGTTGGCCCGGAGGGAGGAGCGCAGGGCCTGGCGCATGAACGCCGCGTAGTCGCTGGTCTCCCTGGCCCCCGCGGCACCGGCGCCGCAGAAGAGATCGCGGTCCAGTCCCCCGTCGGCACGGGATTCGCCGGTGACCATCGCGGTGCTGAAATCGTCCACCCACTCCCAGACGAGGCCGTGCAGCCCGCGCGCCCCGTGGAGATTGGCCTTCGCCCCCGTCACGGCGGGCAGGACCGGGGGCACCGGCCGCGCCAGCCACGCATAAAGGTCGCGGATGAACTCGGGTTCGTTTTTTCCGTCCGGCGTCAAGTAGCCCGCCGCGGCCGCCAGTTCCCACTCGGCCGTGGTCGGCAGACGCTTGCCGGCCCAACGGGCATAGGCGCGGGCGGCAAACCAGGACACCCGCACCACCGGCGAATCGGCCGGAGCCTGCGGTCCGGGCTCAAGGTCTCCCGCCCAGTGCGCGAGGTAGGATTCGTCGGCAAAGAGCCGGCTGACCCGCGAGCGCCGCCACTGCGGCTGCGCGGTGACGAACGCCAGGTATTCGGCATTGGTCACCGGCAACACATCCAGCCGGAACGCCGCCACGGGCACCTCCGCCGGCTCCTTCACGGACCGGGACAGCGGGGCATAGGTCCCGGCGGGGACCTGCACCATGTCGGCCGCAAGGCTCCACCCCGCCCCGGCGGTGAGGCCCAGCACCAGCAGTATCGGCCTGAAGGTCGGCATGGCGTTTCTCCGGTCAGCGCGATTCGCTCTTCACCCGGCGGACATCGTCCACCGTGGTCGCCGCGCCCTGGTTGCCCCAGCTGTTGTAGATATAGGTCACCACATCCGCGACCTGCTGGTCGGTGAGCACCTCGTTCAGCGGCGGCATCACGCTGTTGTAAGTGACACCGTTGACGGTCACCGGGCCGCTCATGCCCTTGAGCACAATGCGCACGGTGCGGTCGCGGTCCTCCAGCATGTAATCCGAGCCGGCCAGCGGCGGGAACACGTTGGGGATGCCCTTGCCGTCGGCGAGATGGCAGGCGAAGCAGGTCTGCATGTAAACCTGGCGGCCCTTCTCCATCTGCGCCTGCATGGTCAGGTTGGCGATGGCGGGATTGGCCTTCATCTCGGTCGCGATGGCCGCCTTGATCTCGGCCTGCCGGCGGGCGGCCTGCGCCCCATCCTCGGCCTGCGAGCCGAGGTAAACGGCGTCCACTTCCTTGCCCGAATAGATCACCCGGTCCTCCGGGCCGCTGACCTTGAGCATGCCCAGCGCTCCTTTGTTGAAAGCACGGCTCAGGGAATGGTCCACCAGCACGAAAGTGCCGGGCACCTCGACCTTGAAGTCCACGATCACCGAGCCGCCGGCGGGCACGAGGGTGGTCTGCACGTTTTCCTGGGCGATGCGCGTGCCGCCCTCGAGCCAGACCTTGTCGAAAATCTCGCCGATGACGTGGAACGATGACACCAGGTTCGGTCCGCCGTTGCCCACGTAGAGGCGCACGGTCTCGCCGACGTTGGCGGTGAGGGCGTTGTCACCGGTGAGCGCGCCAACCGAGCCGTTGAACAGCACGTAGGTCGGCCGCTCGTCGATCGAGCGCGGCGTGTCAAAGGTCTGCAGGCCCGGTTCGCCGTAGGCGCCGGTCGTGTAGAAATCGCCCTGCATCACGTAATACTCCCGGTCCACGGGCGGCAGGCCGGCGGCGGGCTCGACGAGGATGAGGCCATACATGCCGTTGCCGATGTGCATCGGCACGGGCGCGGTGGCGCAGTGATAGACGTAGAGCCCCGGGTTCAGCGCCTTGAAGGTGAACTGCGAACTGTGCCCGGGCGCCGTGAAAGTGGAGGACGCACCGCCGCCGGAACCGGTGACGGCATGCAGGTCGATGTTGTGCGGCACCTTGGAAGAGGGGTGGTTGTTCAGGTGGAACTCCACCACGTCGCCCTCGCGGATGCGGATGAAAGAGCCCGGCACCGTGCCGCCGTAGGTCCAGAACGTGTATTCCACGCCGTCGGCAATGCGCATGATCTCTTCCTTCACCTCGAGATGGATGACAACGCGGGCCGCGTGCTTGCGCGTGATCGGCGGCGGCACCTGCGGCGGCGCGGTGAGGATGGCCTGCTCGACCGGCAGATCCAGCACCGCGCGCGGGAGCAGCACGGGGCCCTTCACTTCGGAGGGCAGTTCGACGGCAAACGTCACCGGCCAGCCGGCCAGCACGAGGACCGCAGCCAGCCCGCGGCGGAACCATGTATTAAGCGGGGGTAATATGATGGGGGTATTCATAGGGGTGAGTGTTTTCATAACGGTGTGCAGGCGGTTTATCAATGAAAAATGCCGGGGGAAGTTGAGCGGTGTTTGCACGGGCGCATCATGCCACCGGCATCGGTCTAGCGCCTTGACCTGCATCAAGGAAAGCCAGCACTCCCGCGCCGCCGGCGGCTCATTCCTCATTGCCAGCACGAACGGCACTCCCAACTCTGGGCGTATGGATCCGTCCGCCGCCCGCAAACACAGCCATGCCCTCGTGGCCCGGTTGCGCGGCTCCGAGATTTACCGCGACTACGAGCAGGCCTTCCGCGACACCACCGGCCTGCCGCTCAACCTGCGGCCGATCGAGGCCTTCGACCTCCCGCACCGCGACGATCCCAACGAAAACCCCTTCTGCGCGCTCATGGCCACGACCAACCAGAGCTGCGCCGCCTGCCTGCAGCTCCAGCGCAAGGTCGAGGAACAGGCCCGCCTCGAGCCGAAAACCCTGAAATGCTTCGCCGGCCTCTGCGACTCCGCCGTGCCCATCCGCGTCGGCGACAACCTCGTCGCCTTTCTCCAGACCGGCCAGATCCTGCTGCACCGCCCCACCAAGCAGCAGTTCAAGCGCACCACCCGGCAGCTGCTCAAATGGGGCACCGCCGTGGACCTGAAGCGGCTGGAAGAGGCGTATTTCCAGACGCGCGTGCTCACCAAGCACCAATACGAGTCGATCCTCCGCCTGCTGACCATCTTCGCCCAGCACCTCGCCACGCTCAGCCACCAGCTC
>JAHCLN010000109.1 GCA_026125215.1 Opitutaceae bacterium
GCCTTTTTTGACAACACCGATCCCGACGGCATCGACTACGTGCTCGACGGCCTTCGCCGTCAGCTGGCGAAAACGTTGGTCATTGTCATCTCCAAGTCCGGCGGCACCGCCGAGACCCGCAATGGCATGCTCGAGGCGATCGCCGCCTTCAAGGCGGCCGGGCTGGAGCACACGAAACACTTCGTCGCCGTTACCGGCGTCGGTTCCAAGCTTGACCAGGTCGCCCAAGCCGAGGGTTGGCTCGCCCGTTTTCCGATGTGGGACTGGGTGGGCGGCCGCACTTCCGAGCTTTGCGCCGTCGGCCTGCTGCCCGCCGCCCTCCAGGGCATAGACATCCAGGCCATGCTCGACGGCGCCGCCGCCATGGACGCGGCTACGCGCGTGCCCGAGACGGCGCGCAACCCCGCCGCCCTGCTGGCCTTGGCCTGGCACCAGGCAACCGGCGGCCGCGGCACCAAGGACATGGTCTTGCTTCCTTACAAGGACCGGCTGCTCCTGTTCTCCCGCTACCTGCAGCAGCTCGTGATGGAATCACTCGGCAAGGAGCACGACCTCAGGGGCAATGTCGTCAACCAAGGCATCGCCGTCTACGGCAACAAGGGCTCGACCGACCAGCACGCCTACGTGCAGCAGCTCCGCGACGGAGTGAACAACTTCTTCGTCACCTTCATCGAGGTGCTTAAGGATCGGGAAGGAAAAGCCTCGCTCGAGGTTGAGCCCGGAGTCACCTCCGGCGATTACCTGCAGGGTTTCTATCTCGGGACACGCGCCGCGCTCGGCGAAAAGGAGCGGTCTTCCGTCACCCTGACCGTCGCGGATGTATCGCCGCGCACGGTTGGCCAGTTGATCGCGCTCTATGAGCGTGCGGTCGGCCTCTACGCTTCGCTGATCGGCATCAACGCCTACCATCAGCCCGGGGTCGAGGCGGGCAAAAAGGCCGCGGGGGCGGTTATTGCGCTGAAACTGAGGGTCGTGCGCGTCCTGCGCCAGGCCGCCGGACAGTTCCTCGCTTTGGAGGAAATCTCCCGTCAGTGCGGCGACTCCTCCGGGACCGAAACCGAGCACATTTTTAAAATTCTCGAGCACCTTGCGGCCAACAAAGGCAGCGGGGTAAAAAAGCGTGCACGCAAACCTTGGCATGCTTCCCGGTATGCCCTGAAAGAGTAACCGGCCGTCCATGTCCAGATTGCCGCCCTCCCTCCAGTGGCTGTTGCTCGCCGCGGTCTGCTTGCTCGGCGTCGCCTACTGGCAAAAGCACCGGCAATGGCAGGACGCGCGGGCCGGCCAGTCCGCCCAGCAGGCGGCACTCGGCGCCCGGTTGACCGAATCCGGTGCGACGATCACGCAGCTCGCCGGCCAGGTGGACGCTTTGGATACCGCCTTGGGCGAAGCCCGCACCAAGCTGACGGCAGCCGACGCCCGCTATGTCGAAACCGCGCGTGAACTTTCCACCGCCAAGGCCCGGATTGAAGAACTGGAGCAGGCCACGCGTGATTTGAGCGATTTGCAGGCGGCACATGAGGCCTTGGGCCGGGAAGTCGCCGTCCTCCGTGATGCCGCCGATCCGGCGCTGCCGGCGGCGTTTACCCGGGTAATGAAAGAATTGGAGGGCCGGCTGATACAGGAGAATACCCCGCCCGTGCCTGTTCCGGTATTGGCGACCAGCCGTGCCCGTGACACCCGGGTCGTGAGCGTTGGCCCGTCGCAGGCCTTCGTGGTCGTGGACTACGGGGCCGAGCATGGTGCCCTGCCCCGTCAGGAAATGTTGATCCGCCGTGGAACCGAAACCCTTGCCCGGGTTCACATCAGCGATGTCCGCCCCCGTCATTCCGTCGCCCAAGTCGTGCCAGATTCCGTGCAAGGTGCCTTGCACAAGGGCGATTCAGCCGTTTTAACGCCCTAAGACCATGAACTCCCTCCGTCGCCCCCTCCTCGTCGTTTTGCTGCTCGCCCTCGGCGCCATTTTCAGTGGTTGCACCACGCGCACCAACAAGGACTCATCCATTCCGTGGAGCCGTCCGGCAGACTGGGAAGGTCAGATCCCCGGCATGGGGCAGCCCGGCCGTTAAGGCCATCCGCTCACCGTCAAATCCGGCTCTCCCCGCCGGATTTTTTGTTGGTTCAATTGCAGCATGTCCGAAAACACCTCCCTCACTCCCCTGCCCGGCCACCTCTACGTGGTCGCCACGCCCATCGGCAATCTCGCCGACCTGACCGATCGGGCTCGCGCCATTTTGGGTTCGGTGGATCTGGTCGCGTGCGAAGACACGCGCACCACGGGTGCACTGCTCAACCGGCTCGGCCTCAAACGGGAGCTCTTCCCCTATCACGAGCACAATGAGAGCGAAGCCGCCGTCCGGCTGGCAGAACGGCTGGCGGCAGGGCTTTCCGTGGCCGTGGTCAGCGATGCCGGCACGCCGGCGCTCAGTGATCCGGGATTCCGGATTGTGCGCGAGTGCCGTCGTCGCGGGCTGCCGGTCGTGCCCGTCCCGGGCCCGTGTGCCCACACGGCCGCCCTGAGTGCGAGCGGCCTGCCGACCAATGGGTTTCTCTTCGTCGGATTTCTGCCGCCAAAATCAGCCGCCCGCCGGCATTTTTTTGAACAACACCGGGATTTCCGCTACACGCTGGTCCTCTACGAAAGCTGTCATCGGATCGCGAAAGCGGTGGATGACATCGTCGCCGTGCTGGGTGGCCGCCGCGTGGTCTGTGTCGCCAAGGAGATCAGCAAACTGCACGAAACCTTTTGGGTCGGGCCGGCCGCCGAGGTGCAGTCCCGGCTGCAGCACGCCAGCCTGAAGGGCGAATTTGTCCTGCTGGTAGCCCCGGGCGACTTTCAGCTTTGAGCATCCCCGTCGCGTAACCGGACAGAGCCGTGCGGCCGGTGACCGTCGGATGACGGAGCCGGATGTTCTCCGCCAACAATTGCGGTCAGCGAAACGGCCTCACTTCTTCAGTATGGCGCAGAAACGGGCGAGGCGCTCGACGCCCTTCTGAAGGATGGCATCGCTCGTCGCGTAGCTGAGGCGCAGGTAGCCTTCGAGGCCGAAGGCGGAGCCGGGGACGGCCGCGACCTTCTCGGCTTCGAGCAGCTTGGCGCAGAAATCGGCGTCGTTGAGGCCGAAGCTGGAAATGTTGGGGAAGAGATAAAACGCGCCCTGCGACAGCAGGCACGAGACGCCGGGGATCTTGTTGAGCTCGGCGTGGAGGAACTTGCGGCGGCGGTCGAAAGCGGTGGTCATCTCCTTGAGCGCGGCGGCGGTCTTCTCCTTCTCCTTGAGCGCGGCGAGCGCGCCGAATTGCGCGAAGGTCGTCACGTTGGACGACATCTGGCTCTGGAGTTCGGCGATGGCCTTGGCGATGGGCAGCGGGGCGACGAGCGTGCCGATGCGCCAGCCGGTCATCGAGTAGGTCTTGGAGAAGCCGGCCACGACGATGGTGCGCGCCTCGATCTCGGGGCTGAACGTCGCCACGCAGGTCGGGGTGACGCCGTCATACACGAGGTGTTCATACATCTCGTCGGAGAGGATGTAGAGGTTGTGCTTGAGCGCGACGGCGGCGAGGGCCTGGAGCTCGGCGCGGGTATAGACGGCGCCGGTCGGGTTGGACGGGGAGTTGAGGATGAGCAGGCGCGTCTTCGGCGTGATGGCCGCCTCGAGCTGCGCGGGCGTGAGCTTGAAACCGGCCTTGTCGTCGCAGGCGACGAACTTCGGCACGGCGCCGGCGAGCTTCACCATCTCGGGGTAGCTGACCCAGAACGGCGCGGGGATGATGACCTCGTCGCCCGGCGAGCAGGTGGCGAGCACGCCGAGGTGGCAGGAGAACTTGCCGCCGGGGGAAACCACGACCTGCGCGGGCACAACCTTCAGGCCGTATTCCGCGTCGTAGCGCTCGGCGATGGCCTGGCGCAGCGGCTCGATGCCGGGCGTCGGCGCATACTTGGTCTTGCCGCCCTTGAGCGCGGCGATGCACGCTTCCTTGATGTGCTCCGGCGTGTCGAAGTCGGGCTCGCCGGCGGCGAAGCTGCAGACATCCTCCCCGGCGGCTTGGAGCGCCTTGGCTTTGGCGTCAATGGCCAGCGTGGGCGAAGGCGAGATGTTGCGGGCCCAGACAGAAAGAGGCGCGGTCGTGCTCATGAAGGACTGAACTAAAGAGGTCTGCAGGAAGCGTTGGCAAGCTCCCGCTCTGTCACCGCCGTCGGGCTGCTCAGCGGCGTTTCTTCCGCGCCTTCACCTGCAGGCCTTCGATCGCATGCCGCAAAAGTTCGCCGATGCTCACATCCTTGAGCCGGGCCTGGCGCTTGAGCGTGGCCCGATGGTCACCCGAAAGTCGCACGGAAATCTGCCGGTGGGGAGTCTGCTCGGGGCGACACCTGCTGAAATCGAACTGCTCAATGGCCATGCGCACCACCTCGCTGGCAGAACCCAGACCAAGGGAGCGGCGGCAGGTTTCGATCTTGTCGATCAGCTCCAGCGGCAGGTCGAAGGTCAGGGGGGCCGCCGCGGTGCCTGGGGAACGTTTGCTCATTTGGACAACCCTTGCAGCACGGCGGGACGCTTCACCCGCGGCAATGCAAAAATAAGCCAAGGTCTGGCATTGACTCGCCCTTGGATTGCCCGATTTTGCGAAGACACCCCAAACCCTTTCCATTCATTATCATGGCGCGTGTCGTAATTGAAAATCTGGTCAAGACTTACCCTGAGAAAAACGGCCCCGGCGTCACCGCCGTCAAAGGCATCAATCTCACCATTGAGGACCGGGAGTTCATGGTTTTGGTCGGCCCCTCCGGCTGCGGCAAATCGACCACGCTGCGCATGATCGCGGGGCTCGAGGACATCAGCGGCGGCACCATTACGATCGACGGCAAGGTGGTGAACAACGTCCTCCCCAAGGACCGCGACATCGCCATGGTTTTCCAGAACTACGCGCTTTATCCGCACATGTCGGTTTACGACAACATGGCCTTCGGTCTGAAGCTGCGAAAATTCCCCAAGAAGGAGATCGACGCCCGCGTCCGCGAGGCCGCCGCCATGCTGGGGCTGGAGCCCTACCTGGAGCGCAAGCCCAAGGCCCTTTCCGGCGGCCAGCGGCAGCGCGTCGCCGTCGGCCGGGCCATCGTCCGCAAGCCGAAGGTCTTCCTTTTCGACGAGCCGCTGTCGAACCTCGACGCCAAGATGCGCGTCTCCACCCGCACGGAGATTTCCAAGCTCCACGCGCGGCTCGGCGCCACCATGATCTATGTGACGCACGACCAGGTCGAGGCCATGACGATGGGCGACCGGATCTGCGTGATGAAGGACGGGCACATCATGCAGGTGGCCGCCCCGCTGGATCTCTACAACCATCCGGCCAACATGTATGTGGCCGGTTTCATCGGCTCGCCGCCGATGAACTTCATCAAGGGCCGCATCAAGCGCACCGGCGGCCAGCTTTCCTTCGTCGAGGACAACACCCGGGGAACGCCCGTTGCCGTTCAGCTCCCCGACGACCTCGCGCAGAAGGCGGCGGCCTATGTGGACAAGCCCATCGTGCTGGGTATCCGGCCCGAGGACGCCCAGGACTCCCTCACGCTCGCGGCGCCCAATCCCGCGCATACGATTGAGGTCACGGTCGAGGTATCCGAGCCGATGGGCGCCGAAACCTATCTTTACCTCGACACCGGCGCGCACTCTTTCATCGCGCGGGTTCGCGCCAGCGACCGTTTTGACGTCAATCAAAAGGTGAAGATCACCTTCCAGATGGACAAGGCGAAGCTCTTCGACCCGACCACGGAAAACGTCCTGAAGTAAGGATCCTCAGGCCGGGCTTTCGGGGCCCGGGCCGCCAAGAACTTCTTCGACCGCCCGCAGCAGGTCTGCGGAGCTGAACGGCTTCGCCAAGGCGCGGTTGGCCCCAAGTTTTTGCGCGGCCTTGAGGTAGGCGGCAGCATGCACCAGCCCGCCCGAAATTGCGATGATGGGCAAATCCGGGTGCTCCTTGCGCAGGGTGGTGATGGTTTCGATCCCCTCCTGCTCGGGCATGATGAGATCGGTCACGATGACGTCGGCCGGCTCCTTTGCAAAGAGCTTGAGTCCTTCGCGGCCGTTCGCGGCCTGTTGCACCCGGTGTCCGGCGTCACGCAGCGTGGCGGCCAGCACGGTCCGCAGGGGTTCGTCGTCCTCAATCAGCAGAATCAGGCTCATGGCACACCGGACGGGAGGACAGCACAACGCGCCCGAAGGTCAACACCGTGCTCAGCGCTTACCGGGCCCGCCCGTCAAAGCGTAACCTTTTCCTCGGGAGCAGCCAACGGCAGGCCCAGTTGCGCCGGCTCGAATATTACGGGCGAAAAGTCCTGGTCGAGCGCGATGCCGGTGATCTGCAGCCGCGTCTTGTTCCGGGTGCGTTCGTCGCGCCAATCGATGGTTTTGACGACCCATTGCTCGCCGGCCTTTTTCAGCTCCTGCACCGACATCGTCCGGTAGGCCTTGCCGTCCGCGCCGATGAGTTCGGTCTGCACCAAAGCCCGGAACTGGGTGTCGAGATGCACCCGCACTCCGGTCAGTTCCGAGTCCTCGCCGCCATGGTTATCCGGCGGGTAAAGGAGAAAGGTGTGGGCCGGCCGGCCGCGGATGCGACTGATCCCTTCGAAGACAAAATCCTCCCAATACAAGAACGGCATCTGCAGATCGAACGGGGAGATGTTCACGCCGGGTATCAGCGGAAGCTCCGTGCGTGCCGTTCCCGCCACCGGACTTGCGGCCGCGTCTCCTGCCGCCACCCAGAGGGCGGGTGTGGGGCCGTTCTGGATCAGCAGCCGTTGTTCGGCCCCGGCCGGCGCAGCCAACACAACCCTTTGCACCGGGCCCACCTGGTTGCGTGTCGCCCAAAGCCGGCCGGGAACCTCAAATCCTTCCCCGCGCCGCGGCATCACCCGGAGCCGGAATTCAAGGTAGTAGTCGCCGGCAATGCCCAGGCCGCGAAATTCGCGCCAAATCCTGGCGCCCTCCGCCTGGTCGGGGCTGCCGAATTGCACGTAATTGGGCGGAGGCCGCACTTTGCGGCCGGGCGCCGCCGGCAGCAGCAAAGTGCCCGCCAGGCTGAAAACAAAAAACGCCCGCCATAGAAGGACGGGCGTCGTTGCTGCAACCGATCGCACGGGTGGCTCAGGGATTTTGCGGCGCAGGTGCCTCGCTGGCCGGCGCCGCAGGCACGGCGATCGTCGGCAGCGCGTCATTGGCCGCAGCCGTGGCATGCGTCCGCTGGTAAATATGCCCAAGGTAGAGCGCGAAGCTCAGCACAAAAAAGGCGATGGCCGCATTGATCGTGGCCTTGCTGAGGACGTTGCCCGTGTCCGCGCCGAACGCGGCCTCGGTCATGCCACCGCCGAGGGCGGCGCCCACCCCGCCGTCGTTCTTGGCCTTCTGGGCCAGCACCACGAGGATCAGAAACACCGAGATCAGGATCAGGACAAAGGTAAAGATACCGATGAGAATGCTCATATGAAAGGTTGATAGCATTCGATCGCAGGGCGGTTTGTCAATGCACCGTTCTGCGTCTGCCTGGGGTGCCCCGCCCCGTTGGGCATCAGAGGCTTACGCCCAGTTTTTCCAACAAGCGCTGCAGGTCGTCGTTGCCGCGATACTCGATCACAATGCGTCCCTTCTTTGGCGTGTGGAGCACAGCGACACGGGCACCGAGATGGGAGGTCAGCTTTTGCTCGATGCCCGCAACCGTGGCGGCGTCCCGACCAGGAAGACGGCGGGCTTTGCGCGTTGCTGCGGGTCCGTTGCTCCGGGCCGATTGCGTAAGCTTCTCGGTCTCGCGCACGCTCAGGCCTTCCTCGATGATCCGCCGGGCCAGCACCAGACGCGTGGCCGGATCCGTCACCCCCAGCAGTGCCTTGGCATGCCCGACCGAGAGAATCTGCTTGGCCACATAGGCCTGCAGCTCGGCCTCGAGGCCGAGCAGACGCAGGCTGTTGGCCACGGCCGCACGGCTTTTGCCAACCCGGTCGGACGCAGACTCCTGCGTAAGGTCAAAATCGCGGATCAGGCTGGCAAATCCATGGGCCTCCTCGATGGGGTTCAAACCCTCGCGCTGCAGGTTTTCGATCAAACCCAGCGAGGCCGCGGAGGAGTCGCTCGCCTCCACCAGCCGGGCGGGAATGTTGCGCAGCTGGAGGTGCTGGAAGGCACGCCAACGCCGCTCGCCCGCGATCAACTGGTATTTTTCCCCGGCTTTCCGCACCACGATGGGCTGGAGCAAGCCCTCGGACCGGATGCTCTCGGCCAGCTCCTGCAGCTGCTCGGCCGGAAATTCCCGGCGGGCCTGGTAGGGGCTGGGCACAATCAGGTGCACGGGAATTTCGGAATAACCGGGCAAACCCGCGGCTGCCGCGGGAGCGGGGGCTTTCGCCGCGGCCGCGGGGGCCGGCGCGGCGGGCGCGGCCTTGGCGATCAGGCTGCCGAGTCCACGGCCGAGGCGGGATTTTGGGGCGGACATGGTGCGGTTATTTGGCGACGGGAATGAAGAGCGTCTGCCCCACCTGGATGCGCGTGGGGTCGGTGATCTTGTTCGCGTTCATGATGTCCGCCACCCGGGCACCGTGTTTCTGGGCGATGGATGAGAGTGTGTCGCCACGCTGGACGGTGTAGCTCACGCCTTCCTTGGGATAATCCTCCGTGAAGATCGTGTTCACCGGCGGCCGGGTGGCCATGCCCTTTGCCAGCGAATCGATCGCGGCGTTGGTCTGCCGGGCCAGCCTTTCCATCTGGGTGGCCACCTGCTGGAGGGTTTCGCTCTTGGTCGTGGCCGCGGACGAGCGGATGGTGCGGTTCAGATCCGTGACCGCATCGTTCAACATTTTCATGGTGACGAAGCTTTCGGCGGCCGCATTCGTCTGGTTGCGCAGGGCGTTGTTCTCGCGCTCGAGCTGCTCGATGCGCAGGGACAGCTCGCCCACGCGCTGCACGAGTCCGCGCACATCTTCACGCAGGTGCGCCACCTCCACCTGCACCGGCTGCACCTGGGCGATGCTCAGGGCGGCCGGCAAAATCAGGGCCAGAATGAAACGATGCCTCATGCCCGGAACTTGGCGCATGCCCCCGGCAAAAACAAGACCTACCTCCGAAAAGGCTGGGCGGAGACGAGTGCGGGCATCGGCCGGGACGGCAGCACATAGCCGGGTCCGACGGGAAAGCCGCGCAGAAATTCACCGGCGGGCAACAGGCGCCCGCCCGGGCGTTGGAGCCGGCGGATGCGCAGCAAACCGCATCCGGTCGTCACCAACAAACCGTTCGGGTCGGTTCCCGCCACGGTGCCCGGGTTTTGCCACGGGGCACAGACATCGACGGCGACATCCGCCAGTCCGAATTTTACCGGCACACCGTTGATGATCGTCGCACACGCCGGCCAGGGAAACAGCCCGTTGATCCGGGCCGCCAGTGCGGCCGCCGGGGCGGTGAAATCTAGTGCACCGTCCTCCTTGGCCAGCTTGCGGCAGTAGGTCGCCGCCGCGTGATTCTGATCCGTGAAGACCAGCGCTGCGGCGGCGAGTTTCGGCAGGGTCCGCGCCATCAGGGGCACGCTGGCCGCCGCGAGCTTCCCTTCAACTTCCACCGCTGTGTCGAGCGGGCCGATTGCCACCGGTTCGTGGTCGGCCACCGGTCCCGCATCGAGTTCACGCACGATGCGCATCAGCGTGACCGCGGTCGTTGTCTCGCCATTGGCGACCGCCGACTGGATCGGGGAAGCACCGCGATACTGCGGCAGCTTGGACGTGTGCAGGTTCAGCGTGCCTAATCTGGGGGTGCTGATGAAATCGTCCCGGAGAATATGCCCGTAGGCCATCACGAGGGATACGTCCGGCTGCAATGCGGCCAGCTGGGCCCGCACGTCCTCAGTCAGCTTCGCCGGCTGCAGCACGGGGATTTTGTGTGCTTCCGCCCAGCGCTTGATCGCATTGGCCGTGATCTGCTGCCCGCGGCCGACGGGCCGGTCCGGTTGCGTGAAGACCGCAACGACCTCGGCGACGCCGCAGCCCGGGCCGTCGAGCCAGTCGAGGAGCGGGAGTGCAATCGGGTCGGACCCCAAAAAGACGAGACGAAGGGTGTTCACCACGGGCTATCAGCCATTTCCACCGGAAGGCGGCAAGCCCGGCTTCGCCAACGGCCGCTCAATCCTCGAGCGTTTCCGGCAAGGGGTCCGCTTCGGCGTCCTGCCATTTTGCCCGATGCGGCTTCTGGCGGGCGCGCTCCTGCGCCTCGCGGATGGCGGAGAAAGACATGCCCGGCTCGTGCTTTTCCTTGCCCACGAGGTCGAAATACACCGGGCAGCCGGCCAACCCGAATTCCTTGACCAACCCCGCCTCCAGGTAGCGCCGGTATTGTTCGGTAAGTTTTTCCTCCCGGTTGCAAAACAGTTTGATGCGGAACGGACGGTTGCCCGTTTGCGTGGCGTAATAGACGCGGAATCGCTTGCCGCCGACGGCCGGGGGCGGCGTCCGCTCGGTCAGGTAGCCCAGCACTTTGTTCAGCTTGGCGGTGGGCAGTTTGATATCGAGCTGGCGGTGAAGCTTCACGGCCGCATTGAGCATCCGGTCCACCTCGTAGCCGCTCATCGCCGAGACAAACACCACCGGCGCCCCGGGCGTGAAATAGAGCCGGTCAAACAGGGCGTGCTCATATTTCTCCCGGTAATCACGCTCACTGGTATAGGGCTCGATCCCGCCCTGGGCTTTGAAAGCTTTTTTCACGAGGTCCCATTTGTTCACCACGATGATGATGGGCTTCCGCTCCTTCACGGCCTCGCCGGCGATCGCCTTGTCCTGCTGGGTCACTCCATCCATCGCGTCGAGCACGAGGAAGACGACATCCGTCTGCTTCACCGCATCCAGCGAACGCAGCCGCGAAAAATACTCCACCGGTGAGGCGAGCTTGGTCGCGGCCTTGATGCCCGCCGTGTCAATCAGCCGGAAGGGATACATCTGGCCGTCGCGCCCTTTGAATTCGAAAGGCAGCTCGATGGCGTCGCGGGTGGTTCCGGGCACA
>JAHCLN010000011.1 GCA_026125215.1 Opitutaceae bacterium
CGGGTTTCTCCAACAGGCGGGGGTGAATTTCGAGGCCGTCGCCGGCAGCAGCCTGGCCTACGACGGGTCGGCGATCATCGTGACGCAAAGCGCGCGCAACCTCGAACGCATCCGCAACATCCTGAACCGCTACAACGACATCCGGCAGGTGGAGATCGAGGCGAAGTTCATGGAGGTGCAGGAAGGCGCGCTGGAGGAATTGGGCATCAGCTGGAGCGCCGCGACCAGGGCCTCCCAGCAGAACGCCGGCGCCCTTGCGACCTACCAGACGAGCAACCGTTCGCTCGCCGCGGCCTTCACCAACACGGTGTCCAGCCAGCAGGGCCGCATCGTGCGGCCGGAAAACATCTCGGTGAATGCCGACGGCGAGGTGGTGGTCACGCCGGAGCTGAACATCCCGATCATCAACAACGCCCCGCAGATGCCGGGCTCGACCTACCTCGGGGTCGGCACGAATGCACTGGCGAACATCATGGGGGTGATCGGTGAGTTCGACGTGAACGCGATCGTCCGGGCTCTGGCGCAAAAGCAGGGCACGGACCTGTTGAGCGCGCCCAAGGTCACGGTGCTCTCGGGCAACCCGGCCACGATGACGGTGGCGCAGGAACTGCGTTATCCGCAGAGTTTCGGACAAACCCAGAGCCAGGTGGGGACCGGCAGCGCCAGTGGCGGCGGTTCGGCCGGCGTGACGATCACGGCCGGGACGCCGCAGGAATTCACCACCCGGAACGTCGGCGTGGAACTGAAGGTGACGCCCACCGTGGAGGAGGACGACTACAGCATCAGCCTGGACCTCAACCCGCGTGTGACGGAGTTCGACGGCTTTGTCGAATACGGCGGCCCAAGCGTCGCCGTCTCGGGCAGCACGACGGTGACCGTGCCGTCGGGCTTTTATCAGCCCATCTTTTCGGTGCGGGACATTTCGACCAAGGTGACAATCTGGGACGGGGCCACGCTCATCATGGGCGGCCTGACGCGCGAGGAGGTGAAGAAGGTGAACGACAAGGTGCCGGTGCTCGGCGATCTGCCGATGCTCGGCCGCATGTTCCGTTCCAAGGGTGAAAGCGCGCAAAAGCGCAACCTGCTGATTTTTGTGACCGCCAATCTCATGAGCCCCGGGGGATCGCCCAAGAAGCAGTCGCTGCAAAACCTGTCGCCCAGCGCACTGTTTCAAAACCCCGTCATCGTGACCCCGGCGGGCCTGGAACCCCGCCAGCCGTGAGCGACGGCGGGATTTAGGGTTTGCGGCGGAGGCCGGCGGCGATTCGCTCGGCAGCCAATGGCAAAATGGCTTCTCGTTGACGGTTTCAATCTCGCCTACCGCTGCTTCTACGCGTTGCCGGAGCTCACGCGCAGTGACGGTTTTCCCACCGGCGCCCTGCACGGCTGGGTGAAATCGCTGTGGAAGCTGTCCGACCAGGAAAAGCCCGAGGCCACGCTGGTCTTCTTCGATCTCGGCGGCTCGCAGGACCGGCTGGCGCTGCATCCGGAATACAAGGCGCAGCGGGCCGAGATGCCGGAGGCGCTGGAAAAACAGATTGAGCCGCTGAAGGAGCTCACGCGTGCCATGGGCCTGGTCGGGATCGAGCAGGACGGGGTCGAAAGCGACGACCTGCTCGCGGCGCAGGCCGTCGCGCTGGCCCGTGCCGGACACGAGGCGATCATCGTGAGCAGCGACAAGGATTTTGCGCAGATCGTGGGCGAGCGGATCAAGATCATGCTGCCGCCGCCCTCCGCCAACCCGAAGCTTGGCTGGCGGTTGCTGGATGCGGCGGGCGTCGTGGAAAAATACGGGGTGCCGCCCGTGCAGATCGCCGACTACCTCGCGCTGGTGGGCGACACGTCCGACAACATTCCGGGCATCGACGGCGTGGGTCCCAAGACCGCGGCCAAGTGGCTGGCGGAGTGGGGCAGCCTGGAGGGTGTGCTCTCGCATGCGATGGAATTGAAGCCCGACCGTTTCCGCGAAGTCGTGTCCGCGGCGGCCGACCGTATCCGGCTCAACCTGAAACTCACGACGCTTAATCTGAATTTGCCGACGGTGGCGGCGGAGAAAACACCCCCGCAGGTGGGCGAACTGCTGCGCCTGTTGGAATCCTTCGAGATGAAGGGGACTCTCGCCGAGGCCCGCACGCGCTACGTGCAGCCGGAGCTGTTCTGAGCGGGCTTATTCCCGGCCCTCGGCGGAAACGCCCCTGGGGTCGAAGATGTAGCCGATGCCGTGCACGGTGCGGAAAGCATCGAGGCTGAGGCCGTGGCTCTTGTAGAGCTCGCGCACCTTCACGATGTATTGGTCGAGCGAGCGGCTGCGCACATCGGCGTGTATGCCCCACACGGCATGAATGAGCGCCTTGCGGGTGATGACGACGCCCTGGTTTTCGTTCAGGTAGGAGAGAATCCCCAGCTCCTTGCGTCCGATGGCGGCGACGACGCCCTGCGCAAAAGTGATCTCGAGCCGGACGGGATTGATGTGTGCCCCGCAAAACTCGAAGGGGGTGTCGGAAACCCGGACGTTTTTCGTGAGATTGAGATCGGCGGAGGATTCGGCCCGGCGCAGCACCGCGCGAATGCGGGCGATGAGCTCGGGGAAGCTGAAGGGTTTGGTGATGTAGTCGTCGCCGCCCATCTCCAATGCCCGCACCTTGCTGGCCTCGGCGTCGTTGCCCGTCAGGAAAATCGTGGGCACAACGACGTCGTCGGCCTTCAGCTCCTCCAGCAGGGCGAACCCGGATTGGTCGGGCAGGCTGATGTCGAGCAGCATCAGGTTGGCGAAATTCTTGCGGAGAAATTTTGCGGCGTGGCCGGCACGGTGGTAAACCTGTGTCTGCATGCCGGCCTCCTCAAGGTGCCGGGCGATGAGCTTGGCGAGTTCATCCTCATCCTCGACAACCAGAATCAATGGCTTGGGTTCGGCGCGCATGGGCTGTTGGGGTCCATTCCCTAGGTCCGGGGTCGCACTTGTCAAAGCCTAGTTCGGTTGATGCCGCGGAAGGAAGCGCGTCTGCGGCCGGCGATGGCCGGGCCTGCGGCACGCAGTCCGAGAATTTACTTGAAGCAGGATAGGGGGGCGTGTCCCTTGGCCGCGTGTCGGACCGCAAGCCCATATTGATGCTCGGGCTGCCGAAGGGCAGCCTGGAGGAATCCACCAAGTCCTTGTTTGCCAAGGCCGGGTGGAAAATCACCACCAGTTCGCGCTCATACAAGCCGGCCATTGACGACCCCGAGCTCGACGGACGCTTCGTGCGCGCCCAGGAGGTCAGCCGCTATGTGGAGCACGGCTTCTTTGACTGCGGCCTCACCGGCCATGACTGGATTCAGGAAAACGAATCCGACGTCGTCGAGGTTTGCGACCTGATCTACAGCCGGGCCTCGGTGCAAAAATCCCGCTGGGTGCTGTGTGTGCCCGAGGATTCGGGCATTACCCGGCCCGAACAGCTGGCCGGCAAGCGGGTGGCCACCGAGCTGGTGGACACCGTCCGCCGCTATTTCAAGCGCAAGCGCATCAAGGCCGAGGTGGAGTTCTCCTGGGGTGCGACCGAGGTGAAGGTGCCGGATCTCGTGGATGCGATCGTGGACATCACGGAAACGGGCAATTCCATCCGGGCCAACAAACTGCGCATCATCGACACCCTGTTGGAAACGAACACCAAGTTCATCGCCAACAAGGCCAGCTGGAAAAACCCGGCCAAGCGCCGCAAGATCGAGACCATCGCGCTGCTCCTGCAGGGGGCGCTGGAAGCGGAAAGCAAGGTCGGCCTGAAGATGAATCTCCGCAAATCCGCGCTGGAGCGGGTGTCCCGGGCGCTGCCGGCGCTGCGCAACCCCACGATTTCCCAGCTCAGCAGCCCGGAGTGGATCGCGCTGGAGACCGTGATCGACGAAAAGGTCGTGCGGGAAATCATCCCCCGGCTCAAGGAGCTCGGCGCCGAGGGCATCGTGGAATATCCGCTTAACAAGGTCGTGTTCTAACCCATCCTTCCGATCATGCGCACCGTCACTCTCGGACTCCTGCAGCACGCCTGTTCCGCCAATCCTGCGGCCAATCTCAAGAAAACGCTCGCGCTCGCCGAGCAGGCCGCGAAGCGCGGCGCCAGGATCATCTGCACCCAGGAGCTCTTCCGCTCGCAATATTTCTGCCAGGCGGAGAAGCACGAGTATTTCCAGCTGGCCGAACCCATTCCCGGTCCGAGCACCGTGGCTTTTCAGAAGCTCGCGAAGAAGCACAAGGTCGTGATCATCGCCTCGCTTTTCGAGAAGCGGGCCTCCGGCCTTTACCACAACACCGCGGTGATCATCGATGCGGACGGCGCGCTCCTCGGCATCTACCGGAAGATGCACATCCCGGACGATCCGCTCTACTACGAGAAATTCTATTTCACCCCCGGTGACACCGGCTTCCGCGCGTGGGACACGAAATACGGCCGGATCGGTGTGCTGATCTGCTGGGACCAATGGTATCCCGAGGGCGCACGGCTGACCGCGTTGCAGGGCGCCGAGATTCTTTTTTACCCGACGGCGATCGGCTGGCATCCGTCCGAGAAGGCCGAGTTTGGCGCCAACCAGCACGGCGCCTGGGAGACCATCCAGCGTTCGCATGCCGTGGCCAACGGCTGCTATGTGGCGGCGGTCAACCGGATCGGCCGTGAGACGCCCGAAGGCGGCGACGGCATCGAATTCTGGGGCCAGAGCTTCGTGGCCGGCACCAGCGGCCAGATCATCGCCAAGGCTAGCGCCGACCGTGAAGAGATCATGCTCGTGCCGGTCGAGCTCGGCCAGGTGGACACCACCCGCACGCACTGGCCCTTCCTGCGCGACCGACGGATCGACGCCTACGGCGATCTGACCAAGCGTTTTCGCGATTGAAGGCAGCGACGGACCGCCAGGTTGCCGGCAACTACGAACGGCGCGCCCAGCAGTCGCGCTCCAGCTCATGAGCCAATCGAGAATCGAGAATCCAAAATCCAAAATCCAAACCCCGGCGAAGCTGGGGTTTCGGATGCCGGCCGAGTGGGAGCCGCAGGAGGCCATTTGGCTCTCGTGGCCGCACAACCGCGCCTCCTGGCCCGGTCAGTTTCGGCCCGTGCCGTATGTCTTTGCGGAGATTGTCACGCAGATCAGCCGTTTTCAGGAAGTGCGGATCAACGCCGCCGCGCGCTTGCACGCCCGGGCGCAGCGCCTTTGCGCCAAGGCCTGCGCCGACATGACGCGGGTGACGTTCTACAATCATCCCACCAACGACGCCTGGTGCCGTGACCACGGTCCGATTTTTGTCCGCAACGACCGCACCGGCGAGGTGGCGGTGACGGACTGGGCTTACAACGCCTGGGGCGACAAGTATCCGCCCTACAATCTCGACAACAAAATCCCGCCGAGCATCGCGAAGAAGCTTAAGATGCGCCGCTTTGAGAACGACATGATCCTCGAAGGCGGCTCGATCGACGTGAACGGCGAGGGCCTGTTGCTCACGAGCGAGCAGTGCCTCCTGAACAAGAACCGCAACCCGCACCTGACTCGTGCGCAGATCGAGCGGAACCTGAAGGACTTTCTCGGCATAAAGACCGTTCTCTGGGTCGGCGACGGCATCATCGGCGACGACACGGACGGACACATCGACGACATCACGCGCTTTTTCCGGCCCGACGGTTTCATCACGTGCGTGGAGCCGAACCGCCGTGACCCCAACCACAAAATCCTCGCCGAGAACCTGGAGCGTCTGCGCGGCTTCCGGACGCCCGGCGGCCGGAAATTCGACATCGTTGAACTGCCGATGCCCAAGCCCTTCGGTTTCAAGGGCCAGCAGGTGCCGGCGAGCTACGCCAATTTTCTCATTATCAACGGCGCGGTGCTGGTGCCGCAGTTCCGGCAAAAGAAGCGTGATGCCGAGGCGCTGGAAATCGTGGGCGGCTGCTTCCCGGGGCGCGAGGCCATCGGCATCGATTGCTACCATCTCATCTGGGGTCTGGGCACTCTGCACTGCATCTCGCAGCAGCAGCCCGCCGCGGGCAAAGTCTGAGCATGGCCTTGATCCGCAATGGGCGCGGGATCGTTCGGCTGTTCGCCGGATTCGTGGTGCTCGTGGTCGTCGCCGGCTGCGAGACCGTGGGTGAGCGGATGCGGTCCAAGTTTGGCCCGGTGCCTTCCCAGTCCGCCTCCTATGCAGCGGAGCCCGAGCGCGTTTATGAGGCAGCCCGAACGGTCGTGACGCAAATGGGCTTCCGCATCCTGCGCGGCAATGCGAACCGGGGGCGGCTGGAGGCTGTCAGTTCCGTGCGCACGGATGACCATTTCCGCGGCTCGCGGCAGCTCGAATTGAAGCTTGCCATCGAGCCTGCCGACGGGGGCGGAAGTTCTGTGCAAGTCATTCTGATGGAGCTTATTGAGGATGATTCCACCAAGACAACAGGCATGGGCATGGCCTCTCCGCTGCGCGATACGGGCATCCATCAGGCGTTGCTGCGCGAGCTGCGGCAGGCGTTGGGCGAGGCGGAAAAGAGCTGAATTTCCGCTTGCGCGCCCCGCTTGGCTGCGGCGATTCTGACCGTTCGCGGCACTGATATCGGTTCAGCCGGCGTCGCCGCGACGCTCCCGCCGGCTTGTCAGTCAGTCCAACCATCAACCCAACGGCCCCGGTTTTTCCGGGGTCATCCCGGTGGATCGGGGTCTGCGGAGCGGGGCTTCTGTCCGTCGGTTTCCGCATATGAGTTCAGTAATGCAAGATCTGCTCGCGCAGTCGTCCTTCGACAAGCTCAAGGCCGGCGCCATCGTCCCGGGCACCATCACCGAAATCCGCCAGAACGAAGTCGTGGTCGACATCGGCGGCAAATCCGAGGCCCTCGTTCCGGCCTCCGAGTTCATCGACATCGGCGAGCTGCAAATCGGCTCCACGATCGAGGTGCTCGTTGAGAAGCTCGAGGACAAGAACGGTTCGCCGGTCGTTTCCTACGACAAGGCCGAGCAGAAGAAGAACTGGGACAACATCCTGACGAAGTTCCCCGAGGGTTCCGTGGCCGCCGGCCGCGTGAAGGCCAAGGTCAAGGGCGGTCTCATCATCTCCATCGGCGTGGACGCGTTCATGCCGGCCTCGCACATCGACGTGCAGCCGCCCAAGAACCTCGACCAATACGTCGGGCAGACCTACGATTTCAAGGTCCTCAAGATCAACGTCGAGCGCCAGAACGTGGTGCTCTCCCGCCGCGAGCTCATCGAGGAGCAGCGCGCCAACAAGCGCCGCACCCTGCTCGAGTCCATCCAGCCCGGCCAGGTCCGCAAGGGCGTGGTCAAGAACATCACCGACTTCGGTGCGTTCATCGATCTCGACGGCATGGACGGCCTCCTCCACATCACCGACATGAGCTGGGGCCGCATCTCGCACCCCTCCGAAATGCTCAAGCAGGGTGAAGAGGTTCAGGTCATGATCATCGAGGTCAACCGGGAGAAGGAGCGCGTTTCCCTCGGTCTCAAGCAGACCACCAAGAATCCGTGGGACGAGATCGACCGGAAGTTCCCGGTCGGCGCGAAAGTCCACGGCAAGGTCGTCAATCTCGTGCCCTACGGCGCGTTCATCGAGATCGAGCCCGGCGTCGAAGGCCTCGTCCACATCACCGAGATGTCCTGGACCAAGCGCATCACCAAGCCCTCCGAGCTGCTCAAGGTCGGCCAGGAGCTCGATGCGGTCGTCCTCGGCGTCCAGAAGGACGAGCAGAAGATCTCGCTCGGTCTCCGCCAGCTGGAGCCCAACCCGTGGGACATGGTCCGCCACAACTATCCGATCGGCGCCCGCGTCCGCGGCAAGGTGCGCAACATGACCACCTACGGCGCCTTCATCGAACTCGAAGAGGGCATCGACGGCATGGTGCACGTCTCCGACATGAGCTGGACCCGCAAGGTCAACCATCCCTCCGAAGTCCTCAAGAAGGGCGACGAAGTGGATGCCATCGTCCTCGACGTCGATCCGAACCAGCAGCGCATCAGCCTCGGCATGAAGCAGCTGGGCGAGGATCCGTGGTCCGACATCGACAGCCACTTCAAGATCGGCGACGTCGTCACCGGCACCGTCACCAAGATCACCTCCTTCGGCGCCTTCGTGGAGCTCAAGGACGGCATCGACGGCCTCGTGCACATCTCGCAGATCAGCGAGGAGCGCATCGAGAAGATCAAGGACGTGCTCAAGCCCGGCCAGCAGGTCACGGCGCGCGTGATCAAGATCGACCGCGACGAGCGTCGTCTCGGTCTCTCGATCAAGGCGGCCAACTACTCGTCCGAGCAGCTCGCGGCGGAAACCTCCGCCTACGAGGCCATCGGCCGCACGCCGGGCACGGACATGATGAACCTGGGCGACATCCTCGATGCCGCCTCGGACAAGAAGGACTGAGCGCTCCCGACATCGTAACCATTGCAAAGCCGTCCGGGTTTCCCGGACGGCTTTTTCATGCCCTTGGAGCGGTTCAAGCAATATCCTGCCGCGGAAGGGTAGGGGCAGACCGGTCGGGCGCGGTCCGCTCGGAGAGCGGACCCTACCGACATAACTTGCGACGAGTTGCCACCGAACTTTGGCTTTTGCCGGACTGCACACGACCTCGAAAAGCCCAGGTTTGAAAATCCAGTGTTGATCTTAAAGCACTTACGCGGCCTTTTGCTTCCATGCCTCCCTTTCAACTTAGGCTTTACGCTGAGGCTGAATAGCACTGTTCGGCAGAAAATGAAATCTCAGCGCATAGTTGCCGGAATTCTTGCGCTAAATGGCGCCATCTATGCCCTCCTCGCATGGATGATGCCTCCGTTTTGGCCGGGCTATCTTGTGTGGATCGGCTGGATTTTGATCGCGTGCGGTTTGAAGAAGATCAGTAAGAGGTGGTTTTGGATTACGAGTGCGGTTTGGAATGCGGCTCTTCTATCTCTATTTCTGAGTGATACCGACTGGAGCGGTCACGATAAGGCCCTGATCTACTGGCACGGGAGATTTCATCTTCTCGTCGCGACACTAGCTTCTGCGTTTTTATGCCTGCCTTCTTTTTGGAGATCCCAGAAGAAAGAGCCGAACCAACAGCCCGAGCCAATGCGGGCCATAGGCCCGCATGGCTCATCTTGAACGCCCTCGGCCACCGCGATCGTGATCGTATCTTTATGGACATCCAGGCCCACATATCTTTGCTTCGGCTTCATGTGCTTGTCCTTGGTTTTGGTTGTTTCGGTTACACGCCACACCACTGCGGATAGGCTCTCCTCGAGAGTTAACCCGCGTTCCCCAAGGACAAGCACCCCTCTTTCGCTCTGCTGCTTCATCGCAGCTATAATGCCTGGGCAAAAGCAGCCATGTTCGACACCCTAACTAAATACGTAGAAAAAAAGCCGCGCTCGATTGTGATATGCGCGCTGACTTTTATAGCGACGCTCAGCGGTGTGTCGGACGCATGTTTCTACGTGCTTTCCCAAATCGTCGAAAACGAGAGAAGCTGGGCGCGACAAGAAGTTATTCTCGCAAAGGCGAGATACGAAAATGAAGCGAAGAATCTCCAAGCGCGTGCGAGGCTGAATACAGAGAACATCAGTCGTTCCCTAGATTCCTTCATTCCCGTGCTGAAGGAACAGGTTGAGAGCATTCGAACACTGAAGATCGAACTCGGTTCCCGAGCGAAGGAAGATGATGCGGTTTTTCCCTCTATCTCAAAGTTGCCGAACTTGAGTTTCGCACAGGTGAGTTGCTGCGGAAGCTCGAGTCAGAACGTGTCATTCTAGGTCCGCCATCAGTTTTGACCGGCGTTACTCCAACATGGGGCCACATGCAGTATGTCATGCCACGCTTGGCATTGTGGTCGGGGATCGCGTTCCTTGTTTCCGCTGCGTTCATCGTGTTCGTTCTTCGAAAGAAAAATGCCGCCTAACAAGGCGCCAGCGGCGGTCGTTGGCTCATCTTTAACGATCGGCGGAAGATATTCGGGTATAATTTGATTTAACTGCATGGCAGTGGCATTGAGTCCGGCTCAGACCGGCATGGGCGGCACGCGGACGCAAAAAAGGCCGGCAATCAGGCCGGCCTTTGCTGGGGCTGTGGAGAGCTTAGTTGCGCCCGGCTTTGGCGGCCTTGGCGGACTTGCTTTCCATGAATTCGCGGATGACGGCCATGCGCTGGCGCTGGCGCTCTTCTTCCTCGATTTCCTCGGTCGTGCGGATCGATTCGTGCTTGGCGATCGCCTTCCGCATTTTGGTGATGGCGAGGTATTCGAGCTGGCGGATGCGCTCGCGGGTGACGCGGAACTTCTGGCCGACTTCCTCGAGGGTGAGCTCCTCCCGGCCATCGAGGCCGAAGCGCAGGCGGATGATCTCGGCCTCACGGGCGTCGAGCGAGTCCACCATCGCGCGAAGATCGGCGTTCAGGTTGCGCTCCCGCAGGCTTTCAAAAGGGCTCACGGCGTTTTCATCGCCGACGATTTCGCCGAAGGTCGAGGAATCGCTCTCTTCGCCGACCGGGGCGTCGAGCGAAGCCGGGCGGACGCTCACGGACTTGAGGTGGGCGACCTTGCTGGTGGGAATCTGCAGCTCGCGCGCCAATTCCTCGTCGGTCGGCTCGCGGCCGAGTTCCTCGGTGAGCTTCATCGCGGTGCGGCGCATCTTGGCAATCTTGTCCACCAGATGAACCGGCAGGCGGATGGTCTTGGACTGGTTGGCGAGGGCGCGCTTGATGGACTGCTTGATCCACCACGCGGCGTAGGTCGAGAGCTTGCCGCCCTTGCGGGGGTCGAAGCGCTCCACGGCCTTAATGAGGCCGATATTGCCTTCGCTGATCAGGTCGAGCAGCGGGAGACCAAAGTCCTTGTAATCCATGGCGATCTTCACGACCAGGCGCAGGTTGGCCTGGATCATGTGGTCGCGGGCGGCCTTGTCGCCCCGGCGGATGCGTTTTGCGAGGGTGACTTCCTCCTCGATGGTCAGGAGAGGGGTCTTGCCGATTTCCTGCAGGTATAGCTGAAGATTGCTGCGCTCGCCGTGCGGGATGGGCGCTTCGGCGGCCGGTTCGGGCTTTTCGAGAAAGGAGGGGGGCGTGTCGAGGAGGACGCTGGCGGCCTCCGTGGCGGGGCTGTCGGTTTCAACAGCCAGACGGTTGGTCTTCAATTTCAGGGCCATGGTAAAAATCGTTGAGGGTTAGTCTCTGTGGGAGGAGCAATGTTCCGACGGGATTGTTCCGACTGACCTAGCCTAAATCGTTCCAACCTTGCTACGGCCGTCCTGCTGGGACGGATGCAAAAAATCGAACGCGGCAGCGCCATCGCGTCCCAGCGGAAGCCGGCCCGAAGGGCCAAATGGCACACGGGCCCGGTGCGACCGCAGCGGATGAAACCGCCCTCAGGTCGGAAACTGCTCGGCCATGGCGACGGCCTTGAAGAGGGCGGAGGCTTTGTTGATGGTCTCCTGATATTCCTCGGAGGGCACGGAGTCGGCCACCCAGCCGCCGCCGGCCTGGATGTAAACGCGGCCGTCCTTGAGCAACGCGGTGCGCAGCATGATGCAGGTGTCCATGTTGCCATCGTAGCCAAAATAGCCGAGGGCCCCGGCATAGAAGCCGCGCTGCGTCTGCTCGATCTGCGTGATGATCTGCATGGCCCGGACCTTGGGCGCGCCGCTCACGGTGCCGGCAGGGAAGGTGGCGCGCAGGAGATCGTAGGCGTCCTTGTCCGGCGCAATGCGGCCCTCGACCTGCGAGACGATGTGCATGACGTGCGAGTAGCGCTCGACCGTCATGAAATCCGGCACCGTGACGGAACCGAAGGCGCACACGCGGCCGATGTCGTTGCGGGCGAGGTCCACCAGCATGAGGTGCTCGGCCTTTTCCTTTTCGTCGGCGAGAAGTTCCCGCTCAAGGGCGGCGTCCTCCGCCGGGGTCGCGCCCCGGCGCCGGGTGCCGGCGATGGGGCGGATCTCCACGCGGCCGTCGGTCAGCCGCACGTGGACTTCGGGCGAAGCGCCGACGATGGCGAAGTCGCCCGTCTCGAGGATGAACATGTAGGGCGAAGGATTGACCGTGCGCAACGCCCGATAGAGGTCGAGCAGCGTCCGGGCAAAAGGCTTGGTAAAGCGCTGGGCGCCGACCACCTGGATGATGTCGCCGGCCCGGATGAATTCCTTGGCGTCCTGCACGGCCTGCTCGAAGCGGGCGCGGGTGAAATTGCCCGGCGGCACCTGGACCGGACCGGGATCGATCAGCGGGGCCGGGGCCAGTTCCCGGGGCTGTCGGAGCAGGGCGTGCAAGGCTGCCAGCTCGGCCACGGCGGCATCATAGGCGGCCCCGGCATCGGAACCGATGTGGGCGTTGACGCAAAGCCGGAGGGTTTGCTTGGCGCGGTCGAAAATCAGCAGCGAGTCCGACAGCATGAAATAGAGCAGGGGCGTGCCGAGTTCGTCTTTCGGGGCGACGGGAACGGTGGGCTCCACGCGCATGACGTATTCGTAGCCCACAAAGCCCACGGCGCCGCCGGTAAAGCGCGGCAGGCCCGGCAGGCTGACCGGCCGGTAGCGCCCCATCTCTTCCTTGAGCAGATCCAGCGGGTCCGGCGGGGTGGGAATGCGTTCGACGGGCCGCCCGGGCACGCGGATTTCGGTGGTGGCCGGCCCGCAGACGAGGACCTTGCGCGGCCGGCAGCCGATGAAGCTGTAGCGGGAGAGGTGCTCTCCGCCCTCGACGGATTCGAGAAGATAGGCCGGGCCGGCTTCCCTCAGCTTGGCGTATGCCGACACGGGGGTTTCGAAATCGGCCATGAGGTCGGTGCAGACGGGCACGACGTTGCCCTGTTGGCTGAGAGCAAGAAAGGCGTCGCGGGTGGGGAAAATGGTCATGGCAGGCCGATAATTGCGGGGGATGGTCCGCGGCTAGCGAGGAGAAAAAACGCCGGCGCGGACACGCGGACGGCGGGTCACTCCACGGTCACGGATTTCGCGAGGTTGCGCGGCTTGTCCACATCGCAGCCGCGCTCAACCGCGATGTAGTAGCTGAGCAGCTGCACGGGGATGGAGGCCACGATGGGCAGGACAATTTCCTCGCAGGCGGGGATCGTGATGATCTCGTCCGCGAGGCCGGCCGGCAGTTCCGTGCCCTCGGTGACGACGGCGATGATCGGGCCCTTGCGCGCCTTGATCTCCTGCATGGAGGAGAGGATCTTGCTGAAAATCTCCCCCTGCGGGGCCAGAAACACACTGGGGCACTTTTCGCTGACGAGCGCGATCGGGCCGTGCTTCATTTCCGCGGCCGGATAGCCCTCGGCGTGGATGTAGGAGATTTCCTTGAGCTTGAGGGCGCCTTCCAGGGCGATGGGGTAAAGCGACAGGCGGCCGAGGAAAAGCATGTCGGTGTGATGTGCATAGCGCTTGGCGATGGCGCGGATATGCGGCGCCTGTTCCAGGGCCTTGCGCACGAGGTCGGGCGCGCCCTTGAGGGCGTTCACCATGCGGACCCCCGCGCCGAAGCTCAGGTCGCGCATCCGGCCGATGTAGAGGGCGAGCATGGCGCCGATGAGCAGCTGCGAGGTGAAGGCCTTGGTCGAGGCCACGCCGACCTCGGGACCAACGTGCTGGTAAATGCCGCCGTCCGCCTCGCGGGCGATCGTCGAGCCGACGACGTTGTTCACCGCGAGCACCTTGTAGCCCTTGCGCTTGGCCTCGCGCAGCGCGGCCAGGGTGTCGATGGTCTCGCCCGACTGGCTCATCACGAAGAAGAGCGTGTTGGGAAAAAGCGGAGAGTTGCGGTAGCGGAACTCGGAGGCGTAGTCGCATTCGACGGGCATGCGGGCGAAGCGCTCGATCTGGTGCTCGGTGACCATGCAGGCGTGGAGCGCGGTGCCGCAGGCGCAGAACATGAAGCGCTCGATCTGCCGGAACTCCGCCGGCGTGATGTTGAGGCCGCCGAACTGCGCCGTGCTGCCGTCCTCGGAGAAACGTCCGCGCATCGCGTTTTCCAGCGCCACCGGCTGCTCGAAGATTTCCTTCTCCATGAAATGGGCGTAATCGCCCTTCTCGGCGTCGCTGATGGACCAGGTGACCTTGTCGATGACCGGCGTGACGTCGGTTTCGTCGAGCGTGCTGATCGAAAAACTCCCGGCCGTGAGCAGGGCGATTTCGCCGTCCTTCAGGTAAACGACGCTTTGCGTGCGGCTGACGATGGCCGCCACGTCGCTCGCGACGAGGTTTTCGCCGTCGCCGATGCCGAGGATGAGGGGCGAACCCTTGCGTGCGGTCACCAGCTCGCCCGGGCGGTCCACCGCCAGCACCACGATGCCGTAGGTGCCGTGCGCATGGCGGAGCGTTTTGCGCACGCTGTCCAGGAGGCGGTTTTCGCCGGCGACCTCGGGCTCCTTGGCGTAGTGGTAGGCGATGAGGTTGCAGAGCACCTCGGTGTCGGTTTCCGACGCGAAGGTGTAGCCCTTGCCGGCCAGGAATTTCTTCATCGAGGCGTAGTTTTCGATCACGCCGTTGTGGATGAGCGCGATCCGGCCGTCGCTGCTGACATGCGGATGCGCATTGGCGTCGGTGACGCCGCCGTGGGTGGCCCAGCGGGTGTGGCCGATGCCGGTGGTGCCGGTCAGCTTGTGCCGGGCGGCCTCCTTTTCGAGGTTGGCGACGCGGCCGGTCTTCTTCGCGACCTCGATGTGGCCGTTCTGCCAGACGGCGACGCCGGCGGAGTCATAACCCCGGTATTCGAGCCGTTTGAGACCCTCGATGATGAGGGTGGCTGCCTTCTGTTTGCCCACGTAGCCGACGATGCCGCACATAGTTTGATAAATTTACTGGCGATATTAGCGGCGCGCGCAAAAGTGGCGCAAGGCTTATAGGCGGACCATATGACTACTCAAAAACGCGCATTGGCGGTGATCATGGGCGGCGGCCGGGGCACCCGGCTGCAACCGCTGACGACGGAACGCTGCAAGCCGGCGGTGCCGCTCGCGGGCAAATACCGCCTCGTCGATATTCCGATCAGCAACTGCATCAACTCGGACATCAACCGGATCTTCATCCTCACGCAGTTCCAGACCGCATCGCTGCACCGGCACGTGCAGAGCACCTATCACTTCGATCCCTTCGGCGGCGGCTTTGTGGACATCCTTTCCGCCGAGCAAACCGAAAAAGGTTCGGACTGGTATCAGGGCACGGCCGATGCCGTGCGGCGCAACCTGATCCACTTCCGCTCCTTTCCGCACGATCTCGTGCTCATCCTGTCGGGCGACCAGCTCTACCGGATGGATTACCGGAAGATCATTGACCAGCATCTGGCTTCCGGTGCGGACGTGACGATCGCCGCGATTCCGTTTCCTGTCTCGAAGGTGGCCGGCCTCGGCCTCATGCAGGTCAACGACGATCTTTCCATCGGGCGCTTTGTGGAGAAGCCAAAGGATCCGGCGATCATCGACAGTCTCACGCTCAGTCCGGCGGTCGAGGCGCGGCTGACTGCCAAGACCGGGGAGAAGCACTGCCTCGCCTCGATGGGTATCTACATCTTCAACCGGCGGGCCTTGGCCGATGCGCTGGACAACACAATGACTGACTTCGGCAAGGAGATCATCCCCGGGCTCCTCGGCAAGAAGAAGCTTTTTGCACACATCTTTGAAGGCTATTGGGAGGACATCGGCACGGTGCGCGCTTTCTTCGAAGCCAACCTGGCGCTCGCGCAACCCCTGCCGCCCTTCAATTTCTTTGATCCGGCGGCGCCGATCTACACCCAGGACCGCTACCTGCCGGCCTCGAAGCTCAACCGCTGCCAGATCGACCATGCCGTGATCGGCGACGGCTGCATCATCGCGGATTCAACCATCAGGCGGTGCGTGTTCGGCATCCGCTCCTTTGTCGAGGAGGGCTGTATCCTGGAGGACGTGATTGTGATGGGTTCGGATTATTACGAAACCACCGAACAGCAGGACGAAAACCTGGCCCAAGGCCGGCCGCACCTCGGGGTGGGCAAAGGCTGCCGGATCAGCGGGGCCATCATCGACAAGAACGCCCGTATCGGCGCCGGTTGCATGCTGCAGGCCGCGGGCAAGGAAGACGGCAGCTATGCCGGCGGCGCGGTCATCATCCGCGACGGCGTGCTCGTCGTGCCAAAGGGCGTCACTTTGCCGGCCGGCACGGTGGTCTGAGCCGGTGCGTCACCGGTGAACGGGCGACGGCCGCGGCGGTGACCTGCGGGCGATCAGCCACAGACCTGCGGCGACGAGAAACACCGAGTAAAACGTGCCCCGGCTGAGGCCGAGGATGAGCGCGGCATCCGGTTCCCGGAACATCTCGCCCACGGCGCGAAGACCGGCGTAGGCCACCATGAATTCACCAGCCAACCGGCCGGGACGTTCCGCCACGATCCGGCTGGACCAAAACCGCCACTGGATGAAGGCGAGCAGCAGGGCGCCTTCCAAGCCGGCCTGGTAGAGCTGCGAAGGGTGGCGCGGGTCGGGCCCGCCGCCGGTGTTGGAAAAAATCACCGCCCAGGCCACCGTGGAGGGTTTGCCCCAAAGTTCACCGTTGATGAAATTGGCGAGCCGGCCGAGCAGGAGACCGGCGGCGGCCACCGAGGCGATCAAGTCCCCGAGGTGCAAAAAGGGCAGGCGCCGGCTGCGGGCGAACCACCACAGGGCGGCGGCCACGCCGACAAAGCCGCCGTGACTGGCCATGCCGCCTTCCCACACGCGCAGCAGCGCCAGCGGGTCCTCCCGCACCAGCCCGGGCTGGTAGAAGAGAAAAAAGCCGAGGCGACCGCCGAGCAGCACGCCGATGACGATGGCCACCATGAGGTCGGTGATCTGCGCGGGCTGAAGCAGTGAGCGTCCGGCCCGGGCATAGCGGTGCAGCAGCCAGTAAGCCGCGCCAAATCCGAGCAGGTAGGCCAGCCCGTAGTAGCGGATGCCGAAATTGTCGCCGAAGCGGACCAAAAACGGGCTCAGGTCATGAACCCAGTGGGCGAGAAAATGCATGAAGCGTCAGGCGGGCGGATTCGGGGGGAAGGGGGTCACGTTCGCCGCCGGCCGGCCGGGCCGGGCTTTCTCCTTGAGCCGGGTGCGGGCCAGTTCGCGCATGTCGATGGCCGGGTCGTCCTTCTCGAAAATCTCGCGGCCGAGCAGGTGCTCGATGACGTCCTCCATTGTCACCACGCCGGCGGTGGAGCCGAATTCGTCCACCACCACGAGCAGCTTCTGGTGTTTCTTGAGGAAGGTCTGCAGGGCGTTGCCGACGGTGACGGTTTCGGGAATGAAATGAATTTCCTGCATCAAAGTCTCCACCAGTGCGGTGTGCTGGTCGTTGGCCTTGGCGTTGAGCAGGTCGCGGCGCCGGGCGAGGCCGACGATGTCGTCGATGTTGCGGCCGTAAACCGGCATGCGTCCGAAAGGCAGGTGGGGGAATTCCTTGAACACTTCGCTGATGGTCGCGCTGCGCCGCAGGGCCGTGACCACGGTCCGGGGGGTCATGATTTCGCTGACGCGGACATCGTCGAGCGAGAGGGCGTTGGTGATGATGCTTGATTCGCTGCGGCTCAGGGTGCCCTGCCGGGCGCCGCGCTCGGCAAGCAGGATGATCTCCTCGTCGGAGCTGGTGTCGGCATGCCGGGCGGGCACCAGCCAGCGCACGAGCAGGTTGCACAGGTAGGTAACGGGGGACAGGGCCCGCCGGATCCACCACAGCGGATAAACCACATGGGGCTGCAGTTCGCGCCGGTAGATCACGCCGATGTTCTTGGGCAGGACCTCGGAAAAGATGAGAATGGCAAGGGTGAGGGCGGCCGAGAGGACGCCCAGCACGGCATCGCCGAAAAGTTTGGTGGCCAGGCCGCCCACGATCACGGAACCCAGCGTATTGGCGACGGTGTTGAGGGTCAGGATGGCCGAGATCGTCTGGTCGAGGCTGCGCTTGAGTTCCTCCAGCAACTGGCCGCGGCGGGCACGTTTCTGCTTGAGCGATTCGATGTCGGCGACGGTGGTGCTCAGGATCATTGCCTCCAGCAGCGAGCAGATGAAGGAAACACCCAGGGTGAACGAGATGGCGGCGATCAACCAATGCATGCGGCCAGTTTATGGACCCGGGCGGATTTACGAATACAAACGGCGGGCGGCCCCGGCCGGCCAAAAGAGCCTTGCGACCGCCGCCCGGCCGGAGGGTAATCCCCGCATGAGCGAACTCAAACGCACCCCCTTGCGTGATTTTCATGCCGCCCATGGCGGACGTCTCGTGGACTTCGCTGGCTGGGAGATGCCGGTGCAATACCGCAGTATCCTCGAGGAACACAAGGCGGTGCGGTCGGCCGCCGGCCTTTTTGATGTGAGCCACATGGGCGAGGTGGATGTGCGCGGGCCGGAGGCCGGCGCGTTTCTCAACCGGCTTTTGACCAATGATGTGGCCAAGCTTTTTCCGGGCCGCGTGCTTTACAGCCCGATGTGCCTGCCCTCGGGCGGGGTGGTGGACGACCTCCTCGTCTACATGCGCGGACCGGAGGATTATTTTCTCTGCATCAACGCGGGCAACATCGACAAAGACCTTGCGTGGATCCGCGGGCAGGCCGCCGGGTTGGCGGTGACGATCACCGACCGCTCGGCCGACTATGCGCTGCTCGCCGTGCAGGGGCCGAAGGCCGCCGCCATCGTGCAGTCGCTGACCGGCGCCAAGCTGGAGACGGTGAAATATTATCATTTTGTCGAAGGCACGGTCGCCGGCTTCCACTGCCTGATCAGCCGCACCGGCTATACGGGCGAAGACGGGTTCGAACTCTACCATGCGGCGGGTGATGCCGCCGCGCTGGCGGCGGCGTTGCTGGCCGCCGGGGCGCCGTATGGGCTGCAGCTGGCGGGCTTGGGCGCCCGGGACAGTCTCCGCTTGGAGGCCGGCTATCCGCTGTATGGCCACGAGATCACCGCGGAGATTTCCCCGCTCGCCGCAGGGCTGGGCTGGACCGTGAAGCTCGAGAAGGGCGTGGATTTTGTCGGCCGGGCCGCGCTGGTGGCGGAGAAGCAGGCAGGGACGAAGCAACGCATCGTTTTCTTCCGGACCGGTGACCGCCGCATCGTGCGGGCCGACACCCCGGTTCTGGGCGCGGGCGACGCCGTCGTCGGCAAGGTGGTCTCGGGCACGCTTTCGCCGGTGCTCAACGAGGCCATCGGGTCGGCCTTGGTCGAATCCTCCGCGGCCGCGCAACCCCTGCAGGTGGACATCCGGGGGACCCGGTTCAATTTGCATCTCGTCAAACCGCCGTTTGTGGAGCTAAAAAAATCCCCATGAGCAACGTTCCCGCCGATCTCCGTTACGCCAAGTCGCACGAGTGGGTGAAGCTGGCCGATGATGGCACCGCCACCGTGGGCATCACCGACTACGCCCAGAATTCCCTCGGCGACATCACCTTTGTGCAGCTGCCCAAGGTCGGCGCCGTGCTCGCCGCCGGTTCGCCCTTCGGGGTGGTCGAGTCGGTCAAGGCGGCTTCCGATCTGTATGCGCCGGTGTCCGGCACGGTGATCGAGGTGAATGCGGCGCTCGACGCCGCGCCCGAGACGGTCAACCAGGACTCCTACGGCGCCGGTTGGATGCTGAAGCTCAGGCTGACCCAGCCCGCCGAGGCCGCGGCTTTGCATGACGCGGCAGCTTACGCCGGACTGATTGCCTGAGCCGGCGCTTTTTTTGAAAATTGTCATCCGGCGGGTTGCGCTTTCGCCGGGTTCCGGCCAGTGATGTCCAACTTCATCGCTATGAACCGATTTACCTTCTTCACGACCGCGGCGGCCGTCACCCTTTTGACGCTCGGCGGTTGCAGCAAGCAGGATGCCGCGGCCGGCGGCGCCCAACAACGCCCCGGAGGCGTGCAGAAGCAGGTGGTCGAGGTGACCACCATCGAGCGTCGCGACATGCTGGAGACCCTGACCGTCGTCGGTTCGCTCGAAGCCAATGAATCGGTGCAAATCCGGCCCGAAGTGCCGGGTTTGGTGCGGGCCATTCATTTCGAAGAGGGCCAGAAGGTGAAGGCCGGCGATTTGCTGGTCAAAATCGACGACGCCGAGCTGCTGGCCCAGCTGGCGCAGGTCGAGGCACGTTTCCGGCTGGCGGAGCTGAATGTCGCGCGCAGCGAAAATCTCAGCGAGACGCGCACCATTCCGCAGTCCGAATTCGACCGCGCGCGGTCCGAGTATGCCGCCGTGCAGGCGGAGCGCGCGGTGCTGAAGTTGCGCCTGGAAAAGACCGAGATTCGGGCTCCGTTCGACGGCGTGATCGGCTCCCGCACGATTTCGCCCGGCGATGTCGTCACCACGGCCACCGTCATCACCAATCTCGACGATCTCAGCCGCCTCAAGATTTCCTTTCCCGTGCCGGAACGCTTCCTCGCCAAGGTGCACAACGGCACCATCGTCAAGGCCACCACGCGCCGGGCCGGGCGGATCGAGGACAACCTGACCGGCGAGGGCGAAGTCTATTTTGTCAGCGCCACGATTGACCGCGCCACCCGTTCTTCCGAGGTGAAGGCGGTGCTCAACAATCCTTCGCCGGACCTGCGCCCCGGCATGTTTGCCAACGTCGAAATCCTGTTGGACACCCGCAACCAGGTGCTGACGGTTCCGGAAGGGGCCATCCTCACCGATTCGCGCGGCACCCAGATCATCATCGTCGGCAACAAGGACGGACAGCCGGTGGCACAATACGTGCCCGTGACCACCGGGCTGCGCACCCGCGGCCTGGTCGAGATCCAGCCCCGCGCCGGCGAAATCGCTCCGGGCACGCAGGTGGTGGCCTCGGGAGTGGGCGCGCTCATCCTCTTCCCCGGCTCACCGCTTGACCCCAAGCCGCTGCGCGCCCGGTTTGCCGCCGGTAACTGAGGCCCCCAACCAGCTCCGCCATGATCCTCTCCGACGTCTCCATCAAGCGCCCGGTCGTCTGCATCGTGGTGGCCCTGCTGATCGTCATCGTTGGCACGCTGTCGTTCCAGCGGCTTTCCGTGCGCGAGTATCCCGACATTGAGACCCCGGTGGTGTCGGTGTCGGCCAGCTATCCCGGTGCCGCGGCCGAGGTGGTAGAGACCCAGGTCACCGACCCGATCGAGGAACAGCTCTCCACGATCGACGGCGTCCGGCAGATGCGGTCCAATTCGGCGGCCGGTCGCACCAATATTTCGCTCGAATTCGATTTGCGCCGGAATCTGGACGAGGCGGCGAACGATGTCCGCGACAAGGTCGGCCGGGTGGTGAACAGTTTGCCGCAGGAGGTTCTCGCCCCCGAAGTGGAGAAAGCGGACTCGGATTCCGACCCGATCCTGACGATCTCGATGAACTCGGATCGTTTCACGCGGCTCGAGTTGGCCGAGATGGCCCGCCGGGTGGTCATCCAGCGGCTGCAGACCGTGCCCGGTGTGTCCAGCGTGGGCCTGCGCGGCCCGCAGTTTGCCATGCGCCTGTGGATCGATCCCGACCGGCTGGCCTCCTATGGTCTGACGGTGGCGGAAGTGGAGCGGGCGTTGCGGCAGCAAAACATCGACGTCCCCAGCGGCCGCATCGAGTCGCTTTCCCGCGAGTTCGGCATGCGGCTGGAAGGCCGGCTCAACCAGGCGTCGGACTTTGAAAATCTCGTGCTCGCGACCCGCGGCAACAGCCAGGTCAAATTTTCCGACATTGGCCGGGTAGAGCTGGGGGCCAGCGAATACCGGACGCAGGCCTTTTACAACGGCCGCACCACCATTGGCATCTTTGTGCTGAAGCAGACCCAGTCGAACCTCCTGGCAGTGGCCGACGAGATCAAGGCGCTGCTGCCCGAGATCCGGCGCAGCCTGCCCGACGGCGTGAACATGGAAGTGGCCTACGACACGAGCACGTTTGTGCAGCGGTCGGTGGACGAGGTCTACGAATCGCTGCTCATCGCCGGCATCCTCGTGGTGCTGACCATCTTTGTATTTCTGCGCGACTGGCGGGCGACGACGATTCCGCTGGTGGCGATTCCGGTGTCCGTGATCGGCGCCTTCGCGGTGATGTATTGGATGAACTTCAGCATCAACCTGCTCACGCTGCTGGCGCTGGTGCTGGCGGTGGGACTCGTGGTGGACGACGCGATCGTGATGCTGGAAAACATTTACCGGCGGATGGAGGAGGGCGAGTCGCCGGTGCACGCGGCGATTTTCGGCGCCCGGCAGATGGCCTTCGCGGTCATTGCCACCACCCTGACCCTCGTGGCGGTGTTCCTGCCGGTGGCCTTCCAGTCGGGCCGCACCGGCCGCCTGTTTTACGAATTCGGCATCACGCTGGCGATCGCGGTCGGCGTCTCGAGTTTCATCGCGCTCACCCTGACCCCGATGCTCTGCTCGCGCATCCTGCGGACCAAGCGGGCGACGGACGGGCATCTGGAACACGGCTGGCTCTACCGCGTGACGGAGCCCGCCTTTGTGCGGATCAACGCGGTTTACAACCGCAGCCTGGCCTTTGCCATGCGGCACAAGATCACCGTGCTCGCGGTCTGCGCGGCTTTCGCGCTGGTCGGCCCCTGGCTCTACACCAAACTGCAGCGCGAGCTGACGCCGCTGGAAGATCGCGGCATATTCCGCGTGATTCTCAATTTTCCCCTCGGCTCGACACCGGAGTATTCGGCTGACTACGCGGCCGACGCGGAAAGGGTGCTGCTCGAGACGCCCGAGGTGGAGCGCATGTTCCGGATCACCGGCATGGGCGGCACCGCCTCGCGCGGATTCATGTTCGTGACGCTGAAGCCGTGGGAAGAGCGCACGCGCAGCACGCAGGACGTGCTGGCCTCCCTCCGGCAGCCGTTTCGGGACAATCCGGGCGGGCTTGTGCTGGCCGCGCCGGTGCGCCCCCTGGGCGGTCGCCGGGCCGGCGCGGGCGGCGTGCAGATGATTTTGCAGGGGCCAGAGTTTCCCGAACTGCAGCGCATCGGGGCGGAATTTGTCACGGCGCTCCGCGATAACCCGGTGCTCGGGCAGGCGCGGGTCGAACCCCAGCCCAACAATCCCCAGCTCCGCGTCGAGGTGGACCGGGCGCGGGCCGCCGATCTCGGGGTTCCGCTGCTCGACATCGCCACGACGCTGGAATCGCTGTTCGGCAGCCGGCGGGTGACCAAGTTCCGCCGCGGCGCGGAGGAATACGACGTGCTGGTGCAAGTTGAGGACGCGGACCGGGCGACGCCCTCCGATCTGGGGAAAATCTACGTGCGCGCGACTTCCGGCGCCCTCGTGCAGCTGAGCAATCTGGTGACCTACACGGAGGAGACCGTGCCGGAGGCCTACCCGCACATCGACCGCCAGCGTTCCATCACCCTCACCGCCCAGCTGGCCGAGGGCCGCACCCAGGGCGATGGCGTGGACGAACTGGAGCGGCTGGCCCGGGAGATTCTCCCGGAAAATTACGGCTACACCTGGGAGGGCGAGACGCGGGAGTTCGTCGAAAGTTCGGCCGATGCGCTCATGCTTTTTGGCCTCGCGCTGCTTTTCACCTTCCTGATTCTCGCGGCGCAGTTTGAGTCCTGGATTCATCCGGTCACCATTTTCACGGGTGTCGTGCTCGCCCTTTCGGGCGGTGTCACCGTGCTTTACTGCTCGCGTTACTGGGGCGTGCCGCTGACCGACAATCTGTTCTCTCGCTTCGGGCTGATCATGCTTATCGGCCTCGTGGCTAAGAACGGCATTCTGATCGTGGAGTTTGCCAACCAGCTGCGCGTGGCGGGCCGGGATGCGGCGGCGGCCGCTTTCGAGGCGGCCACCTTGCGTTTCCGGCCGATTCTGATGACGGCGATTTCCACCATTTTTGGCGCGCTGCCGCTCATGCTGGCCAGCGGCCCGGGTGCGGAAACGCGCAATCCGATGGGTCTCGTGATCGTGGGCGGCCTGTCCATCGCCACCTTCCTGACGCTGTTTGTGATCCCGATCGTTTACGTCCTGCTGGACCGGGTCACCGTCAAGGTGACCGGCAAGTCCACCGCGCACGGGCTCATGCGGGCGGACGAAATCGACCGGGAAACGAAGGAAATCGTGGCCGCGGGGAAATGACCCGGCGGCGGACGGGGCTCAGCCGGTTTTGCCGCTGCGCTCCGCTTTCCGGCGCTCGGTGGCGCTGAGGATGCGTTTGCGGAGGCGCAGGTTCTTCGGGGTGACCTCGACGAACTCGTCGGCCGCGATGTATTCGATGGCGCGCTCCAGGGAGAGCTTGGTCGCGGGGGTGAGGCCGGCGGCCACGCCTTCGCCCTGGGAGCGGAAGTTGGTGAGCTTCTTTTCCCGCACGGCGTTGATGGAGATGTCCTCGTTGCGCGGATTTTCGCCGACGATCATGCCCTCGTAAACCTGCTCGCCCGGGCCGACAAAGAGCTTGCCGCGCTCCTGGCACATCACGAGCGCGTAGGCGGTGGTCTCGCCGCCCTCGGTCGCGATGAGCGTGCCGGTGATGCGGGTGAGGACCTCGCCCGCGTAGGGGCCGTATTCCTTGAAGAGGTGGCTCATGACCCCGCGACCGCTCGTGGCGTTGACCACGTCGATCTCCATGCCGATGAGCCCGCGGGTGGTGATGGCGGCCTCAATCATGGTGGAGTGGGGCAGCTTTTCCATGTTGGTGAGCCGGCCCTTGCGGTTGGCGAGATTCTGCATGATGGCGCCGACGCACTCGTCGGGCACCTCGATCCAGACGGTCTCGTAGGGCTCGAGGCGTTCGCCGTTCGGGCCGGTCTTCTCGATCACGGTGGGCCGGGAAACGAGCAGCTCGAAACCCTCGCGGCGCATCGTCTCGACGAGAACGGCCACCTGCATGGCGCCGCGGGCCTTGACGTTGAACACGCCGGCCTTGTCGGAGTCCTCGATGTGGATCGAAACGTTGGTCTTGAGCTCGCGCATGAGGCGGTCGCGCAGCTGGCGGGAGGTGACGAGCTTGCCCTCGGTGCCGACCAGCGGACCGTCGTTCACGCAGAATTGCATCTCCAGCGTCGGCGGGTCGATCTGCTGGAAGGGCAGGGCGTGGCCGTTTTCGTCGGCCGTGATGGTGTCGCCGATGTCGATGTCCTCGAACCCCGAGAGGCCGACGATGTTGCCGGCGGAGGCGGAGCCGGTCTCGCGGGTGCCGAGGCCGGTGAACTCGAAGACCTTGGTGATCTTGGCCCGGACCCGCTTGCCGTCCGCATGGCGGATGACGAACACGGCGTCGCCGATCTGCGCGGTGCCGCCCAGGATCTTGCCGACGGCGATGCGGCCGACGTAGTCGCTCCAGTCGATATTGGAAACGAGCATGTGGAAGGGCTCGTCGGGCTTGGCGAACGGGGGCGGGATGTGGTCCAAGATGGTCTGGAACAGCGGGGTCATGTCCTTTTTCTCGTCCCCGAGGTGCAGCATCATGTAGCCGTCGCGGCCGGAGCCGTAAACGACCGGGGCGTCGAACTGTTCCTCCGTGGCGTTCAGTTCCATCAGGAGCTCGAGCACCTTGTCATACATCTTGGCGGGCTCGGCGTTGTCGCGGTCGATCTTGTTGATGACGATCACGACCTTCAGGCCGTGGGCGAGCGCCTTGCGGAGCACAAAACGGGTCTGGGCCTGCGGGCCATCGTAGGCGTCCACGACGAGCAGCACGCCGTCCACCATGCGGAGTGCGCGCTCGACCTCGCCGCCGAAGTCGGCGTGACCGGGGGTGTCCACGATGTTGATGATCTTGTCCTTCCAGTGGACGGAGGTGTTCTTCGCCTTGATGGTGATGCCCTTTTCCTTTTCGAGGTCCATCGAGTCCATGGCGCGTTCCTCGATCTGCTGGTTGGCGCGATAAACCCCGCCTTCCTTGAGCAATTGGTCCACGAGGGTGGTTTTCCCGTGGTCAACGTGGGCGATGATGGCGATATTGCGGATGTTCTGGTTCATGGCGCGGAGGCGTGCTGGCGTTTGAAAAAAGGTTGAAGGTGCAAATCGGTCGCGGGGAATGCAAGGCCTAAGGCGGGGCGGCCCGAAACGAGGGCTTGCAGCGTCGGCGAGGGCCGGCCTCGCTGGGTGCATGCCAGCCCCTGCAGGTGAAGCAGATGTCTCTTCGGGCCGGGTCGTTACGCCGGCCGCGCTGTCGGTGGCACCCGGGGTGGTCGGCCGGCCGCTGGCCGAGCCCTGGCGCCGGTTGGCGGCCATGGCGGTGGACATCGGCGTGGTGGGACTGCTGTCGCTTTTGAGCACACCGCTGCTGGGTTTGGGCACGGGCCTGATGCTCTGTGTGCTTCTCGGCAATGCCGCCGGGGCGCCTTTGGCGCTGAAGCTCGCCCGCTGGGCCTGCCGGCTGCTGGGCGTCGGTATCATCGGGCTGTCCGCCCTGGCCTTGGGTCACACTTCGCTGCTGAAGTCCCGCGGGCTTGATTTGGAAGTCTTGGCGGGCCGGGCGGAGCATCCGGCGAGGGAGCAGACCGTTTACGTTCCTCCCGAGCCCACAACGACCGAGCTGCGGGTGGCGACCCGCCAACTGCAGCAGCAGGTGCAGGCCCTGAAGGAGGAACTGGACAACCGTGACCGGGCCGGCAGCTCCTGGATCTATCAGGTGCGGAGCTTCACCGGCGCGATGGGTGTGACCTTCGGGTGGTCCGGAATCTACTTCACGCTGATTGCGGGAATCTGGCGGGGAAGAACCGTGGGGAAGTTCATTTTCCGCACCCGCGCCATCAATCTCGATGGCCGTGAGTTGACGTTCTTCGACGCCTTTGTGCGGCATGGTGGCTACGTGGCTGGTGTCGCCATGGGTCTCCTGGGTTTTTTCAGGCTGCTGTGGGAGCCGAACCGCCAGGCGGTGGAGGACCGCATCGCCGGCACCGTGGTGGTGAGGGACTGAAGGGCGGCTACACGCCCATGATTCCGAAGTAGGCGGCGTAGAACAAAAGCCAGAAGAGCAGGTGAACCTGCAGGAGCCGGGCTGTGGTCAGATACCGGCCCAACCACCGGCCGATCCACCAAGCCGCAAGCGTTGTTAGTCCGAACCGGAGCAGCCGTGCCGCCAGGGAGGCGAGCAGGAAGCTTTTGACGGACAGTGCCTGCGTTCCGGCATGCAGGGCGTAGAGTTTGTAGGGCGTGCCGCGCAGGGCCCCGCTGAACAACGCGCTCCAACCGTCGTGGGCCAGGGAGGTGCCCGCACCGGTGATCAGGGCCGGCGAGATTCCGGGCAGGAAGGTGAATGCGGCGGCCAGCTGCTCCGCCCTGCCGGAGCGGGCGATGGCATACACGAGCAACCCGCCGACCAAGGCACCGGCGAGAGCCCACAGGCACTGCCGCAGGGCGTGCGCAAGTCCCCTTTGCAGCGCGAAACGGGTCAGGAGCAGATCCGGCACGATGAAAAAGAAGGTCGCCTCGCCCAGACCCCAAGCCCAGGCACACCACGCATCAAGCCACCGCTGCTTTCCGGCCGGTGATTGAGCCGGCTGAATTGCTTCAGCCATGGGCGCGTGCGGCTCTGACTTCCGCCAGTGCCTGGCGTCCGCGGTTCAGGATCGTCAATATCAGCAGCACCAAGGCCACGCCGAGGACCACGTTGCCCCAAGTTTGGAGAGTAACGCCGAGACCGGCCAGCAGCGCGAGCAATCCGAAGAGCAGGGCCCGGTCGCTCTTTCCCAGCGGACCGTCATAGCGGCGGGAAGCGCCGATTTGCACCGCAACAACGCCGGTCATCTCGCTCACGCCGGCGAGGATGACAATGCCCACGACCAGCGCGGGCGAAAGAGAGGGCAAAAGCGCAAAGGGAAGATACAGTGCCGCGTCGGCCACGACGTCGCCGATTTCGTTGAGCATCGCGCCCAGCGGGGACTTCATGGCGTGTTCGCGCGCGAGCATGCCGTCGATGGCGTTGAGTGCCATCCGCACAAACAGCGTTGCGGGTATCAGCAGCCAAAGGAGAACGGTGTCCGGCCGCCATGCCACGCCTGCGCCGACCAGGACCGACATCGCGGCGGCGAGCAGGGTGATTTGGTTGGCGGTGACTCCGGCCCCGGCGAGGCGGCGAACCAGCGGCCGGAGGAGGGCCTGAAACCGGGGTTTGATGTCGTAGAGCGTGGGCATGGGGTCAGGTGAAGAAATAGCGCACGAGATGGAAAAAGACGGGCGCCGCGAAGCACAGCGAATCCATCCGGTCCAGCATGCCGCCGTGGCCCTCGATCATGCTGCCAAAGTCCTTTACACCACGGTCGCGCTTGATGGCGGACATGACCAACCCGCCGAAGAAACCCATGAGCGTGATGATCAGCGCGAGCACGGCGGCCTGCCAGGGGTTGAACGGCGTGGCCCACCAGAGGGCGGCGCCGACCGCCGTGGCGGAGGCCGCCCCGCCGACAAAGCCCTCCAGGGTTTTGTTCGGACTTAGCGTCGGGGCGATTTTGCGCCGGCCGAGGAGTTTGCCCCAGACGTATTGCAGCACGTCGCTGAGCTGCACGACCAGCACGAGGAAAATCAGCAGCCGGGCGTTTGCGCCTTCCGGACCGGGAAGCGGCAGCATCAGCAAGGCGGGGGCGTGGCTGAGGAAATAGACGCAGACCATCAGGCCCCACTGGGTCTTGGCCGAACGCTCCAGAAACCGTTCGCAGTCTCCCGCGGCGGCGCTGCGGATGGGCAGCAGCACGTAGGCATAAACGGGGATCAGGATGGCAAACAGTCCATACCACTGCAGCCACACGATGAAGTAATGCAGCGGCACGAGCACGAAAAACGCCCAGAACAGGGTGCGGTGGTCGCCCGGCCGGGTCGGCGTCAGCGTGACAAATTCCCGCAGTGCGAGGAAGGAGATGAGGGCGAACAGAATGACGGAGCCGGTGCCGCCGGTAAGGAGGGCAAGGCTGAAGACCAGCACCATGACCCACCAGGCTTTCACGCGGGCGTCGAGGTTGAGGATTACGGGACCGGGAGCACCGCCCGCCCGCCGTTTCAGGATGAAGGTGACGAGGCTGGCGATCAGCAGCAGGCCGGCGATGCCGCCCAATAGCCACAGGGTTTTCTGGTCGGGTATCATGGGAAATGGTTTTGGGCCGCTTCGAGCACGGCCTGCCGGGCACGGCCGAGAAAGAGTTCGCGGCTTTCGCCTTCGCCCAGCCGGATCGGCGGGCCGGCATGCACCCCGGCGAGCAGCGGCACGGGCAGGAAATCGCCTTTCGGCAGGATGCGGTTCAGATTGTCGAGGTAGACGGGCACGAGGGGAATCGTCGGCCGGGCGCGGGCGAGATGATACAAGCCCGCCTTGAATGGTTGAAGGGTGCCGTCCCGGCTGCGGGTGCCTTCAGGAAAGACGATGAGGGCATCGCCGGCATCCAGGGCGGCGAGCATGGGCTCAAGCGGGTTGTTGGCGACGGTGACGCGTTGGCGCTCGATCAGCACCGCGTGGAAGACGCGTCGGGCCAGCCAACGCCGGAGCGGGCCGGCTTCCCAGTAATCCCGGCCGGCCACCGGCCGCACCTTGGCGCGCCATGGTCCGGGCAGCGCGGCCCAGATGATCGCGAAGTCGAGGTGGCTGGAGTGATTCGCAAACCAGATCGCGGGTCCCGGCGGCAGCGCAGCGGCCGGAAGCAGACGTGCACCGCAGACGGCGCGGAGACAACCGGCGAGAAGATCGGCGGCGGACATCAAACAAGGCAAGGCGCCGGCCGGGCCGGCCTCAAGGTCAAAGCCGGCCGCCTAAAAACAGAGAACCCGGGACCTTGCGGTCCCGGGTTCAAAGTGGGGGTGGGCGTTCGCCACGCGCTCTTTCCCTTCGGCACACCATTTGGCACTCTCGCTTTCGCGGGTTGGGTGCTCCCCGACGCTACTCAACGCGGCATGCGCTGATCTCGGTCTCATAGCGGGACCGTCCCGACCGTTTCCGGCTGGGATCTGTTGAGTGAGGCCTCTTCGCCCGGTTCGGTCACCTCCTGCCGGAGGCGGCTCGCCGGACGGGGTGCAGACACGCCTGCAATCCGTCATATCTCGCGTCGGCACCGTGACCGCAAGGACGGCGCCAGCTTGTGGCTGGCCGTTGGCCCTGCGTTACGGGTCTGACCTCTTAACTCTCAGGTTGCGTTCGCTTTGCAGTAGGGTGATGCGGTTTTTCGCACCGCCCCATTGAGAAGGTTGACGGGCTTTGCCAGGCCCGCTCACTCCCCGCCGCCACGCCTCCCTTGCGCGCCCCGCCTCTTGCGAAGCCGGGCCTTTTGGCGGGGTTGTCCCGCCGGGATGCGCGACCGCGTTCTGGTCTGCGCAGTAGCAACCATAACCCTCTGGGTAACTGCGTCGGTCCGCGGGTCGAAACTCCCCGGGGACCTGACTCGGCTCAACCGCGGTTTCTAATCGCGTCTCGCCGCTCAGCTCCTGATTCGTGCTGAACTGGACCGGTCACGACACCGGCCAGAGGAGCTGGTGATATCTGCCTGCACCACGCGTTGCCACGTGGGAGGGGAGGGCGACACCAGCTGTCGCCGACCTTTCCCCGGTCACCCGGGATTATCCCAGTCGCGCTCGCCGCGAGCCGTTTCAGGCCGCTGCACTACGACTGTTCTATCAAGGAACGACGCCCAACATGCAGGCCGCCGCACGATTTGGAAGCAGTTGTTCTGCACAACTTCTGCACCGCGCGGACCGGTGAATAAGTTGGGGATAATTTCATTCACCGGTTATTCACCTCCGGCCTTGCCACCCGGCGCGGGAGCCGGACGCTGGTTCGCTCCATGTCTGCCCGCGATCTGCCCATCTATGAACTGGAGTCCGCCGTTGTCGGCGCCCTGCGCGCGCCGGGCCGGCTGATCGTGCAGGCGCCGACCGGTTCGGGTAAATCCACGCAGATTCCGCAGATGCTGCTGCGACACGGCTTCCTCGACGGCGGCGAAGTCGTCGTGCTGCAGCCGCGGCGGCTGGCGGCCCGCCTGCTGGCCAAGCGCGTGGCCGAAGAGGTCGGAACAAAACTGGGCGAGGTGGTGGGTTATCAGATCCGGCTGGAGGCGAAGGTCAGCGCGCGGACGCGGATCCGGTTTGTGACCGAGGGCATCCTGCTCCGGCAGATGTCGTTCGACGCGACCCTGCGCGGGGTGAACGTGCTGGTGTTCGACGAATTTCATGAACGCCATCTCTACGGCGACATCTCCCTGGCCCGCGCGCTGCAGATCCAGCGGACCAGCCGGCCCGACCTGAAGATCGTCGTGATGTCGGCGACGCTCGATACCGCCGTGCTGCGGGATTATCTGGCGCCCTGCGAAGTGCTGACCTCCCAGGGACGGACCTTTCCGGTGCGCATCGAATATCTTCCGAAGAGCGTCAACTTTGAGGCCGACCCCGTGTGGAGCGTGGCGGCGCGCGAATGCGAGCGCATCGCGGCGGCAACCACGGGCGACCTGCTCGTGTTTATGCCCGGTGCCTATGAGATCAGCCGCACCGTGCAGGAAGTGCAGGGGTCGCACGCCCTGCGCGGGTTTGCGTGCTTCCCGCTGCACGGCGAACTGCCGCCCGATCAACAGGACCGGGCCGTGGCCCGCTACGACACGCGCAAGATCATCGTCTCGACCAATGTGGCCGAAACCTCGCTGACCATCGACGGCGTGACCGTCGTCGTGGACTGCGGGCTGGCGCGGGTCGCCCGTTTCGACCCGCACCGCGGCATCAACACGCTGCTGATCGAGAAGATTTCCGCGGCCAGCGCCGACCAGCGCGCCGGTCGGGCCGGTCGCACCGCACCGGGCGTCTGCGTGCGCCTCTGGACGGAGCGGGAGCACACCCAGCGCGCACTGCAGGAACTGCCCGAGGTGAAGCGGCTCGATCTGGCGGAAGTGGTGCTGACGCTCAAAGCCAGCGGCATCGACGACGTGGCAAACTTCCCCTGGCTGGAGAAACCGGATCCGCGCGGGTTGGAGCGGGCGGAGACGCTGCTGGCGGATTTGGGCGCCTTGGGTGGGCCGGCCAGGGCGATCACCGATCTCGGCCGGCGGATGCTCAAGTTTCCCGTGCACCCGCGCTATGCCCGCATGTTCCTGGCCGCCCAGGAAAGCGGCTGCGTGCGCTCTGTCGCACTGATGGCCGCGCTTACCCAAGGCAGAAATTTTCTTCTGCGCGGCGTGGATCGGCGCACCGAAGAGGCGCGGACGGATTTGTTCGGCGAAGAACATGAGAGCGACTTCTTCCTGCTCATGCGGGCGTGGCGCTATGCGGACAAGGCGAACTATGCCATGGACGCCTGCCGCCGGCTGGGGATTCACGCGCAGGGCGCCCGGCAGGTCGGGCCGCTCTTCGAGCAGTTTCTGGCGATCGCGGAAAAGGAAGGCCTCGACATCGCGGAGCGCCGCGTGGACGGCGGGGCCGTGCGCAAGTGCGTGCTGGCCGGGTTTTCGGACCAACTGGCCCGGCGGCTGGATCGCGGCACGTTGCGCTGCGACCTCGTGCACGGACGGCGCGGCCTGCTGGCGCGGGAGAGCTGCATCCAGCAGGCGGGCTTGCTCGTCGCCGCCGAGATCAGCGAGATCGAGGGTCGCGGCGGCGAGGTGAACGTGCTGCTTTCCCTGGCCACCGCCGTCGAGGAAGCGTGGCTGAAGGAGATTTTCCCGGACGATTACCGCGAGACGCGCGGGGTGGTTTACGACGAGGCCATGAAGCGCGTCGTCTCCCGCCGCGAGCGCCGTTTCCGCGACCTCGTGCTGGAGGCCAAGGCGGGCAGCGACGAGGCGCCGCTCAACGAGGCGGCGGCGTTGCTGACGCGAGAGGTTCTGGCCGGCCGGATCAAGCTGGAGGCGTGGGACGACACGGTGGAGCAATGGATCATCCGGGTGAACCGCCTGGCCGAGTGGTTTCCCGAACTGGAGGTCAATTCGCTGACCGAGGCGGACCGGGCGACGCTCATCGAGCAGATCTGCTACGGCGAAATGAGCGCGCGCGACGTGAAGGACAAACCGGTCATGCCCGTGCTGCGCGACTGGCTCACGGCCGAGCAACTGGCCGTGATGGACGATTATCTGCCGGAGCGCCTCACCATGGCCAACGGCCGGAAAGCCAAGCTGCGCTATGCGAAAGAAGGCCCGCCGATCCTCAGCGCACGCATCCAGGAACTCTACGGCGTGAACTCGACCTTTTCGCTCGGCCACGGCCGCGTGCCGGTCCGGATCGAGGTGCTGGCCCCCAATCACCGACCGATCCAGGTCACGGATGATCTGTCGAATTTCTGGCGCGAGCAGTATCCGAAGATCAAAACCGAGCTTTCCCGCCGCTACCCCCGGCACGAATGGCGGTAGGCCTGCCGGAGTTTTTGACATTTGGCCCCGGGCATGGGAGACCATGCGGGCAATCAGCCACACCGCCGCCCGCCGGTGGTGGGAATGGCAGGCAAAGCAACCCTCAAAACCGATTCCCATGCCAAAATCCAAAGCAACCTACACGGATGGTTTCGTCATCCCGGTCCCCACCAAGAAACTGGCCGCTTACCGTCGGATTGCGCGCGCAGCCTCCCGCATCTGGTGCGAATACGGGGCGATCGACTACAAGGAATGCGTCGGCGACGACCTGCAGGCGAAGTTCGGCGTGCCCTTCAAAAAGCTCGCGGGCGCGAAGTCGGGCGAGACGGTCGTCTTTTCCTGGATCACCTACAAGTCCCGCGCGCACCGCGACCGCGTGAACGCCAAGATCATGAAAGACCCGCGCATCGCCGCCATGTGCGGGCCGAAGGATGCGCCCTTTGATCCGCAGCGGATGGCTTACGGCGGGTTCAAGATTTTGGTTTCTTCCTGAGCCGCCCGGCAGCTCAGGCCGCCGGCTCCGCGCCGGGTCGTTTTAACCAGACGGCGAAGGCCGCGGCGGTGAAGAACATGATCAGGCTGTAGGCCACGGCGGGAATGGAGATGACGGCGCTGCCGAGCACGTTGAGCGCGATGAAGATCGCCAGCGTCCCGTTGTGGATGCCGATTTCCATCGCGATGGCGATGGCCTGGCGCCGGGGCAGGGCGATCGCGCGCGGCAGCAGATACCCGGCCGCGAGGCTCAGCACGTTGAAGAGCAGGCAAACGAGACCGACCGTCGCGAAGTAACCCGGCAGACGCGACCACTCCTGCACTACGGCGGCGGCGATCACGCCGGCGAGCACCAGCACGGAAAACGCGCGCACGGGCCGGTCCATCCGGGCGGCAAAGCCCGGCGACTTGCGCCGGACGGTCATGCCGATCAACACGGGCACGAGGATAATCACGGCGACCTCGATGACCTTCACAAATGGCGGCGGCACGTAGTTGCCCTCGCCCATGAAATGCAGCAGCGACAGATTGAGGACGATCGGCAGCGTGACGAGGCAGAGAATGCTGTTGGTGGCCGTAAGTGTGATGTTCAGCGCGACGTCGCCCTTGGCGAGGTGGCTGTAAATGTTGGCGGTGGCGCCGCCGGGCGAGGCGGCGAGCAGCATCAGGCCGACCGCCAGCTCCGGCGGCAGGCCGAAGAGCTTGGCGAGCACGAAGGCCGCGCCGGGCAGCAGGATGACCTGCACGCCAAGTCCGATGAAGACCGGCCGGGGCATCGTGGCGATGCGTCGAAAATCTTCGGTGGTGAGTCCGAGCCCGAGGCCGAGCATGACAATGCCGAGCGCGAGGGGAAGGAGCAGGTTGGTGAGCAGCGAAGCTTCCATGGGGTTGCCGGGTGTGGGCTGGGGTGCGGCGAGTGAGGCGCAGATCGGGCGGTGCCGCAATTCCGGAAATCGGCTCCGCGCGGCGGAATTTGCCGTGACCGCGTTCCGGCCGTCTGACTAGCGTGACGGGCATGCTCATCGCCACCGAGGTTCTGCAGCGGCACCTTTCGGAGCCGGATTGGATCGTGTTCGATTGCCGGCACGATCTCATGGACCACGCGCGCGGGGCTCGGCTTTATGCGGAGAGCCATATTCCCGGCGCGTTTTTTGCGCCGGTGGAAACGGCGCTGTCGGGTGCGAAGACGGGCACGAACGGCCGGCATCCGCTGCCGGCGCCGGCGGACTTTGCCGCGTTCCTCAACCGCCATGGCGTGACGGCAACGACCCGGATCGTGGCCTACGATGATGTCGGCGGCCAGTATGCCGCGCGGCTCTGGTGGCTGGCGCGCTGGATCGGGCACCCGAATGCCGCGGTGCTCGACGGTGGACTGCCCAAGTGGCTGGCGGAGGGCCGCCCGGTCACGTCGGCGCCGCCGGCCGTCCGACCGGCGGGCAGCGTGTCGGCGCAGGCGGACATGGATCGCGTCCGCACGGTTGCCGAGGTGCAGGCCATGGCCGGCCGCGGGCTGATGGTGGATGCGCGGTCGCCGGAGCGCTATCGCGGCGAAGTCGAACCCATCGACAGGGTCGCCGGCCGCATCCCCGGCGCGGTGAACCGTTTCTTCAAGCTCAACCTCAACGCCGACCTCACGCTTCGTCCTGCGGAAGAGTTGCGCGCTGAGTTTGTCCGCCTGCTCGCCGGCCGCGATCCGGCTGAGGTCGTCCATCAGTGCGGCTCGGGCATCACCGCCTGCGCCAACCTGCTCGCGATGGAGCACGCGGGACTGGCCGGTTCGCGGCTTTATGCCGGTTCGTGGAGCGAATGGATCGCCGATCCCGCCCGGCCGATCGAGCGGGGCTGAGGCTTACTTGAACTGGGCGACGAAGAGCGTGTTGAGTTCTTTGCCGGCGGCAATGGCCGCGACGCGGTAGGCGTCCGCGTCAATCTCCATCAGGTAGCCGCTCTTCGCCATCGATCTAAAAGTGCTGAAGTCAAAGAGACTGGTGTCGGCGCTCTTGGATTCGCTCGTCTTGGTGATCGTGCCCACGGTGTCCGCGAGGAGGACCGGGTTGACGCCGTCGAGCATGTAACTGCCCCAAGCACCCTTGGCGCTGAGCAGTTGAAAGCCGGCCCAAGGAATCTGCATTGAAGGGGCGATGCCGGCGGAGGCGTAGCTTTTGTGCAGGCCGCTCCGGGCGCTGCCATGCAGAACCGGGGCCTGGAAGCGGTAGGTCGGCACGACAACGACGGCGTTTTTCTCCTTCGCCACCCGGGCGTAGCGCATCGCAATCCCCGGATCCCAGACGGCGATCGTGGCATGTTGCTGCACGGGCACGCCGGTCGGGGTTGAGACGAGGAAATCAAGATCGCCGAAGCCGACGTTGATGCTCGCGATGGGCAGCCGGTGCGTTTTGTGCGGAGCCCACGGCTTGAGCCCGGCCACCACGGGGTGCGTCTGCACATCGGCATAGGTTAGCACTTCGCAACCGGCGGCCTGGAGTTTGGCGACAAGGTCGGCCTGGAGTTCGTCGGCGATGAGTCGGCCAAGGTCAGGCGTGATACCGGGGTTGGCCGCGGTCACCTTGGCATGGGCGCCGCCCTTGCTTGCCTTGTGGACGCCGGCGATGAGGTTCTGGGCATAGACCGTGGGGATGAGCACCCGCGTGCCGCGTTGCAGCATGCGGAGGCCGTCGCCCTTGAGTTGCTTGCCGGGGTTGGAGAACACTGCCGCGGCGGTCGCCGCCAGCGGGGACGCACACAGGACGCAGACAAGGAGTAAGCGCAAGAACATGGGATAGGTGGGCCGGCCGACCACCACGGTCGCACGGCCCGGGCACTCACGAAGCCGCCCCACGGCGGCGGGTCAATCCGTCATCTGCCGGTTACGTAACAATGCGTAGTCGCGGCTACTTTGCTGCTGCATTTCGCCGGGCCGGAGGCAGACTGCCCCCATGACCCTCAAACAGGTGATGGCGACGTTGGAGCGGAAGGGCAGCGACTCGATCAAGCGGATCCTCATGAAGCACGGCGCGCGCGAGCCGTTTTTTGGCGTGCGGATCGGCGACATGAAGCCGATCGCGAAGCAGCTCAAAGGCCGGCAGGACCTCGCGCTGGAGCTTTATGCCACCGGCAACGGCGACGCCCAATATCTCGCCGGCATGATCGCCGACGGCCGGCAGATGACCAAGGCGCAGCTCGACGCTTGGGCGAAGACGGCGTCGTGGGACATGATCTCCGGCACCACCGTCCCGTGGGTGGCCTCGGAACATCCCGACGGCGCCGCCCTGGCCTTGAAATGGATTGCCGCGAAAAGCGATCAGACCGCGCGCGCCGGATGGAGTGCGCTCGCCGCGCTGGCCGCGACCCGGCCGGATGCGGAGTTGCCATTGAAAGAATTTGCCCGGTTGCTCGACCGTATGCCGCGCGATCTGCCCAAGGCGACCGACGGCGTGCGCTACACGATGAACAATTTCATCATCGCGGTCGGCACCTACCTCGCGCCGCTCGGTGCCAAGGCCATCGCCACGGCCCGCGCCATCGGCGAGGTCCGCGTGGACATGGGCGGGACCGCTTGCAAGGTGCCCGACGCGGAAAGCTACATCGTGAAGGCCCGCCGTGGCGCGGCCGTCGCGCCCAAGCGGAAGACCGTGCGGTGCTGAGGATGACGCGTTCCGGGCTTGGCACCACCATCGCCGGGCGCATACCCATACGACCATGCCCCCAAGTGCGTTTGCCGAAGAGCGCGATCTGAGCTTTCAGCCGGTGGTCAATCCCGCCCCGCGCGCGCTGACCCCGGAGCAGGTCGCCTTCTACAACACCCATGGTTACGTGGCGCCGTTCCGGGCCTACACGCCGGCCGAGGCGGAGCGCAACCGCGCCTACTTCGACGACCTCCTCGCCAAGGTGCAGGCCGCGCGCAAGGACCTCGATGCGTATTCCATCAACGGCTACCATGTCTGCTGCGCCGGCCTGCACGACATCGTCACGCATCCGGCCATCCTCGACCACGTGCAGGACATCATCGGCCCGGACATCGTCTGCTGGGGTTCGCATTTCTTCTGCAAGGTCGCGCACGATCCGCGCAAGGTGGCTTGGCACCAGGATGCGTCCTACTGGCCGCTCACGCCGGCGCGCACGGTGACCGTCTGGCTGGCGATCGACGACGCCGATCGGGAAAACGCCGCGATGATGTTTCTGCCCGGCACGCACACCCGCGGCCATCTGAAGTGGCGGCAGGCCAGCGGCCCGGCGGTGCTGAACCAGGAAATCGAGGACATCGCCCAGTTCGGTGAACCCGTCTTCGACGAGCTCAAGGCCGGGGAATTCTCCCTCCACGCCGATATGCTTGCCCATGGCTCGGAGCCCAACCACTCCGACCGCCGCCGTTGCGGGCTGACGATCCGCTATTGTCCGCCTTCTGTGCGTGCGCTCGACCGGCGCTGGGCGAGGGGCGGAGTGCTGTGCCGCGGCAGCGATCCCGCCGGCAACTGGGCCCACAACCCCCGGCCGCCCGGCGAGGACGTCAACGTCATCATCCAAGCCATTGGTGCCAACTAAGCTCTTTCGTGTAACAAGCTTCTGGGATTCAATTAGTTAAGTTTAACACGCCATAAATGGCGTATTTGCTTGATAAAGTTGAATAAAGCGTCATTAGTGACGCTATGAAAATTGACTCCAATCTGGTGGATGAGTCCGTCCTCACGGAGTTGGGACGCCGCGTGACCGCTATCCGGCTGGCGCAGAATCTCTCCCAGCGGCAGCTGGCGGAGCGGGCCGGGCTCGGGTTGCGCACGGTCCAGCGGCTGGAGCAGGGCGCAGCCGCCACGCAGTTGTCGGGCTTTGTGCGCGTATGCCGGGCCTTGGGGCTGATGGATCGTCTCGATCAAATCCTCGCCGAGCCGCCGCCGAGTCCGCTCGACCGGTTGCGGCTGCAGGAGCGCAAGCGCCGGCGCGCCACCGGCCGGCGTCAGGCCGTGGCTGAGCCCGGCAAGTGGACCTGGGGCAAATCGTCATGATCGCGCGCGTCAGGCTTTGGGGACGGGACATCGGCGCCGTGTCGTTGGACGACGGCGGCGAGGTGGCGGCGTTCCAATACACGCCGGACTTTGCGCGGAGCGGCATCCAGGTGTCGCCCATCGTGATGCCGCTCGGGCCGCAGGTCTGGCAGTTTCCCGCGCTGCCGCGCCGGACCTTTCACGGCCTGCCCGGGCTGCTGGCGGATTCGCTGCCCGACAAGTTTGGCAATGCGCTCATTGATGCGTGGCTGGCCCGGCAGGGCCGCACGCCGGCGGAGTTCAGCGCGGTGGACAGGCTGTGCTACACGGGCACGCGTGGCATGGGCGCGCTGGAGTTTGCCCCCACGCTCGGACCGCGTCCGCAAAAGCCCTCGAAGATCGATCTCGATGCGCTCGTGAGCCTCGCCTCCGAGGTGCTGGCCAGCCGCGATGCGCTCTCGGGCAATTTTCAGCCGAAGTCGCGCGAGAAGGCGCTCAACGACATCCTGCGCGTCGGCACCTCCGCCGGTGGCGCGCGGGCCAAGGCCGTCATCGCGTGGAACCCCAAGACCGAGGAGGTCCGTTCCGGTCAGGTGCGGGCAGGGGAGGACTTCGAATACTGGCTGCTCAAATTCGACGGCGTGAAGGGCAACAAGGACAAGGAACTCGACGATCCGAAGGGCTTCGGCGCCATCGAGTATGCCTATCACCTGATGGCCAAGGCCGCCGGCATCACGATGAGCGAGTGCCGGCTGCTGGAGGAAAACGGCCGCCGGCACTTCATGACGAAGCGCTTCGACCGGCTGCCCGACGGCGAGAAGCTGCACATGCAGTCGCTCGGTGCGCTCGCGCACTACGATTTCAACGCCGCGGGCGCACATTCCTACGAACAGGCGCTGCTCGTCATGCGGCAGCTTCACCTGCCGCCCGACCAGGTCGAGCAGCAGTTCCGCCGGATGGTGTTCAACGTCGTCGCGCGCGACCAGGACGACCACGTGAAGAACATCGCCTTCCTGATGGACCGCGCCGGCACCTGGTCGCTCTCGCCCGCCTTCGACGTGTGCTACAGCTACAATCCCTCCGGCGAATGGACGGCCACGCACCAGATGACCATCAACGGCAAGCGGGACAAATTCACCCGCGACGACTTCGCCGCCTGCGCGGAGGTGGGTTTTCTCAAAAAGAGCCGGATCAACGCGATTACCGACGAAGTCATCGCCGCCGTCACCCGCTGGCCCGAGTTCGCCGCCGCCGCGAAGGTCGCCGACGAAACCACCTCCGCCATCGGCCGTGCCCACCGGTTGGAGATTTCGGCGGCGTGAGTTGTAACCGCCAATCTGCGCTCATTGGCGCTGGAGCAGATTAAGCAAATGCGGCCGTTGCGCTGAGGCGCGGTAGCGCCGGTAGGGTCCGATCTCCGAGCGGACCGCGCCTGTCCGGATGCACCGGAGGCGCACAAGGGCTCGTCAGACGCCTCTGGCTTTGAGCAGGGCGGCGAGTTCGACCGGGTCGGCCGTGCCTTTGACGGTGTTGAGGTGGCTGAGGACGGCCATGCGGTCATCGGGACCACAACTGGAGATTTCGATCATCCAGTCCTCGGTCTTGTCGGCGACGGCAACAACCTCATCGGACCAAGCGATGACTTCGGAAGCCTCCACGAAGCCCTGTGTGATGCCCTGGATAAAAAACTCCGCCTTTGTCCGATAATTCATGGCGCGACTCTTCGGGGAGCGTTCGACCCTGCCAAGCGCGAAAGCGGGCGTCCGCGTCCCACTTGCTATTTCCGCCGTCAGACATTCTTTGCACGCTTTCCGTTTCATCCATGCCGCACGAAGCCCTCTTCAACCCCGTCCAACTCGGCGCCATCGCGCTCCCGAACCGCATCGTCATGGCGCCCCTCACGCGCTGCCGTGCCGATGCCGACCATGTGCCGACCGACATCATGGCCGACTACTACGCGCAGCGCGCCGGGGCTGGGCTGATCATCGCCGAAGCCACGATGGCCATCGAGGGCAACTCCGCCTTTGGCGGACGCGAGCCGGGCCTGTATTCCGCCGCGCAGGTGGCCGGTTGGAAAAAGGTGACGGACGCGGTGCACGCCAAGGGCGGCCGGATCCTCGCGCAGATCTGGCATGGCGGGCGCGCCTGCCACTCCCTGCTCAACAACGGGGCCCAGCCCGTCGCGCCGAGCCCGCTGCGGATCGAGAACGACGAGACGCACACCCCGCAGGGCAAGAAGCCCTACGAGGTGCCGCGCGAGCTGCGCGATGACGAGCTGCCGGGCATCGTGGCCGGTTTCGCCCGCGCGGCGGAGAACGCGAAGGCCGCCGGGTTCGACGGGGTCGAGGTGCATGGCGCCAACGGCTACCTGCTCGACGAGTTCCTGCGCGACGGCAGCAACCGCCGCACCGGCCCCTATGGCGGGCCGATCGCCCACCGCGCGCGGCTGCTGCTCGAGGTGGTCGATGCCGTCATCGGGGTCTGGGGCAAGGACCGCGTCGGCGTGCGCATCTCGCCGCTGAACAGCTACAATTTCATGCAGGACAGCGACCCGGTCGCGCTCACACGGCATGTCGCCGCGCAGCTGGACCGGCGCGGCATCGCCTTCCTCGACCTGATGCGCGGCGATTTCTTCGGCGTGCAGAAGGGCGACGTCGTCACGCCGGCGCGCGAAGCCTTCAAGGGGGCTTTGCTCGTGGGCATGGGCTTCACGCCCGCAGAAGCCGAGCAGGCCGTCCAAAGCGGCACGGCCGCCGCCATCGTCTTCGGCCACCACTTCATCAGCAATCCCGACCTGCCCGCGCGCGTGCGCGCCGGGGTGCCGCTCGTGGAACCCGACAGCAAGACCTTCTACAGTCCCGGACCGCGCGGTTACACCGATTACCCGCTGCTGGGCGCGGCTTGAGGCAGGTCGCGCTTACTTCGACATAAGATCCGCAGCCTGACCCTTCTCAGGGTCCTTTAGCGGACCTTATTAATCTAACACCTAACGCCCCCGCCAATCCGCTTGCGAAGTCTACGCATTCCCCAGTTTTAGGTTTTCAACCGCCGCATCTACAGACTCGACAGCTTTTGCGATTGCTCCGGCAAACTGCAATTTTTCGATCGGAATGGTTGCAGTGAAATGAACGCTGTCCGCTTGAGACCGCTTCCCGGTAAAATTCCACCCGCCTGTCCGCATGATTCCATCAAGTCGCTCAGTCGCTGGGCCGAGGTATTTCTTAACATTTTCGAACTTTCTATCTCCGGTGTTCATCCAATCGCACTCGAATTTAACCTCCTTTGAAGATTCGTCGCCCTTGATTTCAATCTTAAAGCCCGTGCGCAGCTCAAAATAACCACAGAGGGTATCTACGTTCCAATGGTATGTTCTTCCTCCTTCTTTTGTCCGCGCTAAAATTTCCTCCGCAGCGAGTTCAGCTGAGGCATTTTTAGTGGGGTTTTTCAGTGCGCGATGCAATTGCTCAAGTTCACCCAAAATTCGCACGATGTCCCAACGCTCCGACTGATTTGGCTTGGTAGTCCAGTAGATGAGTCGAGCCCAGCGCTGGTTTAGCGAGTGCCATTCTTTCGATGGCTCACGCCCTATTTCCTTCTGAAGTTTTTCCACCCAATCTGCATGCTGGCTTTCCGTGAAGAGAGGAGCCCTTCCGCTCACGATAAAAAAAAGTGTCATCCCAATGCCGTATGAATCTACCAGCGCATTCCGGCTGCTAAATCTTGAGACGCCCGACAACTCGGGGGCTAGATAGCCGTTCACAGAGTGTGCCAGAGATACCGAGTGTCCAATTGCGTCACGATGCCATGACAAATCGAAATCCAGGACGACAACTTTGAACTCATCTTCATTCGACCACAGATCTGAAAGCATGATGTTGCCCGCTTTACCAGTCCATCAAGATTCAGAGTTACAAAACCTGCAATCGGCATTCGCCAAAGATCGCAATATTCCTCGGGAGGGATTGTGCGATCCGCATGTTCAAATTCTCGACGGATCTCGGCAGTATAAGTTGTATCACCGAGAACTTCCTTAATGTGCGCAAAAGCCCGCCAGTAGTCGCCCTCGCGCTCTGCCACATCAAGCAACGCTTGATCGCGCCTTAAATTTTCAGTTCTATACTCGACCTCTTTGCGCGCAGACTTAAGCAAGCCCGCTCGCAATTCTGACCACGTTGGCATTTTTGCAGGTCTGCTCAGTCCAGCACCACAGAAGACGACCACTTGGCGCGTGCGTTCTGCCATCACTTTCCGAAGTGCAAGATAGCTATTTTGTGTGGTGTCGAAGGGCATGCTCGGCGCCTACAGAGAAGCTATAAATGCTGGGGAATCTCAGTCAACGTTTTGATCGGGCGAAGGCACCAACGCATCGCGCTGTCAGAATGACAGTTCGTCGACAAGCTCAGGATCTTCGATTGCCGCCTAGATTTGATCGGGAGCGCCGCCACCGACGGGTGAACTGGGATAGCGCGCGGCGAAGCCTTTCGCGTCGTGGGGTTGGTCGTCGCCGACGACGTCGGCAGGGTCGCCGTCACCATGGGGTGAAAGCAGGTTTTTGGGTGTTGCAGTTAGCTTTTATCCGAGTGGTTCTTCGCAAAATCACACGCGAAATATCACCGGTTGAACGACCGCTCGCTGATCCAGCGGAAGCCGCGGCTGTTGAGGCGGAAGCTTCGTTCGTCCACGCGGTGGAGGCGCAGTTCCAGGTCGTTTTCATCCAGTCGGGTCTGCAGGCGCATGACACCAACGTCAGGAAAGGTGATGGTTGCCGCAGCGGTTGCGGATCCGTCGGCGCGGGTGAGCGTGTAGCTGCCGGGATCGGTAGCGCGTTCTACCAGCCAGGCGCCGGCCGGGGCATTGGCGGTCGTGCGGACGGCCATCACGCGGTAGTCGCCAAAGATGACCGTGCCCCAGCGCGAGGAGTCGGTGAGCAGCGGTGGCACGGTCTCGCCATTGCGCACAAAGGATTCGACGTGCCAGATGCCGCGCAACTCGGCCGGCGTGGTGCCGTAGCTTTCGCGGTCGTCCGCACCCTAGCGAAACTGCGCGTAAACCGTGGAACCAATCACCCAGACAACCACGATGGCCTTCAAGGCCGGAGCCAAGCGCCGCAGGTGGAGCGGCAGCCCAATGCAAGGAGAGTCGCCAGCGGGAGTGCTCCGGTAATGCCAGAAAAAATCCCGCAGCCGTCGCCAGTCGGGCACCACCAGCAGCACGGCCATCACCAGAAGGTGGCCGGAAAGCAGCTTCATCGGCACGTCGTAGCAGAGGTTGAG